>NZ_JBWKCY010000005.1:40245-345699 GCF_056436245.1 Streptomyces sp. NPDC043812
CTCTTTTCGTGTGGAAGAAAAAAACACAAAAAAAACAAGCAAAACCCGAACGCCCCCCCCCCCCCCCCCCCCCCCCCCCCCCCGCGCCCGTGCTTTTGCTTCTCCCCGCCGTGCCGTGTCCCCCGGGATCAGGACCCGCGACGCGGGGCCGGAGGCAGCGCCGCGGGCTGGTGCGCGCCGTGCGGCCGGTGGACGTGGTACGGCTGCCAGTTCCCCGTGTGCACCCCGTGGGTGCCGTAACCGCCGCCGTGCGCGCCCCGGCTGCTGTGCAGTCCCGTCGACCCGAAGGCCCTGAATCCGAGATCCTCCTCGCCGGTGCGGTCGCCGGGCAGGGTCTTGAAGGCCCTCAGGTACTCCGAGTACAGCGCGTCGTAGATCGGAGTGGGCGAGTGGCCCGCCGATCTGTCATGCGCGGGGCGCATCGCGGGGATCTGGCTCTGGTACGGCTGGCGGCTCGGGTCGTATGAGTGCACGTACCTGCAACGATGCGGCAGTCCTGCGGATGCGGGCTGCGCCGAGCTGCATTCTTCCGAGGGAGAAAGCCCTTGCCCGGGAACCGGCCGGTACTCGCCGGAACCGGCCGGAACCTGCGGGGACACGAACGGGCGCGCGTCGTCGGAACGGACACGCGGACGTACGCCGGGGGCGTCTGCCCGTCCGGCGCACGTCCGCGTCGGTGCCCGCCGGACCCCACAGCCGGGCAGCGACGCCGCCCGGCTGTTGCGGCGCGTCCCGGAGAGGCCCGATGAGGCTCCTGGCAGGGGCAGGTCGGACGGGCCGGATCGGGCCCGTCCGACCGACCTGACTCAGGTGCCGGCGAGCGGCATCGAGGCGGCCACCAGACGGCCGTTGACGGCCGCCTTCTCCAGCGCGTCACGCAGCAGGTCCTCCCGCGGCTGCTGACCGATGGAGCCCACCGGCGCCGCGAACACCAGAACCCTGTGCGACTTGTTCGCCGCAGCCCGCCAGCCTTCCGTGACCTGGAGCGGCTGATGTGCCTGCCACCAGGCCACCGGGCTGCCTCCGCCCGTGCCCGGCTGGAGCACGGCGTGGAGCTGTCCCATCGCGACCAGCACCGACCAGCCGTGCAGCTGCGGCGGCACCTGGTTCACATCGGACACAGGCAGGAAGCCCTGCTCGATCAGGAGCGGCAGGAAGTCGTCGCCGCCGTTGCCCGTGGTGCCGGGGCGTGCGATCGGCGCGGTGGGCTCCACGACGAGCGCCGGGTGCAGCTCACCGTTGATCAGGATCAGGCCACTGGTGACCCCCAGCACGGCCTGCTCGGGAGCTGCACCCGGGATCCGCTGCTCCTCCCCGGTGATGGAACGAACGGCACCCTGGAGCTGGTCCTCGGCGACCTGGACGACCTGCGAGGGAATGCAGGTGGCGTGGGCGAAGGCGAGTACGGCGGTCTCCTCGCCGACGAACAGCACCGTGCTGGTGCGTTCCTGCTCGGAGTCGCCCGGGGTGCGGCAGGAGGTGCAGTCGTAGCTGCCCGGTGCGTTGTGACCGGTGAGCAGCCGGTCGGCTTCTTCGTCGCCGATCTCGGCGCGTACGTCCTCGCTGACGTCGAGCATGCGCGGCACGGGTGGCTCCTCGGACTTGATCACGTACGCCGGGCGGGTCCCGGCTCATGAAGGGTCAACGGGTGATAAGGGGCAGGAGTCACGCGCCGGGCCGTACCGAATCGAAGCGGGCGGGGTGCATGCCCGTGCCCGGCAGGCGCCGCACGCAGCGCGCGCGTCGGTCAGCTGCCCGTTTCCGGACCGCCTGCCGGCCGGGATGCGGTGCGCACGGCACCGGAGCCGAACTCTTCGGTTCTCCGCTGAACACGACCGCCCCGCACCGCAGTTCGTGCACGAGCACCGGTCCGGTTCTGGGCGCCGCGGGCAGGCGCAGCTCGGCGACGTCGACGGCGTCGTTGCTCGGCGCCGACGCGTACGTTCCCCTCGCCGGTCAACGAGGGGAAGACGGCGAGCTGATGGTTCCTCCGCGGTGTCCCCGTGACTTCAAGGACGCAACGGCCTGCCGCAACACCCTGTGGGTCACGGGTGCGAGCCGCAACTACGATGACACCGGCCACCCGGCCGTGCGCGAATTTCAGGCGGGCCGTGGCCGGACGGGCGTTGTCACAGTGGCAGTTGGAGGGGTGGGCCGCCGCGATGTGGTTCACCGAAAGCGGCCGGCTGGGTCGCCCGCGGAGCGCCGAACCTGATCGTCCGTCGCACGCCGGCGGGACGGCCGTGGCCGGGACACCCAGAGCAGTGACATGACCCGGAACTGCTTCACGGTGCCTCAAATCCCTTATCAGCCCTGACGGGGCAGTAAAGTCCTACTCGGGACACCCCCTGACCGGGGGGCGAAGCATGACCAGGGGGATGCGGCGACGCATGCGTATTTCATTTCTGCTCCACAACGCGTATGGCATCGGCGGCACGATCCGGACCACGTTCAATCTGGCGCAGACGCTCGCCGAGCGTCATGACGTCGAGATCGTCTCCGTCTTCCGCCATCGGGACGAGCCGACCATGGGCGCACCGGCCGGGGTGATGATGAAGCACCTTGTCGACCTGCGCAAGAAGAGCCCGGGGTACGACGGTGAGGATCCGCTCGCCGCGCAGCCCGCGAAGGTCTTCCCGCGTGGCGACGGCCGGCACAAGCAGTACAGCCGGCTCACCGATCAGCGGATCGCTGCCCATCTGGCGTCCCTGGACGCCGATGTGGTCGTCGGTACCCGTCCCGGGCTCAATGTCCACATCGCCCGCCAGGCCCGGCGGGGCGTCGTCAGGGTCGCCCAGGAGCATCTGACGCTGGACAGCCACGGCTACCGGCTGCGCCGTGAGATCGGGCACCGCTACGCGCTGCTCGACGCGCTCACGACGGTCACCGAGGCGGATGCGACCGCCTATCGGCAGCTTGCGCTCCCCGGTGTGCTCATCGAAGCCGTGCCCAACAGCGTGCCCGCGCCACAGGTCGCGCCCGCCGACTCGACCGCGAAGGTGGTGGTGGCGGCCGGCCGGCTGACGCGCGTCAAACGCTACGACGTGCTGGTCGAGGCCTTCGCCAAGGTGGTCGCGTCCCGCCCCGACTGGCGGCTGCGGATCTACGGCAGCGGGGATGCGACCGGTAACGAGAAGAAGGCTCTCTCCGCCCTCGTCGAGGAGAGGGGCATGAGTGAGCACGTCTTCCTGATGGGGACCGTGAACCCGCTGGAGCCCGAGTGGGTCAAGGGCTCGCTCGCGGCCGTCACCTCGACCCGGGAGTCCTTCGGCATGACCATCGTGGAGGCGATGCGCTGCGGCCTGCCGGTCGTCTCGACCGACTGCCCGCACGGACCGCGCGAGATCATCGAGGACGGCGTCGACGGCCGGCTGGTGCCGGTCGGCAACGTGGATGCCGTCGCCGGCGCACTGCTGGAGCTGATCCAGGACGACGATCTGCGCCGGCGCACCGGGCAGGCCGCGCTCGCCGCCTCCGCACGCTTCGATCCGGCCCGTATCGCCGCACGCCACGAGGCGCTGTTCGCCGAACTCGTGGCCCGCGGCGGCAACAGCCGCTCGCGCGGAGCGGTGCGCGAGGCGCTGCACCGTGGCCGCAGCGCGCTCTACGACGGGCTGTACGCGGTCCGTTACGCGGCCGCGGACGCGATCCGCCGGCGGAAGTAGCCGACGGGCCCCTGCGTACCGGGTCCGTACGGCCACCCTTGCGGACCGGGGTTGTCCGCAAGGGCTGCCAGACTCGTGACCATGTTGGAGACCTCGGCAAGACTGCTGCGCCTGCTCTCGCTGTTGCAGGCCCACCGCGAATGGTCGGGAGCCGATCTGGCCGAACGGCTGGGCGTCACCGCGCGCACCGTGCGCCGTGACGTGGACCGGCTGCGGGAGCTGGGCTACCCCGTCAACGCGAGTCCGGGCACCGGCGGCGGCTATCAGCTCGGCGCGGGCGCCGAGCTGCCGCCGCTGCTGCTCGACGACGACGAGGCGGTGGCCGTCGCCGTCGGCCTGCGTACGGCGGCCGGCCAGGGCATCGAGGGCATCGGGGAGACGTCGGTGCGCGCCCTCGCCAAGCTGGAACAGGTGCTGCCGGGAAGACTGCGCCGCCGGGTCGGTGCGCTGAACGCCTTCACCGTGCCGATGTTGCGAGGCCGGCAGGGCTCGACCGTGGACGCGAGCGTCCTCACCGAGCTGGCGAACGCCTGCCGCGACAGCGAACGGCTGCGGTTCGAGTACCGCGACCACGGCGGCGCCGCGTCCCGCCGCACGGTCGAGCCGCACCGCCTCGTGTGTACCGAGCGCCGCTGGTACCTCGTCGCCTGGGACGTCGACAGGGGAGGCTGGCGCACCTTCCGTGCGGACCGGATCACCCCGAAGCCGCCGCACGGACCCCGGTTCGCTCCCCGCACACCGCCCGCGGAGGACCTTGCCGCGTACGTGTCGAAGGGGGTGTCGACGCAGGCGTACGCAGCCAGGGCCGTGGTCAGACTGCATACGTCCGCCGAGCAGGCGGCGCAGACGATCGGCCCCTCCGACGGTGTGCTGGAGGCCATCGACGCATCGCACTGTCTGCTGCGCACAGGGGCCGCCAACCTGGATGTGCTGGTGATTCACGTGATGCTGATGGGCGTGGACTTCGAGGTGGTCGAACCGCAGGAGCTGACCGATCGCATCCGGGTGATCCGGGACCGTCTGTCCCGCGCTCTGCCCGCCGGGGCCACTGATCCGGCTGTCAGTGGGTGATGGCGATTGTGTAGGGAAGCCGTGAATTCCGCGCGAACCGTCAATTCGCCCTGTCGGCCGTGCCGGTCAATTCCGGAACAGGAATTCAGCATGATCGTCAAAGACTGCCGAATTGCAGGCGAGTGACTCCCTACTGCCCGTTCGGGTGAACGAGTTCGAGCCGGGGGTCCGTTGAGAGGGTGTCGAGAGCCTGTGACAGAAGCGTGACCGGTGGGGTACGTGGGGCTGCTGCGGAAGATCGTGGCCCCGCTTCCGTCACCGTCCGCTGCCGCCTACGGTGGAGTGCATGGCACCCATACCGACCCCTCCCGCACAGCCTGACGACGCCCCTGACTCCTACGTCGGCCTCGGCGCTCCCGCCGCCGAGGAACTGGCCCGGCAGCGTGGCTGGACGACGGTCAGAGCGCTGGCGCCCGGCTCGATCATCACCATGGAGTTCCTGGCCGGCCGGCTCAACTTCGAGGTGGCCGACGGTGTCGTGACCCGCTGCTGGAAGGGCTGAACGGGACACGGACAGCGCTTAACGGGACACGGACAGAAGGGAGGGCCCCGGCGCACCTGCGCCGGGGCCCTCCCTTCTGTCCGTGCCTGCCGTCAGCCGCCCGTGACCGGCCGCGAGTGCGGCGGCCGCCTGCTGCCCGACGGGGTGATCGGCGAGCGCTCGGAGCGCACCGCGTGCGAACGCTGCTGCGAGTGCGCCGCCGTCCTCGTTCCCGTGGTCGGCGCCGGCCGGGTGCCACCGACCATGGCGACCGTCTCACGTGCCGGTTCGTCGGTCTGCGGGGCGGGCGCGCGCTGCGGGAACACCGCCTGCCTCGGACCGCCCGCCGCGACGGGACGGGACGGGTACAGCGTCCGGCGGGAGCGCCACTGGTCCCGGAGCGCCAGGATCCAGGCCTCGGCGCGGCCGATGACGGGCTCGCACCAGGGCAGGCCCAGCAGGATCAGGAGTCCGGCGGCCCAGCCGAGCAGGACGTCGCTCAGCCAGTGCGTACCGAGGTACACGGTGGTCAGTCCCACGCCGAGCGAGACCACGGCCGATAGGGCCGACAGGTAGCGCCGGGCTCTTGGAGTGGTGGCGAGATAGGCGAGAATGCCCCAGGTCACCACTGCATTGGCGGTATGTCCGGAAGGGAATATATCGCCGCCCGCGAAGAGTTCGGCCGAGCCGATCTCCGTCGCGTAGTGGGGGCCGAGTCGGCCGAGTCCGATCTTGACCGCGCCCACGGTGGCGTTCAGCAGCAGCAGAGCCGCGCCGAGCGCCAGGAGGGGCCTGAGGGTGTGCTGACGCCAGGAGCGCCAGCCCAGCCACGCCGCGACCATGACGGCCGTGGGGCCGCGCTGGCCGAGCACCACGAAGTAGTCGAGAAACGCGTGTTGTTCGGGCCACTGCTCGTACGGCCGGAAGAGCATGAGCTTCCAGTCGAGGGCGACGAGCGATGTCGACGCCAGAACGGCGACGACGATGGCCACATAGAACGCGGACGTCCCGCCGAAGAGGGCGAGACGTGTGCGGCTCATCCGCGGGATCTCTATCTTCGGCGGTTCCGGCTCCCGGTCCAGCCGGGCAAAGATGTCGGTACGCACCCAATCGACGTTACAGCGAGTGAGTGTGTGGTCCGCGCGATCCACTCCATTCGTGATGCCTATGTGATGTGGAGTTTGTCTCAGATCCAGTTCTATTCACGGCCCGTCAGGAAAACCTGGTGACCGTGTTCCCTATTTATCGGACGGTCCTCCCGGACTGATTAACTCGGCAAGTCGGAAATGGTTCACCGAGTGCCCGTGCGGAATTTCCGCGCCGTTCATGGCCTTTCAAGATCCATAATTGGGCTCGGCCGAGTGGCGTACGCCACACTGTGCCGCGCACGGAGGTGAGAGATCGACCACGCGCAGCACGCGCGAACTCGCGTACGCTGGCGACTCACTCGCCCGTCGATGCCGGGCTGCCCCGCGGGACTCCCCCACGCAGTACCGTCCCCGGCCGGTCCACCGAGCGCGAGGCTCACTGGGAGGTTCACAGATGTCGGTGACGACCACGGCCGCGGCACGCCTGCGCGCCGCCGGCGGCGGTGCCAACCGCTGGGTCGTCCTGGTCGTCCTGTGCGTCAGCCTGCTGCTGGTCGCACTCGATGCGACCGTCCTGCACGTCGCCGTCCCCGCGGTCACGGAGGATCTGCGCCCCAGCGGCATCGAACTGCTGTGGATCGTGGACGCGTACCCCCTCATCTGCGCGTCGCTGCTGATCATGTTCGGCACGCTCGGCGACCGCGTGGGGCGCCGCAGACTGCTGCTGATCGGCTACGGCGTCTTCGCCGCGGCCTCGGCCGCTGCCGCCTTCGCGCCCACCCCCGAAGTGCTGATCGGTGCCCGCGTCCTCCTCGGGGTCGGCGGCGCGATGATCATGCCCGCGACCCTCTCCATCCTGCGGGACGTCTTCCCCGACCGCCGAGAGCGGGCCACGGCCATCGGCATCTGGACCGCGGTCGCCGCGGTGGGTGCCGCCACCGGCCCGGTCCTCGGCGGCTTCCTCGTCGAGAACTTCTGGTGGGGATCGGTCTTCCTCATCAACATCCCGCTGATGGCCCTCATACTCCCCGTGGGCCGCTGGCTGCTTCCCGAGTCCCGGGGCGGGAACGACGGGCCCTGGGACGTGCTCGGCGCGCTCATGGCCGCGGCCGGTGTGCTCGGCATGGTCCTCGGAGTCAAGAGGCTGGGCGCCGGGGACGGACTGCTCGACGTCATGGCCTCCGCGCCTCTGCTTGTCGGCGCCGTGCTGCTCATGGTGTTCGTCCGACGGCAGCGGCGGCGCACGCATCCGCTCATCGACATGCGCATGTTCGCCCGGCCGGCGTTCTCCACCTCTGTCGGCTGCATCGTCCTCGCCATGCTGGCGCTGGTCGGCCTGGAGCTGATCGCCGTCCAGTACCTCCAGCTGGTTCTCGGACTCAGCCCGCTGGAGACCGGCCTGCGGCTGCTGCCGCTCACCTTCGCCGCCATGGCCGCGGGTGCCACCGGCTCGTACACCCTGCGCCGCATCGGACCGCGCCGGATGGTCGGCTGGGGCTTCGTCCTCACCGCCGCCGCCGTCCTTCTGCTCGTACTGATGGGGCAGCACGACCGGCCCCTGCTGCTCACCGCCGGCTTCGTGCTGCTCGGGTTCGGACTGCAGACCACACTCTTCGCGGCGTACGAGTCGATGCTGAGCGAGGCGCCGGCCGAGCAGGCCGGGGGAGCCGCCGCTATCGGCGAGACCTCGTACCAGCTGGGCGCCGGGATGGGCATCGCTCTGCTCGGCAGCGTGATGAACGCGGCCTACGGCCCCTCCGTCGCCTCGATCACCGGCGTCCCGGCATCCGCGAGCTCCGCCGCCTCCCACTCGCTGGGCGAGGCGTACCAGGAGGCGGACCGGCTCGGCGGTGTCGCGGGTGATCTGCTCCGCACCACCGCACGCCACTCCTTCGTCAACGGCCTTCATGTGACGCTGCTGGTCAGTGCCGGGCTGCTGCTGCTCGGCGCGCTCGCCGCGCTGCGGCTGCCGCGGGTGATGGAGTGCTCGGCGGACGGGGAGTGCGAGGCATCGATCCCGGCGACCCGGGAGCCCGAGGGCCGCGGCTCCGGGCGGGCGGAAGCAGTGGTCCCCGGGGGCCGTGAGGCGGAGCGCGACGCTGTGGTCCCGGGGGGCCGTGAGGCGGAGCCCGCCGCTGTCGCGCCGGTCGTCGTCCCGGCCCGTCGTGGGGCTTAGGTCCGGTCGGCCCGCCGGAGCGGCCGGGTCTGGACGCACGGCACACTGAGCCGTAACGTCGAGCGTCGTAACTAGCGCTGCTAGTTTCCCAGTGCCCGTCATCAGTGTTCCGCAGCACCGCGCTGTGTGAGAGCCGCCGGAGGCCACCGCATGTCCGCACCCTCGAAGCTCCCGCCCTTCGATCCAGGCGACCCGCTGGGTATCGACGATCTGCTCGGCGCCGAGGACCTCGCCATCCGCAGCACCGTGCGCACCTGGGCCACGGACCGCGTCCTGCCGCACATCGCCGAGTGGTACGAGCGTGGAGAGCTCCCGGACATCCGTGAGCTGGCTCGCGAGCTCGGCTCGCTCGGTGCCCTCGGCATGTCGCTCGACGGCTACGGCTGCGCCGGCGCCACCGCCGTCCAGTACGGCCTGGCCTGCCTCGAACTGGAGGCCGCCGACTCGGGCATCCGCTCCCTGGTCTCCGTCCAGGGCTCGCTCGCCATGTACGCGATCCACCGCTTCGGCTCCGATGAGCAGAAGCAGCGCTGGCTGCCCGGCATGGCCGCCGGCGAGATCATCGGCTGCTTCGGACTCACCGAGCCCGACCACGGCTCCGACCCGGCAGGGATGCGGACCTTCGCCAAGCGCGACGGCTCCGACTGGATCCTCACCGGCCGCAAGATGTGGATCACCAATGGTTCGGTCGCCGGTGTCGCCGTCGTCTGGGCCGGGACCGACGACGGCATCCGAGGCTTCGTGGTCCCCACCGACAGCCCCGGATTCTCCGCGCCGGAGATCAGGCACAAGTGGTCGCTGCGCGCGAGTGTGACCAGCGAACTGGTCATGGACGAGGTACGGCTGCCCGCCGACGCGGTGCTGCCGGAGGTCACCGGACTGCGCGGCCCGCTCAGCTGTCTCAGCCACGCCCGCTACGGAATCGTGTGGGGCTCGATGGGCGCCGCGCGCGCGAGCTTCGAGGCGGCGGTGGACTATGCGAAGACGCGCGAGCAGTTCGGCCGGCCGATCGGCGGCTTCCAGCTCACCCAGGCGAAGCTCGCCGACATGGCCGTCGAGCTGCACAAGGGAATCCTGCTCGCCCACCACCTCGGCATGCGGATGGATGCGGGGAAGCTGCGGCCGGAGCAGGTCAGCTTCGGAAAGCTCAACAACGTGCGCGAGGCGATCGAGATCTGCCGCACGTCACGCACGATTCTCGGCGCGAACGGGATCTCGCTCGAGTACCCCGTGATGCGGCACGCGACCAATCTCGAGTCGGTGCTCACCTACGAGGGCACCGTCGAGATGCACCAGCTGGTGCTGGGCAAGGCGCTCACCGGCCTCGACGCGTTCCGGTAGGACCGGTGGCGGCCGGCGAACTGCCCCAGCTGCCGCTGGGTGGGGTGCCCCCGGACGAAGTCTGGGGGAGTGCCCCCTTGCTCAGCTCTGGTTGAAGAAACCGTCCTGCGCATGGTTGGAAGGATCCCCGCTGACGATCTCGGTGTCGGCGGGGGTCAGCAGGAACACCCGCGTCGCGACCCGCTCGATCGACCCGCGCAGCCCGAACGCCAAACCCGCGGCGAAGTCCACGACGCGCTTGGCGTCGCCGGGCTCCATCGAGGTGAGGTTCACGATGACGGGGACGCCGGCGCGGAACAGCTCGCCGATGCCGCGGGCGTCGCGGAAGCCGTCCGGGGAGACCGTCGCGATCCGGCGGCCCTCCGCCCGGGCGGACTCGGAGGCCACGCGCACCCGGGGGTCGGTGACCCATGCGTCACCGGTCTCCGCACCCTCGGCGTACTCGTCGTCGTAGTAACGCCCGTCGTTGTCCTCGACGAGTCCCAGCCAGGCGCTCGCCTTGCGTACCGAACCCATGGACGCCTCCTTCCGCTGCTGCAGTGGTCCCACTGCGGTCTCTGTCGTTCCCCGCCCCTATGGTCGTCCATAATGCGGATCGCGCGCCAAGTGGATAGCCGCCGCGCAGAGGATTCGTGACGGTACTGGTGCAGAAGATGTGGCGATTCGTCAGGGATCTTCCTGTGTGCGGGGCATGGAGGGATCAAAATACAAAAGTCGGACCAGATGGGTGATGTGGGGGACGTACGGGTGAACGGGCCGCTCGTCGGTACGATGCCCCGGACCTGTCGAACGACTCCCGGGGGGCCGTCGTGTTCGGAATAGTCAGGCCGTGTTCGCACCGGCTCGGCGACGCACTGAAGTCCGAGTGGATGGCGCATCTCTGCGGCCTGTGCCTGGCACTTCGCGCCGACCACGGACAGTTCGCGCGCATCGTGACGAACTACGACGGCCTGATCGTCTCGGTGCTGACGGAGGCTCAGACCGAGCGCACCCCCGCGCAGCGGCGCACCGCCGGTCCCTGCCCGCTGCGCGCCATGCGGACCGCGCCCGTCGCCCGTGGCGAGGGCGCGAAACTCGCCGCCGCGGTGTCGCTCGTGCTCGCCTCGGCGAAGGTGCGCGACCACGTCGCCGACGGGGACGGCGTGTTGGCCCGCAGGCCCGTGGCCGCCGCGGCACGCTGGGTCGCCGCCGGATGGGACAGGGCAGGAGCCCGCTCGGGTGCGGTCCTCGGCTTCGACACGGCCGTCCTGCTCGACGCGGTCGACCGGCAGACCGGGATCGAGGCGCTGGCCGGGCCCGGCACACCGCTGCTGACCGTCACCGAGCCGACCGAGACCGCGACCGCGGCCGCGTTCGCCCACACCGCCGTACTCGCGGGACGTCCCGAGAACACGGCACCCCTCGCCGAGGCCGGCAGGCTCTTCGGGCGACTCGCGCATCTGCTGGATGCCGTGGAGGACAAGGACGCTGACGCCGCGTCGGGTGCCTGGAACCCGCTCACCGCGACCGGCACGTCGCTCGCCGAGGCGCGTCGCCTCGCCGACGACGCGGTGCACGGGATCCGGCTCGCGCTGCGGGACGCCCGTTTCGTGGACGACCGGCTCGTTCATGTGCTGCTCGCGCACGAGCTGCGCACCTCGGTGAACCGCACCTTCGGCACGACGACCTGCGCGCACCAGGGGCAGCCCGGTCAGCAGCCGCCACAGGGGAGTCCGTACGGCTCCGGTGGCGGACAGTTCGGTGCGTCGGGCCCGTACGGTTCCGGGAATCCGTACGGCTCGGGCAACCCCTACGGCGGCGGCCCGCCGGGCGGTCCCGGCGGGCCCGGCGGTCTGCCGCCCCAGTTCGGAGGGCCGCCGCCGGCGCCCAAGCGCCGGGGCTTCTGGGCAGGCTGCGCAGTCTTCGTCGGGCTCTTCTGCACCTGTCAGATCTGCTGCGCCAAGGAGTACGAGGGGCCCTGGTCCCGGAAGAAGCGCGAGGGCTGCTGCCGGGACTGCGACGGCTGCGACGGCTGTGACTGCTGCTGCCCGTGCGACGGCTGCTGACAGGGCGCCTGACGGGGCGTCGGGTCAGGTGATCTCCGGCGGCGAGATCCGCGACGTCTCGATCGCGGACTCGGCCGTTCCCCACTTCTTGAGGATCCGGTCGTAGGTCCCGTCCTTCATGAGCCTGTTCACCGCTGCCCGGAACGCCGGAGCCAGCGGTGTGCCCTTCTTGAAGGCGAAGCCGACGTCGAGCCGCTTGAACTCGTTGAGGAACTTCGTCCCGGGCTGCTGTGTCACCGCGTAGCGCAGCCCGTTGATGGTGCTCATCACCACATCGCTGCGTCCCTGATGGAGCGAGATCCACAGGGCGCCGCTCTCCGCGTACGTCTGGACCTCGTAGGGCTTGTCACCCGCGGCCGCGCAGACCCCCTTGTTCTTCTCCAGGGACGCCTCGAACGTCGTCCCTGCCCCGGTCGCGACGCGCAGACCGCACAGGTCCTCGTACGACGACACCTTCGTCAGCCTGCTGCTCTCCAGCGAGGCGAAGCCCTGGCCGTCGTTGATGTACGTGACGAAGTCGATGGTCCTGCGCCGTTCGTCGGTCACGCCGAAGTTGCCGGTGCCGAAGTCGTACTTGCCGCTGCCCAGTGCGGGCAGGATCGCCTCGAAGCTCGCCACCTCCCGGTGCAGCTTCAGCCCGAGGACGCGCGCCACCGCCTCGGCGAAGTCGATGTCCTGGCCGGCGACAGTCCTGCCGTCCTCCAGATAGGTGGCGCCGGGCGGATTGCCCACGGAGGTGGCGACCTTGAGGGTGCCCCGCTCGCGTACGTCCGCCGGCAGCAGCTTCACGGCGGCGGCGTCCTTCGTCACCCGGGACACCACATCGGCGGTGGGGATCTCCCCGCGGCCCTGCCCGGCGGCAGGCGCGGCCTTGTCGCCCGTGGCCGCCGGGTCGCCCGAACCGCATGCGGTGAGCGTGAGGGTGAGTGCGGTGATCAGAGCGAACGCGGCGGTATGGGCTTTCCGGCTCATGACGGGAGGGTCTCCAGATGCTTCTCGAACGGCAGCGGGCCGATCGACTCCGGATCTGCGGACAGATCGAAGAGCGGGCGGTATCCGGCGGCCAGATAGAGGCCCTTGGCCTCGGGCTGGCGGGGGCCGGTGGTCAGATGGATGCGGGAGTAGCCGCGGGCGGCGGCCTCCCGTTCGAGCACCCGCAGCACCCGCAGGGCGAGCCCGCGGCGGCGGTGGGCGGAATGGGTCCAGATCCTCTTGAGCTCGGCTGTCGTCGCGTCGTAGCGGCGAAAGGCGCCCCCGGCGACCGGCCGGCCGTGTTCCAGCAGGAGCAGGAACGCGCCGCCCGGCGGGGCGAACTCCGCGCAGGGGTAGCGCTCAAGATCGGCGGCGGAGCCGTAGCGCCCGAGGTATTCGCGGGCCAGCTCGTCCAGGAGCGGACGGGCGAGAGGATCGTCGACCGTGGTCCGGTGCACGGACAGCGCGGAACCACGGCTCGGGGTGGCGGTCATGCGTGCCCTTCGTCGAGCAGGCGGAAGGGAAGGAGGGTGCGGCGAGGGGACCGCGTTACGGCAGGCGGTGTGAAGGCACGGGGGGACGGGCAGCGCATGGCGCGCCGACCGGCGCTACAGAGCGCGGGCGGGAAGAAGCAGCGGGGGTCGGCTCAACAGGAAGAGGACCACACGCGACCGAAGTCGATGTGGGAGCGCGTGACCAGCCACTGCTGCGAATGCATGGCCCAAGTGGAACAGGCATCCGTTTCCGCGTCAACTGCCGTGGGACAGGCGGCTCACAGTGCGGACGGGCTTGACAACGACGCGGGCCGAACGCTTAGCCTCACGTCAGGACCGCTGCTGAGGGGCGCGGCCCGCATCTGTGTCCGGTGAAGGCACATCCCGTGTTCGATCTCTGCATCCACGGAGCCTTCGCATGGCCGTGCCCTCAGACACCCTTCCCCACTCCCCGGCGGCTCCGTCCCGGGCCGGTCCGGCGGAGCCCCGCATCGTGCCCGTACGCCGAACAGGCCAGTGGACGGCGGCCGTTGCCGTCCTGCTGCTGCTCGCCGGCGCCCTCAGCTCCGTGGTGCGCAACGACGCCTTCCAATGGGAGGTCGTCGGCGCGTACTTCACCTCGGCCGCCGTCCTGCGCGGTCTTGCGCTCACGCTCTGGCTGACCGCCGTCGTGATGGTCCTGGGCTTCGCGCTCGGCACGCTGCTCGCCGTGATGCGACTGTCCGCCAATCCCGTGCTCTCCAAGGTCAGCTGGGGCTACATCTGGCTGCTGCGCTCCACGCCGATCCTTGTGCAGCTGCTGTTCTGGTTCAACATCGGCGCCCTCTACCCGCAGATCCTCGGTGTGAAGACCGGTGATCTGCTCGGCCCCGTCACCATCGCGATCATCGGTCTCACCCTCCACGAGGGCGCCTACGCCGCCGAGGTCGTACGCGGCGGCATCCTCTCCGTCGAACGCGGACAGATCGAGGCGGCCGAGTCCCTGGGCCTCGGGCGGTGGCGCAGGCTGCGCCGCATCGTGCTGCCGCAGGCCATGCGCGCCATCGTGCCGCCCGCCGGGAACATGCTGATCGGCACCCTCAAGGGCACCTCCATCGTCAGCGTCATCGCCGTACAGGACCTGCTCTACTCGGTGCAGCTCGTCTACCACCGCACCTACCAGGTCGTGCCGCTGCTGCTCATCGCCACCATCTGGTACGTCGTCGTCACTTCCCTGCTGAGCATCGGCCAGCACTATGTGGAGCGCTACTACGCCCGCGGTGCGGACGGTGTGCGATGAGACCGTCCATCGTCGTGGTCGGCGCCGGCCCGCGAGGGACCGGTGTACTGGAACGGCTCGCCGCCAACGTCCCGGAGCTGTACGGGGACCAGCCGCTGGACATCCACCTCGTCGACCCCTACCCGCCGGGCGGCGGCAGGATCTGGCGCGAGGAGCAGTCCCCGCTGCTGTGGATGAACTCCATGGCCGAGGACGTCACCATGTTCACCGACGACACCGTCCCCCTCGCCGGCCCGGTACGGCAGGGCCCCACCCTTGCCGAATGGGCCGGGATCGACGGCCGTACGTTCCCCAGCCGCCGGCAGCAGGGCGCGTACCTGCGCTGGGTGTACGAGCAGGCCGTCGCCGCGCTCCCGCCGAACGTGACCGTGCACGAGCACCGCAACCGGGCCGTGAGCATCGGCGGGCCGGGGGAAGGACGCCAGCGGGTCCGGCTCGAAGGCCGCGCACGGCCGCTGATCGCCGATGCCGTGGTGCTCACCCTCGGCCACCTCGACGCCGACCCCGACGACGAACAGCGGCGACTCGCCGGCTTCGCGCAGCGACACGGACTGGTGCATCTGCCGCCGGACTTCACCGTCGACAGCGATCTGTCCCCGGTGCCGGCGGGCGAGTCGGTCATCGTCCGCGGCTTCGGACTCGCCTTCATCGATCTGATGGTGCTGCTCACCGAGGGCCGCGGCGGGCGGTACGAGAAGGACGGCACCTATGTGCCGTCCGGCCGGGAGCCCGTCCTGTACGTCGGATCGCGGCGCGGGGTCCCGTACCACGCGAAGATCGGCTACGGACTCGACGGCGAACGGCCCCCGCTGCCCCGCTTCTTCGGGCCACGGCAGGTCGGTGAACTGCTGAAGCGACAAGGCGACAGCACGAGTGGCGCTGTCGACTTCCGGCGCGATGTGTGGCCATTGATCGACAAAGAGCTGCGGTACGCCCACTACCACCGGCTGTTCACCGTGCGGCCCGAAGCCACGACCGTCGGGTGGAGCGACTTCGAGGAGAAGTACGCCGCCGCCGAGCCGGGCAGCGCCGAACTGGAAGCCCTGGTCGCCGCCGCGGTGCCCGACCCCGCCGACCGGCTCGACCTCGACGCCCTCGACCGGCCCCTCGACGGACAGCGCTACGCAACTGCCGACGCCCTTCAGGAAGGGCTGCGCGCCCACATCACCGCCGACCTCCGGCGACGGCACGACCCCGCACACAGCGAGGACCTCGCCGTGTTCCTCGGACTGCTGTCCGTCTACGGCCAGTTGACCGCGCTCGGGGACACCGGTGCGGGCGGCAGCACCTGGCACGGCTTCTTCAGCTATCTCGCCTCCGGCCCGCCCGGACCCCGGCTGCACCGGCTCCTCGCCCTGTCCCGCGCCGGAATCGTCCGCTTCATCGGCGCGGACATCACCGTGGAGACCGACGACGAACGCGGAGCCTTCCGGGCGAACAGCGCGAGCGTGCCGGGGGAGTGGACCGAGGCACGCGCGCTGGTCGAGGCACGGCTGCCCGAGCCCCGTCCCGAACACACCCGCAGCCCGCTCCTCAGAGCGCTGTACGACGAGGGCACCGATGCCACGCCCGCCGGGCTGCTCGTCGTGGATCCCTCCGACGGCCGGGTGCTCGAACGCGGCCGACCGCACCCCCGACGCTTCGCGCTCGGCCCGCACACCACCGCCCGCACGGGCGGGGCGTTCACCCGGCCGCGTACGGGCGGGCCCGCGTTCCGGCAGAACGACGCCACCGCGCGCGGCGCGCTGACGCTGCTCCGCGAGCTGTCCTGTGCCCCGCGGCAGACCGCCTGAACGGCACCCGCACCCCCACCCGATCCCCGCCCTCGGACCTCTTGAGGAACACCATGTCGCTGACCAGCGATCCGCCCGCCGTGGCACGCGCCACAACCGTGCCCGCCGACCCCGGTGCGCTGACGGTCGTCCCCATACGCCATCCCTGGCGCTGGGTGGCCGTGGCCGCAACGGCCGTGGTCGGCGTCCAGTTCCTGCACGGCCTGATCACCAACCCGGCCTGGGAATGGGACGTCTTCGTCCGCTTCTTCACCGCCGAGACGATCGTCCGCGCCGTCTGGGTCACCCTCCAACTCACCTTCTACGGCACGGTGTCGGGCTTCGCCCTCGGCGTCGTGCTGGCCTTCATGCGGCTGTCGCCGAGCCGCTTCCTGTCGTGGGCGGCGCTCTCCTACATCTGGGTGTTCCGCTCCATCCCGCTGATCGTGCAACTGCTGTTCTGGTTCAACCTCGCCTACCTCTACGAGCGGCTCCAGATCGGCATCCCCTTCGGACCCGGCTTCCTCTCGTTCGAGACGATGGGCCTCGTCGGAGCGATGAGCGCCGCCGTCATCGGGCTCGCCCTGCACCAGGCCGGGTACGCCGCCGAGATCGTGCGCGGCGGACTGCTCGCCGTGGACGGCGGGCAGCTGGAGGCGGCGGCCGCGCTCGGCATCCCGCGGCTGCGGCAACTGCGCCGGATCGTGCTGCCCCAGGCGATGCGCTCGATCCTGCCGAACGCAGCCAACGAGATCGTCTCCCTGTTCAAGGGCACCTCGATCGTCTCCGTCATGGCGATCGGCGAGCTCTTCTACCAGGTCCAGGTCGTCTACGGACGCAACGGCAGGGTCGTGCCCCTGCTCATGGTCGCCACGGTCTGGTACGTCCTCCTGACCGCCGCGCTCTCCGTCCTCCAGCACTACGTCGAACGTCACTACGCCAAGGGGGCCGCGCGATGAGCGCCATGGTCGAAGTCAGGTCCGTCCACAAGAGCTTCGGAGCGTTCCAGGTGCTCCGCGGCATCGACCTCGAGGTCCGTACGGGCGAGGTGACCGTCGTGCTCGGCCCCTCGGGGTCCGGGAAGTCGACGCTGCTGCGCACCATCAACCACCTGGAGAAGGTCGACAGCGGCTGGATCAGCGTCGACGGCACCCTCGTCGGCTACCGCCGCTCCGGCGACAAGCTCTACGAGCTGCGCGAACGGGACGTCCTCAAGCAACGCACCAGCATCGGCTTCGTCTTCCAGAACTTCCACCTCTTCCCGCATCTGACGGTGCTGGAGAACATCACGGAAGCGCCCGTCTCCGCGCTCGGCCGCCCCCGCAAGCAGGCCGTCGAAGCGGCCGGGAAACTGCTCGCGCGGGTCGGGCTCGCCGACAAGGCCGACAGCTATCCACGGCAGCTGTCGGGCGGTCAGCAGCAGCGGGTCGCCATCGCCCGCGCCCTCGCCCTCGAACCGAAGCTGCTGCTCTTCGACGAGCCCACCTCCGCACTCGACCCCGAGCTCGTCGGCGAAGTCCTCGACGTCATCAAGGACCTGGCCCGGCAGGGCACCACCATGATCGTCGTCACCCATGAGATCGGCTTCGCCCGCGAGGTCGCCGACACCGTCGTCTTCATGGACGACGGCCGGATCGTCGAGACCGGCCCACCCGCCGAGGTGCTCGACAACCCCCGCCAGGAGCGCACCCGCGCCTTCCTCTCCAAGGTCCTCTGATGCCGATGCGCAGCCCGCTGAAGGAGCACACCGTGATCACCCGGCCCCTCGCCACCGCCACCGCCGCCGTCCTCGCCCTCGGCCTGCTCACCGCCTGCGGCACCGGCGACCCCGTCGACGACGTCGTCAAGCCCCGCGGGAACAAGGGCGCAGGCATCAACGTCGGGCCCGACCAGAACCGCATCCCGGATCATCGAGGACGGCTCGTACGCGAAGGTGCTGGAACGCTGGGGGCTGACGAGCGAGGCGGTCGAGAAGTCGGAGATCAACCCGCCGGGTCTGCCCAGGCCCGAGAACTGACCACCACCGCCCCCTCGGAAAGGCCCGCGTCATGCCCGCAGACCGCCCCCTGCACCTCGCCGCCGAGATCGGCGGACCGCCGCACCCCACGGCCCCGCACACCGACCCGGCCCGCTTCCTCGCCCGTGCCCGACTCGCCGAACAGGGCAACCTCGACTTCGTCACCCTCGGCGACTCCTTCGCCCGACCCGGCCTCGACGCGCTCGCCGTACTCGCCCGACTTGCTCCGCCGACCCGGAGCATCGGCCTCGTGCCGACCGTCACCACCACCCACACCGAGCCGTTCCACGTGCAGGCCGCCGTGGCCACCCTCGACTGGGTGAGCCGCGGCCGGGCCGGCTGGCACGTCGATGTGGCCACGAGTGAGGCCGAGGCCCGGCTGTTCGGCCGCCGCCCGGCGCTGCCGCCGGACGATGCCTGGCACGAGGCCGGCGACGTCGTCGAAGTGGCACACCGGCTGTGGGACAGCTGGGAGGACGACGCCGAGATACGCGACACGGCGACAGGACGATTCATCGATCGCGACAAGCTGCACCATGTCGACTTCCAGGGCGGCACGTTCAGCGTCCGCGGTCCGTCGATCGTGCCCCGGCCGCCGCAGGGCCACCCCGTCACCGTCGTCGACGCCACGGAGGAACCCGGCCGGAACGCGGCCGCCCGGCACGCCGACGTCGCCCTCGTACGAGCCACGACCCCCGAGCACGCCGCCGGGATCCGCGACGACATCCGCCGCAGGGCCGCGGCCGCGGACCGCGACCCGGACGGCCTGCGGGTGTTCGTCTCCCTCGTCGTCGACCTCGGTGGTGCCGAGGCCGCACCCGCACCGGGAACAGCCCCCGTTCTGCGACCCGGATCGCACTTCGGCGGTGGGCCGGTGGAACTCGCCGACCTGGTCGCCCACTGGCACGAGGCCGGCGCCGCCGACGGGTTCCGTCTCGTGCCCGTCGCTCCCGAGCGCGATCTGGAGCGGATCGTCGACGGCACCGTCGCACTGCTGCAGCACCGCGGACTGTTCCGCACCTTCTACCCGGGCACGACCCTGCGCGACCACCTGGGCCTCGCCCGCCCCGTCAACCGCTACGCCCCGGCCCAGGGAGCCTCATGACCGCGCAGCGCACCAAGCAGATCCATCTCGCCGCCCACTTCCCCGGCGTCAACAACACCACCGTCTGGGCCGACGACCGCTCGAAGAGCCAGATCGACTTCTCGTCGTTCGAGCATCTCGCGCGCACCGCCGAACGCGGCCTGTTCGACTTCTTCTTCCTCGCCGAGGGACTGCGGCTGCGCGAGCACAAGGGCCTCATCCACGACCTCGACGTCGTCGGCCGGCCCGAGTCGCTCACCGTCCTGAACGCGCTCGCCGCCGTCACCGAGCACCTCGGCCTTGCCGCCACCGTCAACGCCACCTTCAACGAGCCCTACGAACTGGCCCGCCGACTCGCCTCGCTGGACCATCTCAGCGGCGGACGCGCCGCCTGGAACGTGGTCACCTCGTCCGATGCGTTCACCGGCGAGAACTTCCGGCGCGGCGGCTACCTCGACCGGGCCGACCGCTACACACGGGCCGCCGAGTTCGTCACCACGGCACGCGAACTGTGGGACTCCTGGACGCCGGACGGCGAGCCGCGTCCCTTCGCCCACCTCGGCCGCCACTTCGGCATCGAGGGCGAGTTCACCGTGCCCCGCTCACCGCAGGGCCACCCCGTCGTCATCCAGGCCGGCGACTCCGACGAGGGCAGGGAGTTCGCCGCATCCGCCGCCGATGTCATCTTCACCCGGCACGGCACCCTGGAGGCAGGGCAGGCGTTCTACGCCGACGTCAAGAAGCGCCTCGCCCGCTACGGCCGCCGCCCCGAGGACCTCAAGCTGATGCCCGGGGTGACCTTCGTCCTCGGGGACACCGACGCCGAGGCGCAGGAGCGCGCGATCGAGATCCGCCGGCAGCAGGTCTCCCCGCAGAACGCGATCCTCGCCCTGGAACTGGTCTGGGGACGCGATCTGTCCTCGTACGATCCGGACGGGCCGCTGCCCGACTTCGATCCGGACCCCGCATCCACTCTCGCCCAGGGACGCGTCCGCCATGCCGACCCGTTCGAGAAAGCGGCCAAGTGGCGTGCCCTGTCCGAGGCGAAGGGCCTGTCGATCCGGCAGACGGTCATCGAGACGACGAGCCGTCAGTCGTTCATCGGCACACCGAGGAGCGTGGCTGCCGCGATGGAGGAGTTCGTGTCCGAGGACGCGGCCGACGGCTTCATCCTCGTACCCCATCTCACGCCCGGCGGGCTCGACGAATTCGTCGACGGGGTCGTGCCGCTCCTCCAGGAGCGCGGCGTGTTCCGTACGCGGTACTCCGGGCGGACGCTCCGCTCGCACCTGGGGCTTGCCGAGCCGGCGTGGACGGGGTGACCGCATGAGCACAGAGCACGGAGCACATCCGATCTGGGTGGTGGCCGGGTGACGGAAGGGCGAATTCCGGCCGTCCCGGCGAGGGGGCGGAGGACAGGGACGAGGCGGTCCTCGGCGCGAGCGCCGAGGACGGTCCCACCGTCGACCGGAGCCCGTTCGCCGTCCGGACCCGGCTCGCCGCCGACCACACGCCGCTACCGGAGCCCCGGGTCGCACACGGCAAACGGCGGCCGGTGATGCTGCGCGCGGGGTCGATGCGGACGAACGGAACCTCGTCGGCGCCCGGCACGTCCTAACGGGCGACCGAACACACGTCAGCAGGCCCCGCCCCGGAGGCGATCGAGCCCCTGGGGCTGTTCGGCGTGCATGTGCCGGACGGCCGAAACACGCCCTTGTGCGCTTGGTTGACGCCGCCAATACTCCCGATCAGCGCTTGTCAGGAGCACGGTCTGTCCGAAAAGCGAACGTCCGGGCGGTCACCTTGCTCCATGGCTGCGCCTCACCGGGCCCCGACCCCACGAACGGGCCCCCTTTCCCTTCGGGAGGAACGAAAAGTGAGGATCAAGCGCACCATCCCCCGCACCGCCTCCGGCAGACGCACCCGTCTGCTCGCCATGTCCACCGGCCTGATCGCGGCCGTGGCACTGGCCGTCCCCACCGCCACCGCCAACGCCGACGAGGCCCGGACCTTCAGCGCCAACCAGCTCACCGCCGCCGGTGACGCCGTGCTCGAAGCGGATGTCGCCGGCACCGCATGGCACGTCGACAAGGCGACCAACACCCTTGTCGTCACGGCCGACAGCACCGTCTCCCGGGCCGAGATCGCCGAGATCAGGCGTGAGGCCGGAGACAACGCCGGAGCCCTGCGCATCGAGCGCACCCCCGGTACCTTCTCCAAACTCATCTCCGGCGGAGACGCCATCTACGCCACCAGCTGGCGCTGCTCGCTCGGCTTCAACGTCCGCAGCGGCAGCACCTATTACCTGCTGACCGCCGGTCACTGCACCGACGGCGCGGGAACCTGGTACACCAACTCCGCGCGTACCACCACCATCGGCCCCACGGCCGGATCCAGCTTCCCGGGCAACGACTACGGGATCGTGCGCTACTCCAACACCTCGCTGGCCCACCCGGGCACCGTCGGCAGCGTCGACATCACCAGTGCGGCCAACGCCACCGTCGGCATGTCCGTCACGCGCCGCGGCTCCACGACGGGCACCCACAGCGGCAGCGTCACGGGCCTCAACGCCACCGTCAACTACGGCGGGGGCGACATCGTCTACGGCATGATCCGCACCAACGTCTGCGCCGAACCGGGCGACAGCGGCGGCCCGCTCTACTCCGGCAGCCGGGCCATCGGCCTGACCTCCGGCGGCAGCGGCAACTGCTCCTCCGGCGGCACGACGTTCTTCCAGCCGGTCACCGAAGCGCTCAGCGCCTACGGAGTCAGCATCTACTGACGCGGGCGCAGGCACTCCTGCCCGTGACAGACGCGCGAGCCCCCGCCCGGACCTCCGGGCGGGGGCTCGCCCTTGTGCCTCGTGCCGCAGCCGTGCGCGGACAACGAACACCCGTTCCTGTGAAGGCTCTGTGAACGCAACCGTGTTGTCGTGTGCCCGTCCAACGGTCGGGCTTGTGTGCGAGTGCGACGCGTCGGAATAGTGGGCCGCCGATCCTCCGTGTCCCGGGCGCCCCACCTGTCCGGGCGCGGCCCCCACAGGAGGTCATGTTTTGAAGCACCGGCGCATACCCAAGAGAAAAGCGGCAGTGGCGGGCGGCGCGATCGTCGCCCTGGTTGCTGCGGGCGTCACGTTCCAGAGTGCGAACGCCAGTGACAACACCGAGCAGTTCACCATCAAGACGCTGACGGCACCGGCCGCCGGCACCCTCGCCATCTCGCTCAAGGCCGACCTCGGCGCCGACGAGGCCGGGGCCTACTACGACGCCGACACCAAGGCCCTCGTGGTCAACGTCGTGTCCGAGGACGCCGCGCAGACCGTGCGCGAGGCGGGCGGCAAGGCCCGGATCGTCGAGAACACCCTCGCCGAACTGACGGGCGCCCGGCAGACCCTGACCGACCGGGCGAGCATTCCCGGCACCTCCTGGGCGACCGACCCGGTCACCAACAAGCTGGTCGTCACCGCCGACCGTACGGTCAAGGGCGCCGAGCTGACCAAGCTGCAGTCGGTCGTCAAGGGCCTCGGTGCCAAGGCCGAGCTCAAGAAGACCGCGGGCGAGTTCAAGCCGTTCGTCTCCGGCGGCGACGCGATCCACTCCGGCGGCGGACGCTGCTCCCTCGGCTTCAACGTCGTCAAGGACGGCGAGCCGCACTTCATCACGGCCGGACACTGCGGCCAGTCCGGCAGCGAGTGGTCCGACTCTGCGGGCGGTGCGGCCGTCGGCACGATGGTCGACTCGCAGTTCCCGGGCAACGACTTCGCGCTGGTGAAGTACAACGGTGACACCGCGCACCCGAGCGAGGTGAACCTCTACGACGGCAGCGCGCAGGCCATCGCGAAGGCGGGCGACGCGACCGTCGGTATGCAGGTCCAGCGCAGCGGTTCCACCACCCAGGTCCACGACGGCGAGGTCACCGGCCTCGACGCAACCGTGAACTACGGCAACGGTGACATAGTCGAGGGCCTCATCCAGACCAACGTCTGCGCCGAGCCCGGCGACAGCGGCGGCTCGCTCTTCTCGGGCGACACCGCGATCGGTCTGACCTCGGGTGGCAGCGGCGACTGCACCTCGGGCGGCGAGACGTTCTTCCAGCCGGTGACGGAGGCGCTGTCCACGTTCGGCGCGGAGATCGGCTGACGCCGGAGCATTTCTTCCCGAGGGGAGGCCCCTGCCGCGATGTCCGCGGCGGGGGCCTTTCCCCTTTCCTGCCCTTTCCCGAAACCGGGCTCTGCCCGGGCCCGTAACCGTGCTCCGCCCGGGCCGGCACCGCTCCGCGTGGTGTTTCGGGGCTCCGCCCCCGGGCCCGTAACCGGGGCCGGCCCCGGACCCGTAACCGTGCTCCGCCCGGCCCGGGACTGCTCCGCGCGGTGTTTCGGTTACTTCGCCCCCGGGCGCCCGCGCCTCAATCGCAGGCAGGGCCGGATTTTCCAGCCCGTCCGGCGTTTGAGGACACCGCCGAAGGCGGTACGGGGCCGCCCGGGGCTCGCCCCGGTTTCGGGAAAGGGCGGGGAAGGGGAAACGCCCGCGCAGCGGACCTGCTCGCCCTCAGTCCGGCGTCGCACCCACCCGCCGCCCCCTCGCCGCGCACGCCAGTGTCACCGCCGCCCCACCCACCGCCCACGCCGACAGCACCCACATCGGGCCCGCCATCCCGTTGCCCTTGAAGTAGGCGATCGAGCGTGCGGCGAACGTGCCCGCCCCCGGCGGCAGCGCCGGGCCGATGGTCCGCCAGAACGGTGGCAGCAGCGGATACGGATAGGCGCCGCCCGCGCTCGGGTTGCCCAGGACGACCACCAGCAGGATCGCCAGGCCGACGCCGACGACCCCGGCCAGCCCCTGCAGCGCGAGCGTGAGCGCGCCGACCGCGAAGACGAGCATGGTGCCGAGGCCCCACAGGGCCCAGAGACTGCCCGGCAGTGCGTCCAGGACCGGGCCCGCGATCACCGTGCCCAGCAGTCCCGCCACGATCGAGTACAGCAGCAGCACCGCGAGCCGGATCAGGGCGCGTGCCGTGTTCGCGGGCCGGGCGCCCGCGCTGATGGCCAGGATCGCCGCGCACAGATATCCGCCCACGCACCAGCCGACCACCAGATAGAACGAGGTGAGTCCCCGGGCGTCGCCCGGGGCGCCCGGGACCACGTCGACCACCCGCACGGTGCGGCCCTGTGCTTTCTCGACCTGGGTGACGGCCCGAGCGAGGGCCTGCGCGAGCGAGGCTCCGCCGCCTCCGGCGACGAGTAGCCGGTCGGTGGTCCCGAGCGGGTCGATGACCAGCGTTCCGTCCACCTCGCGGTTCCGGATCTGGGCCAGCCCGGTCCCCTCGTCGGGTACCAGCCGTGGGTCGAGGGGGTCTCCGGGCAGCCGGTTGAGCTGGTACACCCACTGGTCGAGGTCCTGGGAGGAGACCGAGGAGACGGCCAGCGGGATCCTGTGCGGCGCGGGTTTGTGGAAGGCGCCGATGTACGACGTGATGAAGGCGAGCTGGAGCGCCAGCACCCCGATGACAAGGACGGCGGCCCGCACGCTCACCGCGTCCCTGAGCTCCCCGAGGAAGCTGCTGCGCGGGCCGTCGGGCGGTGGGCCGCCGTATGTCTGTGCCATGGGGCCCACGCTCGGCGGATCTCGGCGTTCATGCAGGTGGGGCGGGGCCGAATGGCGGAGGGTCAAGGGTGCCGGCGGGGTGTCGTCGCCAGGGCGGTACCCCTCCGAGATGTATCGTACGAGTGTTCGAAAATTGGTCTATGGTGGAGACGGGGGAGGTGAGACGGACTGATCCAGGAGGTGCGGGTGCCCTACTTCACGCATCTGCACACCGTTTCCGGGTTCTCCACGAGGTACGGAGCCTCCCACCCGGAGCGGCTTGCCGAGCGCGCCGCGGAGCGGGGCATGGATGCCCTTGCCCTGACGGACCGCGACACCCTCGCGGGAGCCGTCCGCTTCGCCCGGGCATGCGGGGACGCGGGGGTGCGGCCCCTGTTCGGTGTCGACCTCGCGGTGGGGGAGCGCGAGCGCAGGGAGGGGCCCGCCGAGCGGCGGCGTACGCCGGTGCGCGGCGGGGCGTTCATCGACGAATCCGCGCCCCGGACGATCTTCCTCGCCCGTTCCCGTCAGGGCTGGGCGGAGTTGTGCCGGATGATCACAGCCGCCCACGCGGTCGATCGGAACAGCCCGCTGCTGCCGTGGCCGGACAACCACGGCGACGACCTGAGCGTGCTCCTCGGCCCCTCCTCCGAGGTCGGCCGGGCACTCGCCGCCGGCCGGCCCGACCGCGCCGCCGAGCTGCTCGCCCCCTGGCGGGAGAGATACGGCGACCGGCTGTGCCTGGAGGTCGTGCACCACGGCCGGAGCGGCACCGGCCCCGGCTCGCTGCGTCATGCCGCCCGCACGCTCGGCCTCGCAGCCGAACACGGCGTACGGGCGGTACTGACCAACGCCGTCCGGTATGCCGACCCCGGTCAGGGCCCGGTCGCCGACGTTCTCGACTCGGCCCGCCGGCTCGTGCCCGTGGACCCGCGCAAAGGGCTCGACAGCGGCGAACGCTGGCTCAAGGACCGGGGCGCGATGGCCCACATCGCCGAGCGGGTCGCCGAGGCCGCCGGCTTCCGGCGCGACACCGCGCACCGGCTGCTCGCCATGACCGAGGAGACGGCCGCGGCCGCCCTGGTGGACCCGGAGGGCGATCTGGGGATGGGCAGCGTCCACTTCCCGGAGCCCGGCCTCGTCGGTGCGGAGTACCGCACCGCACAGCGGGTGCTCGCCTCCCGCGCGGCCGCGGGCATGGTGCTGCGCGGATACGACGGCCGGCGGGAGTACTGGGAGCGGATGCACCACGAGCTGGACATCATCGCCCACCACGGTTTCGCCTCCTACTTCCTGACGGTCGCCCAAGTGGTCGACGACGTACGGGAGATGGGCATCCGGGTCGCCGCCCGCGGCTCCGGTGCCGGATCGCTCGTCAACCACCTCCTCGGCATCGCGCACGCCGATCCCGTCGAGCAGGGCCTGCTGATGGAGCGCTTCCTGTCCAAGCGCCGACGGGTGCTGCCCGACATCGACATCGACGTCGAGTCCGCCCGCCGCCTCGAGGTCTACCGGAGGATCATCGACCGCTTCGGCGGGGAGCGCGTCGCGGCCGTCGCCATGCCCGAGACCTACCGGGTGCGCCATGCCGTACGGGACGTGGGCGCCGCCCTGTCCATGGACCCGGCCGAGATCGACGAGATCGCCAAGTCCTTTCCGCACATCCGGGCCCGTGACGCCCGCGCCGCTCTCGATGAACTGCCCGAACTGCGCTCCACTGCCGAGGAGTTGAAGAAGCGCGGACGGCTGTGGGGGCTGGTCGAGGCGCTGGACGCGCTGCCGCGCGGGGTCGCCATGCACCCCTGCGGCGTGCTCCTCTCCGACGCCTCACTGCTGACGCGTACTCCCGTGATGCCCACCAGCGGCGAGATTCCCGGCAGCTCGCCGGGCGAGGCGGCCACCCCCTTCCCCATGTCGCAGTTCGACAAGGACGACGTGGAGGAGCTCGGACTGCTCAAGCTCGACGTCCTCGGAGTGCGGATGCAGTCGGCGATGGCACACGCGGTCGCCGAGGTGCGCCGGGCCACGGGGGACGAGGTGGACATCGACTCCGTGCCGCCGGGCGACCCGGCCACCTACCGGCTCATCAGGTCCACCGAGACGCTGGGCTGTTTCCAGATCGAGTCGCCGGGCCAGCGCGATCTGGTCGGGCGGCTGCAGCCGGAGTCCTTCCACGATCTGGTCGTCGACATCTCGCTGTTCCGGCCGGGGCCGGTCGCGGCCGACATGGTGCGCCCGTTCATCGAGGCCCGCCACGGCCGGGCGCCCGTCCGTTATCCGCATCCCGATCTGGAGGAGCCGCTGAGGGACACCTACGGGGTGGTTGTCTTCCATGAGCAGATCATCGAGATCGTGAACATCATGACCGGCTGCGGCCGGGACGAGGCCGACCGCGTGCGGCGCGGGCTCTCCGATCCCGAGTCGCAGGGCAGGATCAAGGCATGGTTCGCGCAGCGCGCCGGGGCGAAGGGGTACGAGCCCGAAGTGATCGCCCGCACCTGGGAGATCGTCGAGGCGTTCGGCTCGTACGGCTTCTGCAAGGCGCACGCGGTCGCGTTCGCCGTGCCCACCTACCAGTCGGCCTGGCTCAAGGCGCACCATCCGGCCGCCTTCTACGCCGGGCTGCTCACCCACGACCCCGGGATGTATCCGAAGCGGCTGCTGCTTGCGGACGCGCGGCGGCGTGGGGTGCCCGTGCTGCCGCTGGATGTGAACCGGTCGGCGGCCGCTCACCGAATCGAACTGGTGTCTGATGCGGTGCCTGCTCGATGGGGCCTGCGGCTCGCCCTCGCGGACGTCCACGGCATCAGCGAGGCCGAGACGGCACGCATCGAGGCCGGGCAGCCCTACTCCTCGCTGCTGGACTTCTGGCAACGGGCCCGCCCCGCCCGGCCGGTGGCCGAACGGCTCGCCCAGGTCGGCGCCCTCGACGCCTTCGGCTCCAACCGTCGCGATCTGCTGCTGCACCTCGCCGAACTCCACCGCACACGGCGCGGAGCGGCGTCGTACGGCGGTCAGCTCCCGCTGGCCAGGGGGGAGAAGGCGGCACCGCTCGGGCTGCCGGACCTGGGCGACGCCGAGCGGCTCAGCGCCGAACTCGGCGTGCTCGGCATGGATGCGTCCCGCCATCTGATGGGTGATCACCATGCTTTCCTGGACGAGCTCGGCGTGCTTTCCGCTCAGCGGCTGCGCGCTGCCCCGCACGGGCAGACCGTGCTCGTCGCGGGGGCGAAGGCAGCCACCCAGACACCGCCGATCCGGTCCGGCAAACGAGTCATCTTCACCACGCTCGACGACGGCACCGGCCTGGTCGACCTCGCCTTCTTCGACGACAGTCACGCCGCCTGCGCCCACACCGTCTTCCACTCCTGGCTGCTGCTGGTGCGCGGAGTGGTGCAGCGGCGCGGCCCGCGCAGCCTCAGTGTGGTCGGTGCGGCCGCCTGGAACCTGGCCGAACTGGTCGAACTGCGCCGCACCGGCGGCCTCGACGCGGTCGCGGCCCGGCTGGCCGCCCCCGCTCCGCAGCCGGAGGAGGCCGGGGCCGACAGCGGCCGCCGCATCGAACTGCCCACCGGATATCAGCTGAACCCGTGGGCGGACCTCCAGCCGCCCGGCGAGAAGGCCGCCACCGGGAGGAAGCTGTGGCACCAGAGCCCCGGGAGCGCCGGATGATCCTCCACGTACGCTTTCTGCCGCCTCCGGCGCTCGAAGGGGCCGGGGCTGCCCTGCCCGCCCTGATCAGGGTGGCCGAGGACATCAGCCCCGTCGTCCAGGCGCTGCCGCCCGATGCCGCGCTCATCGACGTCCGGGGCGCCGAACGGTACTTCGGCCGGGACACGGCCGCACTCGCCTCCCTGTTGCGGGTGCGTCTGCTCGCGCACTGCGGGGTGGACTGCGCGATCGGAGCGGGCCCCGGTCCGCAGCTCGCCCGGATGGCGGCGCGGGAGGCCGTGCCCGGGACGACCCTGGTCGTGGCGGAGGACGAAGCGGCGGCCTTCCTCGCGGACAAGCCGGTCGGTGCGCTCGACGGTGTGGGGACGGCGACTGCCCGCACCCTGTGCGCCTACGGTCTCGACTCCGCCGGCCGCGTCGCCGCCGCACCGCTCGCCGTCGTGCAGCGGATCCTCGGCGCGCGGGCCGGGCGCGAGGTGTGGGAGCGGGCGCGCGGAATCGACCGTACGGCGGTCGTCCCGAACGCCCTCTCGCGGTCGATGGCCGCCGAACGCGCCTTCCCGATCGATGAGTTGGATCCGACGCAGCATCGCAGGGCGCTGCTCTCGCTCACCGAGGAACTGGGTGTGCGGATGCGCGGCGAGCGCCAGGTGTGCCGCTCCCTCGCCCTCACCGTGCGCTACGCGGACCGGTCCACGACCACCCGGACCCGGGTCCTGCGTGAGCCGACCGCCCACTCGGCGGCACTCACCGCCACCGCATACGCGCTGCACGAGTCGCTCGGACTGCAGCGGGCGCGGGTGCGCGCGCTGTCGCTGCGCGCCGAGGGGCTGACGCCGGCCGAACGGGCCGCCCGGCAGCTGACGTTCGACCCGGCCGACGAGCGGGCGCGCCGCATCGAGGCGGTGGCGGACCGGGCGCGGGCACGCTTCGGTCCGCGGGCGGTCGTGCCGGGGTCGCTCGCGGCGTAGGGGTTCCTCTCGACACCGCCCGCCTCGCTGTTGAAGAAAAGTCAGTCTTTACCGACGCGTAACTTCCCCTCGTGGTTACTCGCCCGTAATTTGACGTGAGCACAGCAAATCCAGCCATCGCAACTCCCTTGAGCCGCAAGGAGAACGATCGATGCTGCCTTGGAAACGTGCGCTCAGGTATCTGTCAGCCTTGCTGCTGGCGGCTGCCGTCGCCCTCACCCCCGCCGCCACCGCTGTCGCCGATTCGGCCGCCGCCGCCCCCAGCAGTGGCTGGAACAACGACAACTGCAAGCCCTCCGCCGCCCATCCCCGCCCTGTCGTCCTCGTCCACGGAACCCTCGGGAACTCCGTCGACAACTGGCTCGCTCTCGCCCCGTATCTGGTGAAGCGCGGCTACTGCGTCTTCTCCCTCGACTACGGCCAGCTCCCGAACGTGCCCTTCTTCCACGGCCTCGGCCCCATCGACAAGTCGGCCGGACAGCTCGACGCCTATGTCGACAAGGTCCTCGCCACGACCGGCGCCGCAAAAGCCGACATCGTCGGCCACTCCCAGGGCGGCATGATGCCCCGCCACTACCTCAAGTTCCTGGGCGGCGCCGCGAAGGTGAACGCCCTCGTCGGCATCGCGCCCGACAACCACGGCACCACCCTGAACGGGTTCACCAAGCTGCTGCCGTTCTTCCCCGGCGCGGCCGATCTGATCAGCGAGCACACCCCCGGCCTCGCCGACCAGGTCGCCGGATCGGCGTTCCTGACCAAGCTCAACGAGGGCGGCGACACGGTCCCGGGCGTCCGCTACACCGTCATCGCCACCCGCTACGACCAAGTGGTCACGCCCTACCGGTCGCAGTTCCTGAGCGGACCGAACGTCCGCAACGTGCTGCTCCAGGACCTGTGCCCCATCGACTTCTCCGAGCACGTCGCGATCGGCCTGTTCGACCTGATCGCCTTCCACGAGGTGGCGAACGCGCTCGACCCGGCCCACGCCCGGCCCACCACCTGCGCGTCCGTCTTCGACTGACGCGACGCACACGCAAACGGGCTGCCGTCCGCTCCTGCGAGCGGACGGCAGCCCATGACCTCATTCAGCGGCTGCGCCGATTCAGCGGCTGTGCCGGCCACCCGCCGCCGCGGGCCGGCGGCGGCCCAGACCGAACAGCGCCGCGGCACCCACCGCGAGAGCGGCCGCCCCGCCGATCGCGAGGTACGGCGTGTTGCTGTTGCCGCCCGTCTCGGCCAGGTTCTCGCCGGAGGTCTCCGGGGCGGCCGCGGACGGCGCGGCGGCGTCCTTCGCCTCGGGAGCGTTGCCGCCGTCCTCCGCGTTGTCCGCGGGTGCCTCCGACGGCGTCGCGTCGGGCTTCTCCGCGGGCGACCCCTCGGCGTGGTCGTCACCGCCGTGGCCGCCGTGGTCCACCGTCGACTTGTCCGTGCCGTCCTCGATCTCCTGCTCGGAGGGGGCGGACGCGGTGGGGGCGGCGCCACCGCCGTTGTCCTTGCCGAACACCACGTCCGAGCAGGTGTAGAAGGCCTCGGGGGAGTCCGAACGCTGCCAGATCGAGTAGACCAGGTGCCGGCCGGACTTGGCGGGCACGACGCCGTCGAAGACGTACGCACCGTTCTCCAGCTTCGGGTTCGTGACCTTCGCGAACGGCTTCGTCTCCAGGTCCGACCACTTCAGCGGCTGCGTCGGGTCGTAGCCGTCCTTGGTCAGATACAGCTCGAAGGAACCCTTGTGCGGAGCGGTCGCCTTGTAGCGGAAGGTGTGGTTGCCGGAGGCGAGCGGCGAGGACGGCCAGTCGGCACGGGGCAGGTCGAGTCCCTTGTACTTGTCGCGACCGGCACTGCACAGCTTCCCGTCCGGGATGAGCTGCTTGTGGTTGCCCGCGGCGTTGGCGATGTTGACCTCGTTCCAGTCGTAGAACGCCTGAGTGCCGCTCGCCGCGACCGCCGCCTTGCACGCCGCCGACTTCGGACTCTCCGGCCCCTCGGCGAAACAGGCGGACACCCGGCTGACCGGATCCGTCATGGAACCGTGGGCGGCCGCCGGCGCGGTGGCCAGCGAGGCCAGCGCGATCGGGGCGAGACCGAGTGCGGCGACCGTGGCGGCCTTGCGACGAGCGGTCATGGTGACGTTCTCCTTCGAAACGGCGGCGGGGGGACGGGACCGGCACGAGCGGGCGGCGCGGCCCCCCGTAGGACTACGGCGCCGACTGCCCGAACCGGCCCGGCGATCAGCAAGCTAGCCCCTGAACGCAGCGAAATCGCCTGCTGGGAGCGGGGGATGACGATCCTTATGCTCCGTTTAAGGTGGCACTAAGAGGGGGCTGAGGAAGGGGGGTGGTCACGTGCCTCCGACCACCTGGTTCGCGAAGGTCCACGCCCGTGGTCGTCCAGGGAGATCCGTCTCGGGTCGGCCGCGGTGGCGCCCTGTTCGGCTCCCTGTTCGGCTCCCTGTTCGGCTCCCTGCGTGGCTCCCCACGGGCCCCTCGATGCGAACCATCGGCAGGGGCGGTCAGGCGGTCATTGAGGTCCGCGAGGTCGCCCGGTCAGGTCCTGCGATGGCCGAACGCCCATGTGGTGAACGCAAGGCGATCACCACCAGCAGGAATCCGGCGAGAAGGATCCAGCGGAGGAACGCCCAGTCCATCTTCCCCCGCTCAAACGGGTCTTCGTTGTCGACTTCGCTTTGTCGTCACGCTCAGTCATGACCATCCCTGGCGCGGATCCTGTCCGGCGCGAGCCTTGACGCCGTTGGCCAGGGCTTACATCAACTTGGGGACCGCGGAAGGGGCCGCGTAGGAGGCATGCGCCTCGTCCTGGATGCCTCGCCAGTCCAGGCAGACCACGGTGGCGTCGTCATGCAGGACACCTTGCTGGGCCTGCAGGACGGCCTGGGTGAGCGCGTGAACGGTCTCGCGAGGATGCAGATCGCGGGTGCCCTTGATCAGGGCGGGAAGGTCTTCGGCGGCGGCGTTGCGCTCGAGCATGCCATCGGTGACCAGGATGAGACGGTCACCTGGTTGCAACTGGAGGGACTGGACGCGGTGCGGGTGCGGCAGGGGGGCGCCGAAGGGCGGATCGATCTCGGGAGTGATGTGATCGAGGCGTCCCTCGCGCAGGCGCCAGGGCCAGGGGTGGCCGGCGTTGACGAAATCGGCGCTCCCCGTCTGCAGGTCGATGCGCAAGAGCTGGCCGGTGACCAATGGGCCGAGGACGCCGTGGTCGAGCAGGGCCTGATGGGCCTGCCGGGCCTGTTCGGCAAGGTCGGCTCCACTGCGCCGGGCACTGCGCAGAGCGCCGACAAGCAGGGTGGCCATGAGAGCGGCACGGACGTTGTGGCCCATGGCGTCGGTGATCGACACATGAAGGGTGTGTCGGTCGAGGGAGTGATCGAAGGTGTCGCCGGCGATCGTTTCGGCCGGGATCAGCTCGCCGGAGACCGTGAACTGCGGTGCTTCGCAGGTGAGGCTGTCGGGGAGGAGAGTGTTCTGGATCTCGGCGGCAAGGTTCACCGGGAGGGTGCGGCGGCCCCACTGGTACAGGTCGGTGAAGCGGCGGTTGGCGATGAGGATGTAGGCCAGAGCATGGGCCGCTTCGGCGACCGTCTGCACGGTTGCGGGTTCGGGGGCTTGAGGGAGGAGGACTTCAAGAAGCCCGATGGCATCCCCGCGGTTGGTCACTGGGGCCACGATACGGACCTGCCCCTCGGAATCCGGGGCTCGGCGGACGGACACCCTCTGGTCGCGCAGTACCTGTTCGTAGATGGTGCCGGGCAACTCGATGTGCTCCCGTTCCTCGCCGGCGTCGGTATTGCCCAGACGTACGACGGCGTTGCCGGTGAAGTCAGTGATCAGGAAGGACACGGATCGGGCGTGCAGGCTCCTCGCCAGCGCGAAGGCGACCGCCTCGACCGACTCGACAGGCATCCCGGCCTCTGCCGCAGCGAGCAGTCCGGCCAGCCCTGCAGAATCCTCGCCCATGTCTGGTTCCTTTCGCCGGATCCGCTCAAAGACCACTCGCGTGACGTGTGCATCCCCGGGCTACGCCCGTTCATCCGACGCAACACAGCGTCATCCCGTCGGACGGCCTCTACCCCCATTACGCCACCAGCGGCATGTCACACACCGTCCGCCGCGCAGCTCGGGGGTCACGCACGCGAATAGCAACAGGGCGGCGGAGCGGCGTTGGGCTGCTCTCCGGCGAGCAGCGCCTACGGGGTGGGGAGCCCGAAAAAGTAGACCGTGAGGAATGCCAACACCGGAAAGAGGAGAGCAACGGCCAGCCCTGCCAGGCACCCGAACATCGTCAGTCCGGCGCTGGTTCTCGCGTAGTCGTCGCTCTTCGGCATGCCTGCATCCAACCTCTGCACCTGCCCCATCCGCTACCCGCTGCCACCGCGCCCAGGGCGACAGCGGAAGCATCGGACGCAGGAAGGGCCACGCCCCTCCCAAGCCGCACGACAAAGGAGCGGCAGCCCCATGGCCAGGGCACCCTCGGCCTCAACGCCTCAACGCCTCAACGCCTCAACGCCTCAACGCCTCAACGCTGCCCCCACCGTGTCGAAGCCGCCACCGGACTCCGCGGAGTGAAGCGACGCCGGTTTTGCGCAACTCGGGCAATCGAGGCACGCGGCCGGATCGTGGACACGGTGTCCGGTGCAACCGGACAACCGGTCCACGATCCCGGGGCGGCCGCCCGTGAGGTCGACTACCGGTCGGCCCGGACCTGGTGTCCGATCAGTTCCAGCAGCACGGCGTGCGTCTGCTCGTCGGCCGCCACGACCAGTCCGCCCGCGCCGGAGTGCAGTGGCTGGCCGTGGATGCCGGTCGCCACGCAGCCGGCGGCTTTGCACAAGGCGATCCCGGCGGCGAAATGCACGCTGTCCCGCAGGTGGCCGTCGGTGACGTAGGCCGCTCTCCGGCCGGCGGCCACCCAGGCCACCGCCAGGGTGGTGGAGACGACGCGGGGCCGGAAGTGTTCGGCGAACCCGGGGGCGGTGAGGAGGTGGGCCGCCCGGAAGTCCGGTGAGTTGGGGAACGGCGGGTCGAGATTGAGGTCCACCAGCCGGGAATCGGGTGACGGTGCCAGCTCCTCGTCCACACCGCCGCTCCGAAGGCGGGCGCTTTCGCCGTCGGTCCAGAACACCTCGCCGGTGAACGGGTCGGCTGTTGCCGCCGCCGTGAGGCCCGAGCCCACCCGCAGCGCGACGTTCACCGCCACCAGCATGTTGTGCACGGCGTAGTTCAGCGTGCCGCACAAGGGATCGACCAACCAACTGCGCTCTGCGCCGTCCGCGTCGGTGTGCCCGCTCTCCTCGCCCGTCACGGCATCATCGGGGCGAGCCGTACGGAGGACGTCGAGGATGGCCTTCTCCGCCGCGAGGTCTGCAGCCGTCGCGAAGTCACCGGCGGACTTCTCGAACCGCGCCATCGATGCCCCGTACATGTCGCGCACCACGGCTGCTCCCGCCTGCGCCGCTGTCACGGCCAGTTGCGCGTCGGTGTCCGTGTTCGTGATCAGCATGCGCGCAGGATAGCCGCGGCCGTTTCCTGCAGCTGCGGCCGCCAGTGCCTTGCCCGCCCCCGCCGCCGGGTGCGTGGCCCGGGCCTCGGTCGTAACGTGGGACCGGCACTGTCCCTCATGACCTAGGCCGGGAGCGAGCGATGGCCGGGGAGATCTCCTTCTTCGAAATCGGCGTGGCCGACTCCGAGCAGGCACGCGCCTTCTACAGCGGACTGTTCGACTGGGCCTTCGAGGCCGGTACGACGGAGGGCGGCGGCTACGCGATCCGCACCACCGGTGTCCCCGGCGGGCTGCACGGCGGTGACCCGGGAGCGAGTCCCTACGTCTTCTTCCGCGTCGACGACATCCAGGCGGCCGTCGCACGGGTACGTGAACTGGGCGGCACGGTCGACGAGGTCGACCTGGGCGGGGACGACGAGACGGTCGCCCGCTTCGGCCGGTTCCAGCTCTGCCACGACGACCAGGGCTCCCCGTTCGGCCTCCACCAGCCCCCGCCGCCCCCGGAAGGCCCCTGACATCCCTCAGGGCCTGTTCGGCCCTGATCCGCCGGTCGGGCCCCGGCCCACGCTGCGGTAACGGCGTTCCGGGCGGCCCGTGCCCCCGTAGCGCAGGGTCACCTGTGCGCGGCCCGTTTCCGCGAAGTACTCCAGGTAGCGGCGCGCGCTCACGCGGGAGAGGGCGCCCGCCTCCGCGCACTCCGAGGCCGACAGGTCGCCGGGGTGTTCCCGCAGGATGCGCTCCACCAGCTCCGCCGTGTGCGGGGCGAGGCCCTTCGGGAGCTCCCGCGAGCCCGGCGGACGGGTGCCGAAGATCCGGTCCACGTCCTCCTGACGTGCCTCGTCCAGGTGCTCCAGCCGGGACCGCAGCGATGCCACATGTCTCAGTTGTTCCTGCAGCGCCGCCTGGTTGAACGGCTTGATCAGATAGTGCAGCGCGCCCGCGCGCAGCGCGGACCGGACGATCGCCGCATCTCGGGCCGCCGTGATGAACAGCGCGTCCGCGCTCGACCGGCCCGGGTCCGCGGCCTCCGCCGCCCGCAGCTCGCGCAGGACGGTGATCCCGTCCATGTCCGGCAGGTAGACGTCGAGCAGCACAAGATCCGGCCGCAGCCGCTCGGCGGCGCGCAGCGCCTCCGCGCCGCTGTGGGCCACGCCGACGACCGTGAAGCCCTCCGTCGCGGACACATAGCGGCTGTGCAGCTTGGCGACCATGAAGTCGTCGTCCACCACCAGCACGTTCGTCACGCCGCCACGCTAGGCCGCGACCACAAGGACCACAACGTCCGTTGATTCCGGAAGAGAGACAGCTTCTTAACGCGCAGGCAACATGTGGGCCACTTCACAGCTCCCACCACGAGAGGCGTCACCGTGCGATTGCGCACCCCCATCGCCCTGCTCGGGGCTGCCCTGCTGGTGCTCGTCGCGCCCCCGCTGCTCACCGCGGGCACCGGCGCGGACACCGGTACGCAGATCCCCGGCCTGCGCTTCATGGTCCCCAACACCCCCGGCGGCGGCTACGACATCACCGCCCGCACCGCCGCCAAGAACGCGGAGGACGCCGAGCTCACCCACGGCATCGAGGTCTTCAACCTTCCCGGAGCGGGCGGCACCGTCGGCCTCACGCGCCTCGTCGGTGAGCACGGCAACGGCAAGCTCGCGATGTCGATGGGCCTCGGCGTCGTCGGAGCAGTCCACACCAACAAGACGCCCAGCACCCTCGCCGACACCACTCCGATAGCCCGGCTCACGGAGGAGCAGGACATCGTGGTCGTCGCCAAGGACTCGCCGTACAAGACGATCGGCCAGCTGCTGGAGGCCTGGAAGAAGAACCCCGGCAAGCTTCCCGTCGGCGGCGGATCGTCGCCCGGGGGGCCCGACCATCTCGCCCCCATGCTGATGGCCCAGGCCGCGGGGATCGCCCCGAAGTCCGTCAACTACGTCCCCTTCGACGGCGGCGGCGAACTTCTCGCCTCGATCCTCGGCAACAAGGTGGCCTTCGGTGTCTCCGGCGTCGGCGAGTACCTCGACCAGATCAAGTCCGGCGAACTGCGGCTGCTCGCCGTCACCGGGCCGCAGCGGGTCCCCGGTCTCGACGCGCCCACCCTCCGCGAGGCCGGGCTGGACACCGAGTTCACCAACTGGCGCGGCATTGTCGCCCCGCCAGGACTGAGCGGCGCCGAACGGGACAAGCTCATCGGCCTCGTCACCGAGCTCCACGAGTCGCCGCAGTGGCGGGACTCCATGAAGAAGAACGGCTGGGACGACGCGTTCCTGACCGGCGACAAGTTCGGCGGCTTCCTCGCCGAACAGGACAGGAGCGTCGACGCGGTGCTGAAGGAGCTGGGACTGTGAGCGCCCCGACGACCGACCCCACCCCTCAGGTCCGCCGCTCGTGGCTGCGCGAGCACTCCGAACTCGGCGTCAGCGTGCTGCTCCTCGTCATCGGCGTCCTCGTCCTCACCGACGCGCTGACGATGGATGTCGAGATCGCCCAGCGCGGCCCCGTCGGCCCGAAGACCGTCCCCGTCGTGGTCGGCATCGGTCTCCTGGTCGTTGCCGTCCTCCTCGCGATCGACGTCCTCCGCGGCGGCCGGGGCGAGGCCGAGGGCGGCGAGGACATCGACCTGAGCGAGCCGAGCGACTGGCGCACGGTCCTGCTCCTCGGCGGCGTCTTCCTCGCCTTCGCCGTACTCATCGGCCCTCTCGGCTTCCCGATCGCCGGCGCGCTGCTCTTCTGGGGCTCCGCCTTCGCCCTCGGCAGCCGGCACCACGACCGCGATCCGCTGATCGCCGCGGCTCTCGCACTCGTCACCTACGTCGTCTTCAACAATCTGCTCGGCGTGCCCCTGCCGGGCGGCCCGCTGATGGGAGTGCTGTAACGATGGACTCTCTCCACTCCCTCCTCGACGGCTTCGGTACCGCGCTGACTCCGATGAACCTGCTGTGGGCCGCGATCGGTGTACTGCTCGGGACCGCGATCGGCGTACTGCCGGGCATCGGCCCGGCGATGGCGGTGGCACTGCTGCTGCCCGTGACGTACGGCCTGGATCCGACCGGCGCGTTCATCATGTTCGCCGGCATCTACTACGGCGCGATGTTCGGCGGTTCCACCACGTCCATCCTGCTCAACACCCCTGGCGAGAGCGCAGCCGTCGTCGCCGCGCTCGAAGGCAATCCGATGGCGAAAGCGGGCCGCGGCGCACAGGCGCTCGCCGCCGCCGCGGTCGGCCACTTCGCAGGCGGCATGATCGGCACGCTCCTGCTCGTCGCCCTCGCCCCGACGGTTGCCGAACTGGCCGTGGACATCGGTGCGCCCGACTACTTCGCCATCATGGTGCTCGCCTTCATCGCCGTGACGTCCGTCCTCGGCTCCTCCCGCATCCGCGGACTCGCCTCTCTGCTCATCGGTCTCACCATCGGTCTCGTGGGGCTCGACCAGATGACCGGCCAGCAGCGCCTCACCTTCGGTTCGCTGCAGCTCGCGGACGGCATCGACGTCGTCATCGTCGCGGTCGGCCTCTTCGCGATCGGCGAGGCCCTGTGGGTGGCCGCGCATCTGCGCCGTTCGGCGGGCGAGGCCATACCCGTGGGCCGGCCGTGGCTGGGCAGGTCCGATGTGAAGCGCACCTGGAAGGCGTGGCTGCGCGGACCGGTCATCGGATTCCCCTTCGGGGCGATCCCGGCCGGCGGCGCGGAGATACCGACGTTCCTGTCGTACGTCACGGAGAAGCGGCTGTCCCGGCACAAGGACGAGTTCGGGCGCGGCGCCATCGAGGGCGTCGCAGGCCCCGAGTCGGCGGCGTCCGCCTCCGCGGCGGGCACCCTGGTCTCGATGCTGACGCTGGGTCTGCCCACGACCGCCGTCGCCGCCGTGATGCTCGCCGCCTTCCAGCAGTACGGCATCCAGCCGGGCCCGCTGCTCTTCGAACGCGAACCCGACCTGGTGTGGGGCCTGATCGCCTCCCTCTTCGTCGGCATGGTGCTGCTGCTCGCGCTCAACCTGCCGCTCGCCCCGGTCTGGGCCAAGCTGCTGCGCATCCCGCGCCCCTATCTCTACGCAGGCATCCTGTTCTTCGCCGCGGTCGGCGCGTACGCGGTCGGCGGCGAAGCACTGGATCTCGTGATCCTGCTGCTCATCGGCCTGATCGGCTTCGGCATGCGGCGCTACGGACTTCCGGTGCTGCCGGCGGTGATCGGTGTGATCCTCGGCCCGGCCGCCGAACAACAGCTGCGCCGCGCACTCCAGATCAGCGACGGCAGCGTCACAGGACTCGTCAACACCCCCTTCGCGGTGGCCGTGTACGCGGTGATCGCGCTCCTGCTGGCCTGGCCGCTGCTGAAGAAGGTGATCGTCCGTCGCCGTAATGTGTCGGCATGACCGATGACATCCGGCCTGCCACTGCGGCCGACGTGACCGCCGTACGGGCCGTGACCGACGCGGCCTACCACCACTACATCGAACGGATCGGCGTCGTGCCCGTCCCGATGGAGGCGAATCACGAGGCGAACGTGGCGGCGGGCAGGGTGTTCGTCACCGGCGACCCGGTGCAAGGGGTGATCGTCCTCGTCCCGGAGGACGATCACCTCTATCTCGATTCGATCGCCGTCCACCCGGACGCCTGGGGCACCGGGGTGGGCCGCCTCCTCCTCCGCTTCGTGGAGTCGTACGCCAGGCAGCTGGGACTGCCCGAGGTCCGTCTCCTCACCAACGCCAAGATGTGGGAGAACCAGAAGCTGTACACCCGCTACGGATACGAGCTGGTCGAGCGACGGATCGAGGGCGTGTACGACCGCTTCCACTACCGCAAGCGCCTGCTCTGAACCGGACGTCGGGAAAGGCCCGTTGTCAGTGGTCGCTGCGATGATCGGCCCATGACGACGACCGACTGGAACGGCATGGCGGCCACCTTCGACGACGAGCCCGACCACGGCCTCACCACCCCCGAGGTCCGGCGCGCATGGGCCGCGAGACTGGCACAGTGGCTGCCGCCCGCGCCGTCCGACGTGCTCGACCTCGGCTGCGGCACGGGCAGCCTCGCCCTCCTCGCGGCCGAGCAGGGGCACCGGGTGACGGGTGTGGACCTGGCGCCACGGATGGTGGACCGGGCGCGGGCGAAGCTGGCCGGGACGGGCGCCGAGATCATGCTCGGCCACGCCGACCGGCCGCCGGTGGGGGAGCGCCGGTTCGACGTCGTCCTCGCCCGGCACGTCGTCTGGACCCTGCCCGACCCCGAGGCCGCGCTCCGGCACTGGGCCTCGCTGCTCAGGCCGGGCGGCCGGCTCGTGCTGGTGGAGGGAGTCTGGGGCACGACCGGACTGCCCGCCGAGCGCCTGATGGCCGCCCTTGCTCCCCTGACGGACCGGGTCCACCACGAGCGGCTGTCGGACGAGCAGTTGCTGTGGGGCAAGGAGGTCCACGACGAGCGGTACGTCCTGGTGGCGCGGACGGAGCCACGCCGCCGGCACACCGAAGTCGTCGACGTCCACCTGATCCTCCGCCGCGGCGACGACGTCCTTCTGGCCCGCCGGGCGAACACCGGCTACGGCGACGGCCTGTGGAACGGGCCCTCGGGCCATGTCGAGGACGGGGAGGACGTGCGGACCGCGATGCTGCGGGAGGCGGCCGAGGAGATCGGGATCACGCCCACCCCGGACGACCTGCGGGTCGCGCTCGTGATGCAGCACCGGGGACCGGGCGAGCAGCCCCGCACGGGCTGGTTCTTCGAGGCGGAGTACGGCACAGGGGGCGAGCCGTACAACCGCGAGCCCGGCAAGTGCGCGGAGCTCGCCTGGCACCCGCTCGCCGCCCTGCCCGACGACATGGTCGCCTACTGCAGGGCGGGGCTGGAGGCGTACCGGGCCGGTGAGCGGTTCGCCGTCCACTGGCACGAGGACGGCGACGCCATCGCGTACGAAGCGGGCGGGCCGGACCGGACCACTGTGTTGCCGGTCAGCCGGTCAGATCGGTGAAACCACCGCGGCGGGCGAGGAGTTCGAGCTCGTCGAGCGCCCGGACGGCTGCGTCGGCCGCCTGCGGATCGCGTTCGGCGAGCCCGCTCGCGGCGAACTCGTCCTCGTCCAGTCGCAGGATCTCCTTGCCGTCCGCCGACACCCACAGATCCAGGTCCAGGTCCTCGACCGTCACCTCACCGGCGCCGATCACGGCGGGGCGGGTGATGTCGCAGTACCAGCCCTTGAGCAGGCCCTCGCCGGTACGGACCTCCTTCACCGCGTACCACCGGTCGCGCCAGTAGTGCTCGGTGAACACATCACCCGGCTCGAACCGCACGAAGCCGAAGTCGCGGACGTCGGGTGCCGCCCACGGTGCGCGGACCACGAGGTGGGTGCCGTCGTCCGTGAGCAGCTCCGCCGGGTAGCGGATCTTGGTGGCGCCCGCCTTGACCAGCCGGATCTCAGTCGCACGTGCGGACAAGGCGGACCTCCTTCGCGCAGGGCTCGTAGCCGAACCACTCGTTGATCGCGAGCATCGGCCCGTTGTCCGCGTCGTTGCTGGTGAACGCGTCCGTGAAACCGGCAGCGCGGGCGCGGCGCAGCGAGTCCGTCTTCGCGAGCTTCGCGAGGCCTTTGCCGCGGTGGGCGCGCCGTGTGCCCGTTCCACCGGACAGGTAGCGGGTGCTGCGGTCGGTGTACGCGAAGCTGAACGCCGCGACTTCGCCGTCCAGTGTCACGACGGTGGACAGATCGCGGTCGAACAGCGGGGAGTTCCAGGTGCCGGCGAGCCAGTCGTCGTAGTCGTCCAGGACGGTGGTGACGTCGTTCGGCTCGTCGAGCACGGCCTCGGCGTCCGCCGCGAACAGTGGGCGGGGGTCCGCCGCGTAGTCCGTGGCCGCGCGCAGTTCCACGCCGGGCGGGAGGCCGGGCACCTCCGGCAGGGTGCCGTGCTCCAGATCGAGACGCATCACCTGCGAGGGACGGGCCGGCCGGTAGCCGCTCCTCTCGGCGAAGGCGCGGGTGGCGGGGATGTCCAGCGCCCAGACATAGACGGCGCGTACGCCTTCCGTAGCGAGATGGTCCTCCGCGGTGCGCAGCAGCAGACCGCCGACGCCGATGCGGCGGTGGTCCGGGTGCACGTACAGCGCGGCGTACGCCTGGCCGGGCTCCGCCGCGTCGTGGACGAGGCCGGCCGTCGCCGTCCCGACGATCTCCCCGTCCCGCTCGGCGACCAACATCCGTTGCTTCTTCGCGGGGTTGGCGTGCTCGGCGCCGAATCGGACGGCTTGAGGTGTCGTGACCTCGAAGGAGAGTACGGCGCGGCGCACGGTGGCCACGGCCTCGGCATCCTCACGGCGGAAGTCACGCACGACGATGACAGTCATGGGGAGGCACGCTACGGCGGGACGGGCTCGTGGTGCCTCCCAATTTCCTGGTGTGGGAGAGAATCACCGGATGACCTTGAACATCGTCATCGATGCCGATGCGCCCGACGCGCCCTACGAGCAGCTGCGTGCCCAGATCTCCGAGCAGGCCCGCTCGGGCAAGCTGCCGGTGGGCCACCGTCTGCCGACAGTCCGAGGCCTCGCAGAGGAACTGGGCCTCGCGGCGAACACCGTGGCCAAGGCGTATCGCGCCCTGGAGGGCGACGGAGTGATCGAGACGCGCGGCCGGAACGGCACGTTCGTGGCGGCGGCGGGCGACGCCGCGTCGCGCCGGGCTGCTGCCGCGGCGGCGGCGTACGCGGCGCAGGCGCGGCGGCTCGGTCTCTCCCGGGCGCAGGCGCTCGCGGCGGCGGAGACGGCGCTGTCGGTGGAGTACGCCACCGAGTGACGCGGCGGGGGCGCGCCCCCTGCGCGTGACCGTTCCCCGGCCCCCCGTCAGAGGTACAGGCCCGCGTCCGGACCCGGGGACTGGGACGGGACCGACGCCGGAGTCGTGCCGCGACGCAGGGCGAACAGTTCCGCGAGCGTCGCGCCCTCACGGCCCACGCTCTCGTCCGTACCCAGCCACGTCACCGACTCCTCGCGGGTCAGCGGGCCCACCTCGATGCGGGCAAGGCAGCGGCCCGGGCGGACGACGGCCGGGTGGAGGCGTTCCAGGTCCTCGTTGGTCGTCACACCCACCAGCACGTTGCGGCCCTGGCCGAGCAGACCGTCCGTCAGGTTGAGCAGGCGCGACAGCGCCTGGCCCGCCGTGTGGCGGGCCTCGCCGCGGATGAGTTCGTCGCAGTCCTCCAGCAGGAGCAGCCGCCAGCGGCCCTTGGAGGTGCCTTCGTCCTCGCCGATCGCGATGTCCATCAGATAGCCGACGTCGTTGAACAGCCGCTCCGGGTCGAGCACGCAGTCCACCTGGCACCAGTCGCGCCACGAACGGGCCAGCGTGCGAAGGGCCGAGGTCTTTCCCGTGCCGGGCGGGCCGTGCAGGAGCAGCAGCCTGCCCGCGATGTCGTCGGGAGTGACCTTCATCAGCCGGTCCATCGCATCGGCGACGGGCGCCGTGTAGTTGGGCCGGATCTCGTCCCATGTACCGGCCGCGATCTGGCGTGTCGTACGGTGCGGGCCGCGCCTAGGCGAGACGTACCAGAAGCCCATGGTCACGTTCTCCGGCTGGGGCTCGGGTTCGTCGGTCGCGCCCTCGGTCGCCTCCTTCAGGACCTTCTCGGCGAGTTCGGACGTGACGGCGGTGACCGTGACGTCCGCGCCGCGGTTCCAGCGAGAGATCAGCAGCGTCCAGCCCACGCCCTCGGCGAGTGTCGCGCTGCGGTCGTCGTCGCGGGCGGAACGCAGCACCGACGCCGCGGCGGGCAGCAGTGTGGCACCCGACTTCACGCGGTCGATCGTCGAACTGTGCGAGTACGGCTGCTCGCCCGTCGCGAAGCGGCCGAGGAACAGCGCGTCGACGACATCCGACGGCGAGTCGCTGTCGTCGACGTTGAGTCGGACCGGCAGTGCGTCATGAGGGTTGGCAGCCATGCGCCCATGATCCGGCACGGCCTCGGCCGCCGCACCGTGTTTTGCCCGGTGCGGCGGCTTTCGGGTGCTCAGCGGACCGCCACAGCCGCTGCCCTGCGGGCGCGGCGCACCATCGCGTAGCCCCGCGTGAGCGCCCGGTGCCGGGCGAAGTGCCGGGCGATGCCCTGCCCTTCGACGATCCGGGCGAACTGCTCGATGCCCGTGGTGCGCTGCACCGTCAGCCGGCGGAGTGCGTACGGGCCCTGTTCCCGCGCGGCGAGCGCGTTGCCCACGGCGAGGGACTGTGCGTATCCGGCCGCCCGGACGGCCCGGCGCACCCGGCGGTTCGCGTAGCCGTAGGGGAAGGCGAACGAGGCCGGCGCGTCACCGACGAGACCGGCGACGAGGTCCCGGCAGCGGACCGCCTCGTCACGCAGCTGTCGGTCGGTGAGCTGGTCGAGTTGGGGATGGGTGTGGCTGTGGCCGCCGATCTCCGTGCCCGCGGCGGCCAGTTCACGGACCTGGTCCCGGTCGAGCATGGTGTCGGGGGCGCCCGGCAGTTCACCGGGGCCGCGCAGCCACCCGGTGGTCACGAACAATGTGGCGGCGAAACCGTGCGCGGAGAGTACGGGGAGGGCGTGCCGGTGCACACCCTCGTAGCCGTCGTCGAACGTGATCAGCACGGGCCGCTGCGGCAGCGGCCCGCCGGATCGCCAGGCACCGGCGAGCTGCGCCGTGGTCAGCGGGGTGAACCCGCGCTCGCCGAGCAGCGACATCTGCTCGGCGAAGGCGCCGGGGGACACGGACAGCCCGAACGCGGCCCGGGCCGGCCGGTGTCCGACCGCGTGGTACATCAGGATCGGTACGGTCATCCGCTGTCCCCTCCTGCGCCGATGGGACCGAACGAGAACGGTGTGCCGCCTCCGCGAGCAGCCAGCGCTCCCCGTACATAGCCGCCCGCCGCCGCTGCCACGCCCGTGACGATCGCGGCAGCCCGGCCCGCGCCGCCGGGCCGGGCGAGCAGGAAGTCGCGCAGCCCGCGCGCGATCCCGGCGGGCAGGACGCGTGTGGTGTAGCGCCGTTCGGTGGACAGCCCGCTACCCGCTCCGACGCTGCGCGCCACGAGGGCCTTGGACAGGCCCTCGGCGTAGGTGCGGGTGCGGAAGTAGCCGAACCGCTCACGCCCGGGCGGCACCTTGTGGTGGATGACGGCCCGGTCGTCGATGAGCAGCACGGCATCCGGCAGGGCGCGCGCGAGGCGGATGCACAGCTCGGTCTCCTCGCAGCCGAGCGGCCGCCGGTCGCCGTCCCGCCCGATGCCGGTGGCGAAGCCGCCCGACGCGTCGAAGGCGCGACGCCGGAACGAGGCGTTGCCGCCGAGCACATTGCGGACCCGGACCCGGCCGGGCGGCAGGCCACGGTAGGTGCAGCCGACGACCCAGTCGAACTCCTCGGGGAACCAGACGGGACGGCGGCCCGACGCCCACGCGGGCACGGTCCGGCCGCCGACCGCCATGACCCGCGGGTCGTCGTAGGCCTTGGCGAAGTACCGCAGCCAGTCGGGCTCGGCCACGGCGTCGTCGTCGAGGAAGGCGACGAACTCGCCGCGGGCGGCGGCGATCCCGGTGTTGCGTCCGGCGGACAGCCCGCGGGGGCCCGTATTGGCGAGCACCCGCACGTCCCCGCCGGCGGCGTCCCCGGGGCCGCCGTCGTACCGTCGGCGGAGCCGTTCGAGGAGCGCCGGATTGTGGTCGACGACGAGCAGGGTCTCCAGGGCGGTCAGGGACTGGTGGCGTACGGATGCGACAGCGGCGAGCGTGTCGTCCCAGCGCTCCTCGGTGTAGGCGCAGATCACCACCGAGAAGCGAGGGTGACGGTGGGGCGGGGTCAAGACGCCTCTCCGGGGCGCGGCGCGATGCGCACGGGGAGCGGTCGGCGGCGGGCCGATCTGCGCACCCGGGTCTCCTTGAGGATCACTCTGAGCACCCGCAGTCCGTCCCGTACGGCTCTGAGGTTGCTGACCCCGTGGATGCGCAGGAACTCGTGGCTGGGCACCTCCTGTACGCGCAGCCCGGCCTTGACGACGCGGATGTTCATCAGGGTCTCGATCTCGAAGCCGGTGCAGTCGAGGCTGATCCGGTCGAGGCAGTGCTTCCAGAACGCGTTGTAGCCGTAGCAGAGGTCGGTGTAGCGGGCGCCGAACTTGGCGTTGACGACGGCGCACAGGACACGGTTGCCGAGCCGGCGCACCGTTGTCATGTCGTCGGTGCCGCCGCCGTTGGCGAAGCGTGATCCCTTGGCGAAGTCGGCTCCTGAGACGAGGGCGGAGACGTACGAGACGATCTCCTGGCCGTCCGCCGAGCCGTCCGCGTCGATCATGACGATGATGTCGCCGGTGCACGCGGCGAATCCGCTGATCAGGGCATCGCCCTTGCCCTTGCCGAGTTGCTGGACGACCTTGACCCCCGGCCACAGTTCGCGGGCGACGGCGACGGTGTCGTCCGTGGAGTTGCCGTCGACCAGGACCACTTCGTGGATCCATGCGGGCAGTGTCTTGAAGACGTAGGGCAGGTTCTCCGCTTCGTTCATCGCGGGGATCACCACGCTCACGGGCGGGGCTATCGCCAGATGCGAGGAGACGGGCCGGTAACCGACGGACACACGGGCGGCTTCGCTCACCGGATCGTGCTCCGGGACGGCCGCCGGTTGCAGGACTGAGCTCATGAGCCTTCGTTCCCTCTCTCCACCGGTGGGCCGCCCCGCGTGCGGGTGGCCCGGACGAGTTTCCGGTTCGAAAGGGGGGTTGTACTCATCCGCGCATGCCGGAAGGACGCTCCGCGCATGGTGGTTGAGTCGGCATTGCTGTCCGTGCGGCGTACGGCTCGGAACTCACGCCGGAACCCCGAGCGCCCACCCCGGCACGGCACCCCCCTGCCGCAGCCCCCGTCCGTGTCCTTCGCGACGCTCGTGCCCTCCCCTGAGCCGCTGTGCGTGATGGACCGGTGCGGGTGGATCCACGACGGTATTGATGAAGAGGACTGTATGGCAAGAATACGAATCCGAAACCGGTTTTCACTTTTTTGGTACCGAATAGGGCGTCAGATGAGGAACCGTCCGTTTCGCTTGCCTTGATCGCTTTCCTGGGGATGACCCGTCAGTAACATCTTTGGCATGGACACTTCCGGTGAAGTCTGTCCGCTGCTACGACAGTTGAGGCAGAGATCCTGCTATAGGGAGGTTCCATGAATCTGTCCCGAGTCGCGGCATTCTCATCCTCACTCCTCCTCGGCGCCGTCCTCGCTCTCACCGGAGCGGGAACGGCGCAGGCCGATGTCACCCCCCAGGCACTCGACTACGTGGCACTCGGCGACTCCTACTCCTCCGGTGTGGGAGCGGGCAGTTACGACAGCGCCAGCGGCAACTGCAAGCGCAGCACCCGTGCCTTCCCCAAGCTCTGGGCCGCCGCCCATTCACCCTCGTCGTTCGCGTTCACCGCTTGCTCGGGCGCTCGTACGGGTGATGTGACGGCCAATCAACTCGGGCCCCTCGGGTCCGCGACCGACCTCGTATCCCTCACCGTCGGCGGCAACGACGCCGGGTTCGCCGACGTGATGACCACATGCGTCCTGCAGTCCGAGTCCACCTGCATCAACCGCATCAACCAGGCCAAGGCGTACGTCGACTCGACCCTGCCCGGACAGCTCGACACGGTCTACTCGGCGATCCGGGCCAAGGCTCCGGCCGCCCAGGTCGTCGTGCTCGGCTATCCCCGCTTCTACAAGCTCAACGGGAGCTGCGTCGCCGGTCTGAGCGAGAACGAGCGCTCCGCCATCAACGGTGCCTCCGACTACCTCAACGCGGCGATCGCCAAGCGCGCGGCCGACCACGGCTACGACTTCGCGAGCGTCGTCTCCACCTTCACGGGGCACGAGATCTGCTCGGGCTCCGCCTGGCTGCACAGCGTGAACTGGCTCAACATCGGCGAGTCCTACCACCCGACGGCGGCCGGCCAGTCCGGCGGCTATCTGCCCGTCTTCACCACCCACGCCTGACCCCCCATCAGGCCCCGTCCGCCCTGCCCGGCGTTCCCCACCGGGCAGGGCTCGCGCATGTCAGGCGCCGAGAACCGCCCACACCAGCGCCACCACCGCGAAGAGCAGCAGTGTCACGCCGACGGTGAGCACGGTCGTGGCGTGGCGCGGTTCGGCGGGGGAGGCCGTGGCCGTGGTCGGGGCCGTGCCGCCGGATGCTCCCTCGCCGACCACGGGCGCGGCGGCCGGCGACGGGGAAGCCTGTGACGCAGTCCGAGGGCCGCCGCCCCCGCTCGCCAGCCGCAGCCGGTGCTCGGCCTCCGAGGCGGGCATCCGGTCCGCCGGGTCCGGCCGCAGCAGACCTTCGATCACCGGGGCGAGCGCACCCGAACTCTCCGACGGCCGCGGCTCCTCGCCGGGGCCGGGCGGGTGGCCCTCGACCGCGGCGTACAGCAGCGCGCCCAGCGACCACAGGTCCGACTCCGCGCCCGGCCCGTGCGCAGGGGCCGACTCCGGGGCGCGGGACCCCGCGGAACCCAGGGCTGCCGTCATTCCGAAGCCGGTGACCAGCACCCGGCCGTCGTTGGCGATGAGCACATTGGCCGGTTTCACATCATGGTGGGCCACGCCCGCCGCGTGCGCGGCACGCAGGGCCGCGAGCGTTTCGGCCCCGATGTGCGCGGCCCTGCGCGGCGGCAGCGGCCCCTCCGCCTCCAGGACGTCCGACAGCGCGAGCCCGCGCACGAGCTCCATCACGATCCAGGGGCGGCCGTCGTCGGTGGCCACGTCATGGACGGCGACCACATTGCGGTGCGAGACACGGCCCGCGGTCCGTGCCGCCCGCTCGAGGCGTCCGTACAGCCCGCGCGTCGCCGCCGCGTCGAGACCGGCCGGCGCGCGGACCTCCTTGACCGCCACGTCACGCTCCAGCAGTTCGTCGCGCGCCAGCCACGCCACGCCCGTGCCGCCCTCGCCGATGGGCACGATCAGGCGGTAGCGCTCCGCAATCATCCGGCCGGTTCCCGGTACTCCGCTCATGCCGTGCCCCTTGTCCGCAACCAGAGTCGCAACACGGTGAAAACCATTTCAATCTAGCTCAACTCACTGAGCTCCGTACCGTGTTGATCGGCCATCAATTCACCGACGGGCTCCTGTGCGCGAGTTGTCCGCCCAACTCACCCTGGAATCAGACGGATTCGGAGAGTAACGGTCAACCCCCGTACGAGTGTGGTGAATCATGCAGGCGGGATACACGGGTGTCCCGAAGGGGCGATAGGGTTAATCTGCCCGGGCCGGGTGTCTCGTACGGGTGGGGAGTGACATGGATCAGATAACAGTTCGCAGCAGGGCGCGTGTGCCTGCCATCACCTGCGGGAGCGGCGCGACCAGTTCGCGTCTGGACCGCCACCTCTCGGTGCTGGGCGGTCCCGTCGTTCCGCAGGGCGAATCCGCCGAAGCGACCTTGCTGATGCGCGAGCTGACCTCGCGCGACCGGACGCGCAGCCGCGGGAGCAAGAGCGCGCGCGTCTCGTTGTTCGCCCCGCTGCGACGGCTGCGGCGCTCGCTCTTCGGCAGCCGCCACTGACGACAGCCCCCGGCGTTCCGTACCCCGACCCGCACGACGCACCACCCGTACGATCCCGCTCAGGCGACCACGCCGTCCCGGCGCAGCGCCGCTGCCTCCTCGCCCATCCCCAGGGCCCGCAGCAGCGCGTCGGTGTGCTCGCCGAGTGAGGGAATCGGCCCCATCCGCGCCGGGGCCCCGCCCGGCAGCGTGATCGGGGGCAGCAGTGCCCGCAGCGGCCCGGCCGGCGTGTCGATCTCGCGCCAGCGGTCCCGTGCGGCGAGCTGCGGATGCCCGGCGACGTCCTGCACCGTGTTCAACCGGGCGCAGGCGATGCCCGCTTCCTCCAGTCTGCCGACGGCCTCCTCGGCCGTCATCCCCGCCAGCGCCTCGGCCACCGCCGCGTCCGTGCGCTCCCGGTTCGCGGTGCGCGCCGTATTGGTGGCGAATCCGGGATCGTGCGCCAACTCGGGCCGCCCCAGGACCTGTTCGGCAAGCCGTCGCCATTCCCGGTCGTTCTGCACCGACAGCAGCACCTGGCTGCCGCCGGCGGTGTCGTAGGCGTCGTACGGCGCGATGACGGCGTGCGCGAGACCTGTGCGCGCCGGGGCCGCACCCCCGTGCATCCCGTGGTGCAGCGGATGCCCCATCCACTCGGCGAGCGACTCCAGCATGGAGATCTCGACCGGCCCGCCGAGGCCCGTCGTGGCGCGCCGCAGCAGAGCGGCCAGCACACCCGAGAAGGCGTACATCGCCGCGGCGACATCGGCCGCCGGAATGCCCGCCTTCACCGGCTGTGCGGCCGTCCCCGTCACCGACACCAGGCCGGCCTCGCACTGCACGAGCATGTCGTAGGCCCGCTTGTGCGCGTACGGCCCCTCGGATCCGTAACCGGAGATGTCGACGGCGATCAGCCGGGGGTGACGGGCGCACAGCGCGGCCGCGTCCAGCCCGAGCCGGGCCGCCGCGCCCTGCGCGAGGTTCTGCACGAACACATCGGCGTCCGCGACGAGCCGGTGCACGATGTCGAGGCCGCGCGGGTCCTTCAGGTCGACGGCGATGGACTCCTTGCCGCGGTTGCACCAGACGAAGTGCGAGGCGAGCCCTCGGGCGGCGGTGTCGTAGTCCCGGGCGAAGTCGCCCCCGTCGGGCCGCTCGACCTTGATCACACGGGCGCCGAGGTCCGCGAGCTGACGCGTGGCGAACGGCGCGGAGACGGCCTGCTCGACCGCGACGACCGTGATCCCGTCCAGAGGCAGTGGCTGTTGGCTCATGACAGCCGTACCTATCGTGTATGTGCCACCTTTGTCACCCCCGGGCTCTTCGGGGCGGCGTCACGAACGGGCGTACCGCCGCACCGCGAGCGGGACGCACACCGCCAGCAGGGCCAGGGCCCAGCACACCGCGCCCGCGACGGGGTGGGCCACGGGCCAGGCCGCGTCGTCCGGAGGCGGGGCGTTGCCGAACAGATCGCGTACGGCCGTGGTCACCGCCGAGATCGGATTCCACTCGGCGAGAGTGCGCAGCCAGGAAGGCAGGCCGTCCGTGGGCAGGTATGCGTTCGACAGCAGGGGCAGCATGAAGGTCGCGCTGCCCAGCTGACCCGCCGCCTCCTCGCTGCGCGAGGCGAGTCCGAGGAGGATGCCGACCCAGGTCGCGGCGAATCGGAAGAGCAGCAACAGTCCGAACGCGCCCGCCGCTTCGAGCACGCCGCCCTCCACCCGCCAGCCCATCGCCAGGCCGACGAGCAGGAGAGGAACCAGTCCCGTCGCGGTGGTCACCAGATCGGCCCCTGCCTGGCCGAGCGGCACGGCGATGCGGCTCATGGGCAGGGCGCGGAAGCGGTCCATGACCCCCCGGTGCGAGTCCTGGGCGGCGGTGAACATCCCGGTCATGATGCCGTTGGCGGCGGTTGCCACGAGCATGCCGGGGACGAGAAAGGCGCGGTACTCCTCGCCCGGCATGGCCATGGCGCTGCCGAAGACGTAGCCGAAGAAGAGCAGGAACACGATCGGCATGGTCTGGGTCATGACCCACATGGCCGGGGCATGGCGGATGCGGGTCAGATGCCGGCCGAGGACGGCGGTGCCGTCGTAGAGGACCGTGCTCATGCGGCGACCTCCTTCGGGCCTCGCGCGGCGGTGCGGTCGGTCAACCGCAGGAACACCTCGTCCAGGGTGGGCGGACGCAGTGCGGCATCGACGACGGCCACGCCCGCCGCGTCGAGTTCGCGCACGAGCCGGGGGAGGGTGAGCGTGGGGTCGGTGGTGACGGCCCCGGCGGTCCGCCGCTCCGGGTCGAGTGCCGGCTGCGATCCGGTCAGCTGGTCGAGCACTGCCGCGGCGCCGGGCAGTGCTGCCGGGTCGAGGACGACGACCTCCGCGTAGCTGCCGAGGCGGGCCTTGAGTTCGGCGGGTGTGCCGCTGTGGGCGGCGCGGCCTTCGTCGATCAGCACGATGTCGTCGGCGAGTTGGTCGGCCTCCTCCAGGTACTGCGTGGTGAGCAGGACCGTCGTCCCCCCACCGGCCAGCTCCCGCACGGATTCCCAGATGCCGTTTCGGCTGTGCGGGTCGAGCCCGGTGGTCGGCTCGTCGAGGAAGAGCACCCTCGGCGGGGTGATGAGGCTCGCCGCGAGGTCGAGGCGGCGGCGCATGCCGCCCGAGTAGGTGCGGGCAGGGCGGTCCGCGGCGTCGGTGAGCGCGAACCGCTCCAGCAGCTCCGCCGCTCGCGAGCGGGGGGCCCGCAGCAGCCGGGCGAACAGTCGCAGATTCTCGGCGCCGGTCAGATCGCCGTCGACCGAGGTGTACTGGCCGGTGACGCCGATGCTCCGGCGCACGGCGGCCGGCTCGGTCCGCAGATCGTGCCCGGCCACGCGCGCGCTGCCCGCGTCCGGTGCGCACAGGGTCGTGAGGATCCGTACGGCCGTGGTCTTGCCCGCACCGTTCGGCCCCAGGATGCCGCAGACGGTGCCCTCCGTGACCGCGAGATCGAGCCCGCGCAGGGCGTGCACCTCGCCGAACCGCTTCCTCAAGCCCTCACTAAGTACAGCGTACGTAGTTGTCATGCTGCCACCATAGCCCACTACGTACGCTGTACGTAACTAGGATGGTGGGGAGGTGATGAGGAATGGCAGGCCGAGCGGCCGAACCGGAAGTGATCTGGGCGCGTCCCGAGCGCACGGGCCGCGGCCCGAAACCGGCGTACAGCCGGGGGGACATCGCCGCGGTGGCCGTGCGCCTCGCGGACGCGGAGGGCATCGACGCAGTCTCCATGCGCAAGGTCGCGGCGGAGCTGGGCTGCGGCACGATGTCGCTCTACAACTACGTGCCGCGCAAGGAGGATCTGTACGAGCTGATGGTCGACGCGGCCGGCGGCGAGTACGACCTCGGCGAGCCGACGGGCGACTGGCGCGCGGACATGCTCGCGATGGCCCGCCAGACGCGGGCCATCATGTACCGCCATCCCTGGCTGCCCCGGGTGATGTCGACGGTGCACGGCTTCAGTCCCCACGCCCTGCGCTACCTCGAATGGTGCCTGGGCGCCCTGGAGGGCCTGGACGCGCCGCACGGCGCGAAGATGCAGCTGATCGCCATGATCAACGGCACGGTGATGACCACCGTCGCCAACGAGTTCGCGATCGCGGAACGCAGCCGCGGCCTGCCGTGGACGCAGGAGCAGGAACAGGCGGTGCGCGCCGCCTACCTGATGAGCCGGGTGGCGACGGGCGAGTACCCGCGGCTGGCCGAGATGCTGGCGTCGGGCCCGGAACCGATCGACCCGGACGAGGTGTTCGAGCTGACGCTGACGCGGGTGATCGACTCGTTCGCTTGACGGGGTGGTTCCGGCCGACGCGCACGCAGCGGCCGGGCCGCGTCACAGCAGCGCGAACTGTCCCTCCGGCCCTTCCTCCGCGTGGTCCAGCACCGACGCCGGCCGCCGCGCCGAGGCGGGCGGCGGCAGCACACCCTCCGACCTCAGCTCCGCCGCCCCGATCCACCGGTTGCCCTCCCGCAACCGCCCGCACTCCGTGCGCAGTTCGGCGAGCAGCGCCAGCACCGTGATCAGCTCCAGCAGTTCGGAGGTCCACTCCTGAGGCCAGGCCGAAGGCCGCACCGCCTCCAGCGAGCCCGGTTCCCCGGCCCCGGTGCGCCGCTCGAACCACAGCTCCAGCACCCCGGTGCCGCCCGCCGCGAACTCCCATACCTCCCGCGGCACGGGCGAGATACGACCGACGGAACCGACGATCAGTGCCTCCTCGTCCGCCTCGTACGCGACCGAGTCCGGTCGCGCCGGAAGCGCCGCACGTACATAGGGACGGCGCCCGCCCGGCAGTCTCGGCCGCCCCCCGCCGTGCGCGCCACGCAACTGGACCTCCACGGCCCGTCGGCCCACGTCGACGCCCGCCGTCCAGACATCGGCGTCGGCGGGCAGCGGCACCGCGGCCCCGGCAGACGTGGACACGGCCGCGGCCGTCGCCCAGCAGACCAGCTCCCGCGCACTCACCGGGTGTCCGTACCGTCGGCCGAGCGCGTCGAGGAGACCGGGTGCGACATTCGGCTCCCGGCCCCCCGGCCGGCGGTACAGAGGCCGGATCCGGCCCTGCCGCCCCGTAGGCGAATGCCCGTCCGGCAGCAGCGCGGTGACCACGAGCGCCGGCCCGTCCGCCGTGGACGGCGGTGAGCCCGGACGGCGTCCGGGGGAGTGCCCCTGCTCGACGACGAACAGCTGACGCTCGTCCAGCACCCGCCACAACTCAGGCCTCGCCGCGTCGATCAGCCGGTGGTCCGGAATCAGCCACTGCTCGTCGAACGGGCCGTGCAGCACCCGTATCGGATCCGGGCAGCGGCCGTCCTCGCGTGCGATCCGCCCGGTCCCGCTCCGCTGCCCCGGCAGCTGGGCGACCGCGGTGCGCGGCGTCCGCGCCCGGGTGGACCGGAACAGCTCGTCGCGGTCCGCGCCCCGGGCCCCCGTGAGCGCGTCCCAACGGGCGCGCAGGGAGGCGGCGTCCGGCGCCATGACCCATCCCCGGCCCAGCCGAATCGGCGCCACGGACCAGGGCATGAGGTCGTCGAGCAGCGGCACGTCCTCGGTGAGAGCAGTCACCGTCCGCATGCTAGTGCCCCTCCCGGCGAGCTTCGCCCTGTCGCGGCGACCGGCACGCACACCCCCCGGCTTCGCCGCGAGTCACCCCATGCCCGTTGGACAAAAGCCCTGGTGACTGCGCTGCAAAGGACCGCCGGTGACTCAGCTGCAAAGGACCGCCGGCTGCCCTGCGGTCGCACGCACCGGACACCGCTCCTCGACGGGCGGTCGCTGCAGTCGCGGCACCGGGGGGCCCGCTCAGTCCGCGGCATCCACGGTCACCGAGAAGGAGAACCTGTCCCCGCGGTAACGGATGCGGGCGACATCGACGACCCGGCCCTCCTCGTCGTACGTCACGCCCGTGTAGTGCAGGATCGGGCTCAGCAGCGGCACGCGCAGCAGCTCCGCCGTCGGCGGGTCAGCGAGCCGCGCCTCCACCGTGTCGGTGATGCGGCTGATCCTGATGCCGAGCACGTCCCGCAGCACCTTCGTCATCGGCCACCGCTCGAGATCCGCGATGCGCAGGCGAGCCGCGACGTCCGGACGCAGTGCGTTCTCCGCCCAGTTGGTGGGTTCGCCGCTGTCGCCGTCGCAGCGCAGACGTCGGTACATCACGATCTCGTCCACGTCGGGGAAGTACTCCGCGAGGTCACCGGGCACGGGCTGAGGGCCGTGGCCGAGCACCGTGGTGCGCTCGCCGGACTGCTGGGCCACGATCGCGTCGATCGAGCCCAGCAGTCGCCGGGGCGCACTGCGCCGCGCCCCCGGCTCGATGAAGGTGCCCCGCCGCCGGTGCCGGCTGATGAGGCCCTCCTCCTCCAGCTCCTTGAGCGCCTGGCGCATGGTCAGCACGCTCACCCCGTAGTGCTGGGCGAGCTGCTCCTCGGTCGGCAGGCGCAGCGACGCCTCGGGCGCACGGCCCAGTATCGAGGCGCGCAGCGACTGCGAGACCTGGTACCACAGCGGCAGCTTGCGGTTCAGGACGAGCGAGTCCGGGGCGAAGGAGGTCACGGCATCTCCGTACACGGCATTTCTTCTAGGGCCTGAAGTGGCGCTCAAGACCCTGCCACACGTCGTCGTACCCCTTCTGCAGGTGGTCGGCGCTCGCCGCCTGCTCCGTCGCGGTCACCGGCCAGCGGGTCTCGAACATGAAGGCCAGACCGTTGTCGACCTTCTGCGGCTTCAGTTCGACCGAGCTGGCCCGGTCGAACGTCTCCCGGTCCGGGCCGTGCGCCGACATCATGTTGTGCAGCGAGCCGCCGCCCGGCACGAAGCCCTCGGCCTTGGCGTCGTAGGCGCCCTCGATCAGGCCCATGTACTCGCTCATCACGTTGCGGTGGAAGTACGGCGGGCGGAAGGTGTCCTCGCCGACCAGCCAGCGCGGCGCGAAGACCACGAAGTCCACACCGGCAAGGCCGGGGGTGTCGGACGGCGACGTCAGAACGGTGAAGATCGACGGATCCGGGTGGTCGTACGAGATGGTCCCGATCACATTGAAACGCCGCAGATCGTAGACGTACGGCACATGGTTGCCGTGCCAGGCGACGACGTCGAGCGGGGAGTGGTCGTACGTCGCGGACCACAGGTTGCCGCAGAACTTGTTGACCACTTCCACGGGACGCTCGACGTCCTCGTACGCGGCGACCGGGGCCAGGAAGTCCCGGGGGTGCGCCAGGCCGTTGGCGCCGATCGGGCCGAGGTCGGGGAGCTGGAAGGGCTGCCCGTAGTTCTCGCACACGTAACCGCGGGCATCGTCGTCGAGGAGTTCCACGCGGAAGCGGACGCCCCGCGGGATGAGCGCGACCTCGCCGGGGCGTACCGGCAGCAGGCCGAGTTCGGTGACCAGCAGCAGCCCGCCGAGCTCCGGCACGATCAGCAGCTCGCCGTCCGCGTTGCCGAACACCCGGTCGGTCATGGAGGCGTTGGCGTGGTACAGGTGCACGGCCATGCCCGTGCGCTGCGTCACGTCGCCGTTGCCGCCGAGCGTCCACAGACCGGCCAGCCAGTCGGTGCCGGGCGCCGGCGCCGGCAGCGGATTCCACCGCAGGCGGTTCGGGTCGGGGACGGTCTCGGTGAAGGGTGCGGTGCGGATGCCGCCGTTGTCGACGCGGGTGTACGCGGGGTGCGCGGCCGAGGGGCGGATGCGGTAGAGCCACGAGCGGCGGTTGTGGGCACGCGGCTCGGTGAAGGCGGCGCCGCTGAGCTGTTCCGCGTAGAGGCCGAGCGGGGCGCGCTGCGGGGAGTTCCGCCCGTGCGGAAGGGCACCGGCCACGGCCTCCGAGCTGTGCTCGTTGCCGAAGCCGGGGAGGAAGGACCCGTCTGTCAGTCCCTCCGCAATCTTCCGCGCCTGCTCGATGCCGCTCATTGCCCGCTCCTGGTGCCGAGGGAAACCCGTTCTCATTCCTATGGACAACCGTAGGATTGCAGGACCGGCACGTCAACGGCAACGGAACGGCATGATGGAGCGCGTGTCCCAGCCTCCTCTGCGCCGTACGCCCGTGCAGCAGCGCAGCGCCGACCGGCTCGCCCGGATCCTCGACGCCTGCGCCGAACTCCTCGACGAATGCGGCTACGAGGAGCTGTCCACGCGCCTGGTGGCGGTGCGTGCGGGGGTGCCGATCGGGTCCGTCTACCGCTTCTTCGGCAACAAGCGCGCGATGGTGGACGCGCTGGGACACCGCAATCTCGACCGCTACACCGAGCGGATCGGCGGTCGGCTCGCCTCGTTGCCGACCGGGGACTGGCGGGGGGCCGTCGATGTGATGCTCGACGAGTACCTGGCGATGAAACGCGCGGTCCCCGGCTTCGCGCTGATCGACTTCGGCTCGCAGGTCCCGCTGGGTACGCCTCCCTCCGGCGCCAACGACGCGGTCGCGGACCGGCTGGCCGGAGTGTTCGCCGAACACCTGGGGCGCACGCCGGACGCGGAGCTGCGCCGGGCGGTCCTGGTCGCGGTCGAGGCGGCGGACGCGCTGCTGCAACTCGCCTTCCGGGTCGGGGAGGCGGGTGATCAGGGGATCGTCGCGGAGACGCGACGGCTGCTGAGGGCCTACCTGGCCGAGGTCCTGGACGCCCCCGCCGCCGTGTCCGGGGATGTCCGGCCCTGAGCCCTGCGGTACGTGGTGCCCTCGGAGTCCGGTCGCGAAAGCCCTTCCCGCGCATGCATACCGGTCGGTATGCTCGGTTGGACGGCCTGTCACCGCTGCCACCCGTCCCGGGGAGGACCCGTGTCCCGCACCGCATCCGACGCTCGTACGACGACGACTCCGCCGCCCGCCGCCCGAGGTGAGCGCACCGCACTGCGGATCTGTCCCCTCTGCGAGGCCACCTGCGGACTCAGCCTCACCATCGAGGGCACCCGTGTCACCCGCGCACGGGGCGACCGTGACGACGTCTTCAGCGAAGGCTTCATCTGCCCCAAGGGTGCCTCTTTCGGTGAGCTCGACGCCGACCCCGACCGGCTGCGCGCCCCGCTGATCCGGGAGAACGGCGAACTGCGGGAAGCCACCTGGGACGAGGCGTTCGACTTCGTCGCCGCACGCATCCGGCCGCTGATCGAGGAACACGGCTCCAACGCGGTGGGCGTCGTCCTCGGCAATCCGAACGTGCACACCATGGCCGGCGGCCTCTACCCGCCCGTGCTGCTCTCCACCCTGCGCACCCGCAGCATCTTCTCCGCCTCGACCCTCGACCAGATGCCCAAGCACGTCTCCAGCGGACTGCTCTACGGCAGTGCGATCGCGATCCCCGTACCGGACCTCGACCGCACCGACCATCTGCTGCTCCTCGGCGCGAACCCGCTGGAATCCAACGGCAGCCTGTGCACCGCGCCCGACTTCCCCGGCAAACTCAAGGCGCTGCGCCGACGCGGCGGCACCCTCACCGTCGTCGACCCGCGCCGCACCCGCACCGCGCGGCTCGCCGACCGGCATGTGGCGATCCGTCCGGGCACCGACGCGCTGCTGCTCGCGGCCCTCACCCATGTGCTGTTCGAGGAGAAGCTGACCGACCTCGGTGCGCTCGCCGAACATGTCGAGCAGCTCGACGCCATCGAGACGGCGATGGCGGACTTCACCCCTGAAGCCGTGGCGGCGGACTGCGACATGGACGCCGACGAGATCCGTACGATCGCCCGCGAGCTCGCCGCCGCCCCGACCGCCGCCGTCTACGGACGCATCGGCAGCTGCACCGTCGAGCACGGCACGCTCGCCAGCTGGCTCGTCGACGTCCTCAACATCCTCACCGGCAATCTCGACCGGCCCGGCGGTGCCCTCTTCCCCTTCGCCGCCACCGACAAGGCCCCCCGCCCGGCCGGACCCGGCAAGGGCTTCAGCCTCGGGCGGTGGGCCAGCCGTGTCGCCGGGCACCCCGAGGCCAAGGGCGAACTGCCGATCGCCGCGCTCGCCGAGGAGATCGAGACACCCGGCGAGGGCCGGATCCGTGCCGTGATCTCCATCGCCGCCAACCCCGTGCTCTCCGCCCCCGACGGGGACCGGCTCGACCGGGTACTGGCCGGCCTCGACCTGATGGTCAGCATCGACCCGTATCTCAACGAGACCTCGCGCCACGCCGACGTCGTCCTGCCCCCGCCGCCGCCGTCCCGCAGCGCGCACTTCGACTTCGCGTTCAACGCGCTCGCCGTCCACAACCAGGCCCGCTACACGCCGGCAGCCGTACCGCTGGACGACGGCCTGATGGACGAGTGCGAGATCCATGCCCGGCTGATCCTCGCCGTGTCGGGGATGCACGGCGCCGATCCGTCCGCCGTGGACGACATGGTGATCCAAGGGTCCCTCGCCAAGGCGGTGGCCGACCCGCACTCGCCCGTCCACGGCCAGGACGCGGGCGAGATCGCCGCCGCGCTCACGGGCGCGACCGGGCCCGAGCGCAGGCTCGACATGATGCTGCGCCTCGGCCCGTACGACCTCACCCTCGACAAGCTGCTCGAAAATCCCCACGGTGTGGACCTCGGCCCGCTCCAGTCGCGCATACCGCAGATCCTCCGGACCCGCAGCGGCCGGATCGAGCTGCTGCCGGATGCGATCGCCGCCGATCTGCCGCGACTGCGCAGCGCCCTCGGCGCACGGCCCGAAGGACTCGTCCTCGTCGGCCGTCGTCATCTGCGCTCCAACAACAGCTGGCTGCACAACGTGCCCGCGCTGAACGGCGGTTCCAACCGCTGCACCCTCCATGTGCACCCGGAGGACGCGGCCCGGCTCGGTCTCGCGGACGGCGATCCGGTCGCGATCACGGCCGACGGCGGCCGCGTGGAAGCGCCCGTCGAGATCACGGACGACGTCCGCAGGGGTGTGGTGAGCCTGCCGCACGGCTGGGGCCACGACCGTCCCGGTACCCGGCTCTCGGTCGCCTCCGCCCGCCCGGGCGTCAACGTCAATCAGCTGCTCGACGGCTCCCGGCTGGACCCTCTCTCGGGCACCGCCGTGCTCAACGGATTCCCCGTCGAGGTGGCACCCGTGACAGCGCCACTTCGATGACCAGGGCTTTTGCTCGTATTGCTCACGTGTCAACACCTTGTTAACGGCATTTCAAGACACCTAGCGTCATCCGGTACCGCCGCCCCCCGGTGGAGTTCAAGGGTGAACGTTAGGTGTCCTCCATGCTGACAATCCTCGGCTTCGCCATGATCGCGACCTTCCTGGTCCTGATCATGATGAAGAAGATGTCGCCGATAGCGGCGCTGGTCCTCATCCCCGCCCTCTTCTGCGTGATCGTCGGGAAGGGCGCACACCTCGGGGACTACGTCCTCGAAGGCGTCGGCAACCTCGCCCCCACGGCGGCGATGCTGATGTTCGCGATCGTCTACTTCGGCGTGATGATCGACGTCGGTCTGTTCGACCCGATCGTGCGGGGCATCCTGCGCTTCTGCAAGGCGGATCCGCTGCGCATCGTGGTCGGTACGGCCGTCCTCGCCGCGATCGTCTCGCTCGACGGCGACGGTTCCACGACCTTCATGATCACGGTCTCGGCGATGTACCCGCTCTACAAGCGCCTGGGGATGAGCCTGGTCGTCATGACGGGTGTCGCCGCCACCGCGAACGGCGTGATGAACACCCTGCCCTGGGGCGGCCCGACCGCCCGCGCGGCGACCGCCCTCAAGCTGGACGCCGGCGACATCTTCGTCCCGATGATTCCCGCACTCGGTGTCGGACTGCTCTTCGTCCTCGTGCTCGCCTACGTCCTCGGCCGCCGCGAGCGCAAGCGTCTCGGCTACCTCTCGCTCGACGAGGTGCTGGAGCCGCAGACCGAGACCGTGCTGGTGAAGACGGGCGGCGGCGACGCTGTGCAGACCCCCGCCGGCTCCGGGTCCGACAGCGCGCCCGCAGCAGGCGGCGCCGGGGACGGGAGCGACGCGGTCCTCCAGGGACTCGACCCGAACCGGGCCACCCTGCGCCCCAGGCTCTACTGGTTCAACGCCGGTCTCACCCTCGTGCTGCTGGCCTCCATGATCATGGAGCTGCTGCCCATCCCCGTGCTCTTCCTGCTCGGCGCCGCTCTCGCGCTCACCGTCAACTTCCCCAGGATGACGGACCAGAAGGCACGCATCGCCGCCCACGCGGACAACGTCCTCAACGTCTCCGGCATGGTCTTCGCCGCCGCCGTCTTCACCGGCGTCCTCACCGGCACCGGCATGGTCGAGCACATGGCCGACTGGCTCGTCGGCGCCATCCCCGAGGGCATGGGCCCGCACATGGCGATCGTCACCGGCATGCTGAGCCTGCCGCTCACCTACTTCATGTCGAACGACGGCTTCTACTTCGGCGTCCTGCCCGTCCTCGCCGAGGCCGGTGCCGCGCACGGCGTGTCCCCGCTGGAGATCGCCCGCGCCTCCCTCGTCGGCCAGGCCCTGCACATGTCCAGCCCGCTGGTCCCCGCCGTGTACGTGCTCGTCGGTATGGCCAAGGTCGAGTTCGGCGACCACACGAAGTTCACGGTCAAGTGGGCCGCGCTCACCTCCCTGGTCGTCCTCGGCGCGGGAATCCTCTTCGGGATCATCTGACATGACCGTGTCCCGGGGCTGGCTGCTGCGCCTCGTCATCGCGTTCGCCTTCGCGCAGGGCGCGGTGTCGATGGCGCGGCCCGCCGTCTCCTACCGCGCCCTGTCCCTGGGCGCGGACGAGCGCGCCATCGGCGTCATCGCCGGCGTCTACGCGCTGCTCCCCCTGTTCGCCGCAGTACCGCTGGGGCGCAGGACGGACCGGGGCCGGTGCGCACCGCTGCTGCCCGCCGGTGTCGTCCTCATCGCCGGCGGCTGCGCCCTCAGCGGCACCGCGGACTCCCTCGTGGCCATCGCCGCCTGGAGCGGGGTCATGGGGCTCGGCCACCTCTGTTTCGTCATCGGCGCACAGTCGATCGTCGCCCGGCAGTCCGCACCGGCCGAACAGGACCGCAATTTCGGGCACTTCACCATCGGCGCCTCGCTCGGCCAGCTCGTCGGCCCTGTTGCCGCGGGTGCCGTGATCGGCGACGGCGCGGTCGCCCGTACGAGCGGGCTGGCGCTGCTCGTCTCCGCGGCCCTGGCCGCCGCGTCCCTCACCTCGCTGTGGCGCATAGAGCACCGGGCCCCGGCCGCGCCCCACGGCGGTCGCAGCACGGTCCCGGTCCGCGGCATCCTGCGCACCCGCGGCGTGCCCGCGGGCATCTTCATCAGCCTCGCCGTGCTCTCCGCGACCGACATCCTCACCGCGTATCTGCCCGTGATCGGCGAACACCGCGGGATCGCGCCCGCCGTCGTCGGTGTCCTGCTCAGCCTGCGCGCCGCCGCGACGATCGCCTGTCGGCTGGTGATGACACCGATGATCCGGCTCGTGGGGCGTACGTCCCTGCTCACCGTCACCTGTCTCCTCGGCGGCCTGCTGTGCGGGGGTATCGCCCTGCCCGTGCCGCTGTGGGCGCTCGCCGCGATGCTGGTCGTGCTGGGCTTCTGCCTCGGCGTCGGCCAGCCGCTGTCCATGACGACCGTGGTGCAGGCCGCGCCCGCGCAGGCGCGGTCGACCGCGCTCGCGCTGAGGCTGACCGGCAACCGCCTCGGTCAGGTCGCCGCACCCGCGGGCGCGGGCCTGATCGCGGGGATCGCGGGTGTGGCGGCGCCGTTCGTGATGCTCGGCGCGCTGCTGGTGCTCTCGGCAGGGGGCGCCGTACGGACTGCCCGCCCTGCCCTGCCCGTTGCCGGACGCCGCCCGGCGGGGCGGAATCCGGCCACCGCTGCGGGCACGGCGACTCCTACGTCACCACATCCACCCCAACCTTCGCGCAAGTCGTTCCCTGATCGGACATAGTGCATTAGCTTCTGGCGTCGCAGCTGCCTCTCCTCCTCACCGGGCGGGACCCCTATGACTCGCGCCATTGCTCTGCACAACGTCAGCAAGAGATACGGACGGGGCTCCGCCGCCGTCGACCGCTTCTCCCTCTCCGTCGAACCGGGGGAGTTCCTGGTCCTGTTGGGGCCGTCCGGCTGCGGCAAGTCGACCGTGCTGCGGATGATCGCGGGCCTGGAGGACATCACCGAGGGCGAACTGCTGCTGGACGGCGCGTACGCGAACGACATTCCGCCCCGCGACCGCGACATGGCCATGGTCTTCCAGAACTTCGCGCTCTACCCGAGCATGACGAACCGGGAGAACATCGGCTTCCCGCTGAAGCTGGAGAACCCGCGCGCCGACCGCAACCCTCGGGTGGAGGCCACCGCGCGCATGCTCGGCATCGAGGACGTCCTCGACCGGTTCCCCGCCCAGTTGTCCGGCGGCGAGCGCCAGCGCGTGGCCATGGGCCGGGCGATCTCCCGCCGTCCGTCCGTCTTTCTGATGGACGAGCCGCTGTCCAACCTGGATGCCAAACTGCGCAACCACCTGCGCGCGGAAATCGCCCGTCTCACCTACGAGTTGGGCGTCACGACCGTCTACGTCACGCACGACCAGGCCGAGGCGATGTCGCTCGGCGACCGGGTCGCGGTCATGCGCGGCGGCGTCCTGCAGCAGGTGAGCACTCCGCGGGAGACCTACGCGCTGCCCGCGAACGTCTTCGTCGCCGCATTCATCGGAACGCCCCGTATCAATCTGCTGGAGGCCGTCGTCCACGCGCCGCTGGACGGCCGGATGTCGATCGATCTGGGCAGGCAGCGGCTGCCGCTGCCCGAACCCCTCAGCCCCGACCACCAGTTGCTCCGCATCCAGCAGGGCCGGCAGATCATCGTGGGGCTCCGCTCGGAGGCCGCCCGTATCGCGCCGCGCAGCCAACTGCGTTCCGGCGAGGTGGCGCTGACCGGGATCGTCGAGCACATGGAGTACCAGGGGCACGAGGCCCTGGTGCACCTCAACATCGGCTCGCGGCCCGCCGTCGTCGCCGACCTGGAGTCGCCGCGCCCGAAGACGCCCGCCAGGCGGCGCCGGAACAACGGCCCCGGCGTGCTGGCCCGGCTCAAGGACCGAGCCGTCGCACAGGTCGCGGGACCGGTGGCGGTGCTCGACGCGCCGGAACCCGACATGGACCGGCCCGCGGTCGGGCCGAGCGATCTGGTCGTACGCACCGGCCCGGACGTGCAGCTGCGGACGGGTGCGCAGGTGCCGCTGCTGGTCGACCTCGCGCACCTCTATGTCTTCGACCACCTCGGCCGAAGGATCTGCCCGGCGCCCATGGACCTCCCGGGCCTGGACGTGTAGACGGCGCGCCCCGCGCCTGCCGGGGACCGGGAGCGCGGAACGTACCGGGGCTCGGAGGGCGCGGAACGTACGGCTGCTCAGGGGTGCATCCGCGCGCCCTTCAGGACCTTGTCGACCGCGTTGCGCGGTCCGTGGACCGCGAGACCCACCAGGTCCAGCTGGTCCCGCCGCACCGCCCTTACCGCCGCGCGATTGTCGAGGTCGTTGCCGGTGGCGAAGAGGTCGGAGGTGAACACACCCCTCGGCAGCGAGCGCGACAGGGCGCGGCCGTGCGCGGCGGTCAGCACCTCCTTGGTGCCCTCGAAGACCAGGACGGGCTGGCGGAACATGGGCAGGTACGAGGTCCCGTCGGCGTCCGCGTACGGCTCACCGACCAACTCGGGGAACTCCGCTCCCAGGCCGCTGACCAGGAACGCGGTCACGTTGAGCCGCTGCCAGGGCTCCAGGTCCTCACGCAGCAGGACGGCGATCTTCGTGGCGAAACGCATGGGGGTCTGTCCGGTCGTCATGCGTCCCATCGTGCCGACGGCCCTTGGACACGGTCTTGTACAGTCCTTGCATGCGCGCACCGCAGGAGGTCTCGGCGTGGCGCCCCCGGCTCCCGGGAGTGGTCGAGGTCTTCCACGCCCGTTTCACCGAGCACGCGTACCCCATGCACGTCCATGACGTCTGGACCCTGCTGATCGTCGACGACGGCGCCGTGCGGTACGACCTGAACCGCCACGAGCACGGCATCCCGCGCGACACGGTGACGCTGCTCCCGCCGCAGGTGCCGCACAACGGCTCGCCCGCCACTCCGCACGGTTTCCGCAAACGCGTCCTCTACCTGGCCCTGGACCAGCTGGACGAGAGCCTGATCGGCCCGGCGGTGGACGCCCCCGACCTGGCCGACCCCCTGCTGCGCCGGCGCGTCGGCCGGCTGCACACCGTGCTCGCGCGGCCCGGCGACGAGCTGGAGGCGGAGAGCCGGCTCGCCCTGATCGGCGAACGGCTGCGCGGCCACCTCCGCCCCCGTGCGGCGGACGCGGGCCCGCCGCCCCACCAGGGGCTCGCCGGTGACCTGCGGGACCTCCTCGACGACCGGCTCGTCCAAGGGCTGGGCCTGGACGAGGCCGCCGGGGTGCTGCACGCCCACCCCACCCATCTCGTCCGCGCGTTCAGCGCGGCCTTCGGCATCGCCCCGCACCAGTACCTGACGGCCCGCCGCGTGGAGAGGGCCCGGCGGCTCCTGCTCGACGGCACTCCGCCCGCCGAGGTCGCGGCAGCCGCCGGCTTCTACGACCAGCCGCATCTGAACCGCCACTTCAAGCGGCTCGTCGGCGTCCCGCCGGGCCGTTACGCCCGCACCGCCATCGCGCTGCCGGGCCCCGCGGCCCGCGGCCCGGACGTATGACCCCCGGCGCGTCCACGTAGCCTTCCTCGCGCCCGGACGGCTCTGGCGCCCGAAAACTAACAGCGCTAGTTTGGGTCCGGGAAGCTACCCGCGAGACGTGAACGAGCGTGGAGGAGTGCGATGAAGGCCCACGACGGCATGTACATCGGCGGCCAGTGGCGGCCGGCCGCAGCACCGGACATGATCGCGGTGGTGAACCCGGCGGACGAGCAGGTCATCGCCCATGTCCCGGCGGGCAGCGCCGAGGACGTGGACACCGCCGTGCGAGCCGCGCGCGCCGCGCTGCCGGCCTGGGCGGCCACCCCGCCCGCCGAGCGCGCCGCACTGCTCACGTCCCTGCGCGACGAGCTCGCCCGCCGCCAGGACCGGATCGCGGAGACCGTCACCGCCGAGCTCGGCGCCCCGCCCGCACTCGCGCAGAGCGTGCACGCCGGGCTGCCCCTGCTGGTTGCGGGCTCCTACGCCGAGATCGCCGCCTCGTACTCCTTCGAGGAGAGGATCGGGAACTCCACCGTCCTCATGGAACCCGTCGGCGTCGTCGGCGCGATCACCCCCTGGAACTACCCGCTGCACCAGATCGTCGCCAAGGTCGCGCCCGCCCTCGCGGCCGGCTGCACCGTGGTGCTCAAGCCCGCCGAGGACACCCCGCTCACCGCCCGGCTCTTCGCCGAGGCCGTGCACGACGCGGGCATCCCCGCTGGAGTGTTCAACCTGGTCACCGGCCTCGGCCCGGTCGCGGGCCAGGCGCTCGCCGCCCACGAGGACGTCGACCTGGTGTCCTTCACCGGCTCCACCGCCGTCGGCAAGCAGATCGGCGCTACCGCGGGCGCCGCGATCAAGCGCGTCGCCCTCGAACTCGGCGGCAAGTCCGCCAACGTCATCCTGCCGAGCGCCGACCTCGCCAAAGCCGTGAACGTCGGCATCGCCAACGTCATGTCCAACTCCGGCCAGACCTGCAGCGCGTGGACCCGGATGCTCGTCCACACGGACCGGTACGACGAGGCCGTCGAGCTCGCCGCTGCCGCCGTCGCCAAATACGTCCCCGGCGACCGGGTCGGCCCGCTCGTCAACGCCAAGCAGCAGCAGCGCGTCCGCGGCTACATAGAAACGGGCATCGCCGAAGGCGCCCGCCTCGTGGCCGGCGGCCCCGAAGCCCCGCTGGCAACCGGCTACTACGTCAGCCCGACGGTCTTCGCCGACGTCACCCCGGCCATGACCATCGCGCAGGAGGAGATCTTCGGCCCCGTCGTCTCCCTCCTGCGGTACGAGGACGAGGACGACGCCCTCGCCATCGCCAACGGCACCGTCTACGGTCTGGCGGGCGCGGTGTGGGCGGGCGACGAGGAGGAGGCCGTCGCCTTCGCCCGCCGCATGGACACCGGCCAGGTCGACATCAACGGCGGCCGCTTCAACCCGCAGGCCCCGTTCGGCGGCTACAAGCAGTCGGGCGTCGGGCGCGAGCTCGGTCCGCACGGCCTCGCCGAGTACCTCCAGACCAAGTCCCTCCAGTTCTGAGCCGGGAGAAGAACCATCGTGGTCCGTGCAGCCGTACTGCCCGCCGTCGGCGCCCCCCTGGAGATCACCGAGATCTCCCTGCCCGACCCCGGACCGGGACAGGTCCGCGTCCGGCTCGCCGCCGCCGGGGTGTGCCACTCCGACCTGTCCTTGTCCAACGGCACCATGCGGGTGCCCGCCCCCGCCGTCCTCGGCCATGAGGGCGCGGGCACCGTCGTGTCCGTCGGCGAAGGCGTCACCCATGTCGCGCCGGGCGACGGCGTCGTCCTCAACTGGGCCCCCTCCTGCGGAAGCTGCCACGCCTGCGCGATCGGCGAGGTGTGGCTGTGCGCCGAAGCGCTGACCGGCGTCGGCCGCGTCCACGCCGTTGCCGCAGACGGCACCGAACTCCATCCCGGCCTGAATGTCGCCGCGTTCGCGGAGGAGACCGTGGTCCCCGCGAACTGCGTACTGCCCGCCCCCGAAGGCGTCTCCCTGGCGGACGCGGCGCTGCTCGGCTGTGCCGTCCTCACCGGCTACGGCGCCGTCCACCACTCCGCCCGTGTGCGCGAGGGCGAGTCGGTCGTGGTCCTCGGGGTCGGCGGGGTGGGCCTGGCCGCCCTCCAGGCCGCCCGCATCGCCGGAGCGGGCCCCGTCATCGCGGTCGACGTCTCACCGGCGAAGGAGGACCTTGCCCGGGGCGCGGGTGCGACGGAGTACGTCGTCGCCTCCGACACCACGGCGAAGGAGATCCGCCGGCTGACGGGCGGGCGGGGCGCGGACGTGGCGATCGAGTGCGTGGGCCGCGCGGTCACGATCCGTACGGCCTGGGACTCCACCCGGCGCGGAGGCCGCACCACGGTGGTCGGCATCGGCGGCAAGGACCAGCAGGTCACGTTCAACGCGCTGGAGATCTTCCACTGGGGCCGCACGCTCTCGGGCTGCGTCTACGGCAACTCCGATCCGGCCTCGGACCTCCCCGTCCTGGCCGAGCACATCCGCGCGGGCCGGCTGGACATGAGCGCGCTCGTCACCGAGCGGATCGCGCTCGACGGTATCCAGGGGGCCTTCGACAACATGCTCGCGGGCAAGGGCGGCCGGGCGCTGATCGTCTTCTAGCGGGTCTCTCCCGATACCCCGGCCGCCTCCTGCGGCCGGGGTGTCCGTGCTGCTCAGAGCCGATTCCTCGGGGCAGTGGGGCTGCTGGAAAGTTCCCGCGTTCAACCCGTTGACCCCATACCCACCGGTCGGTACGGTCCCGGAAACTCCCCAGTGCCACCCCCCCCGGACTCCGTCCCCCGCACCCATCGGAGTGTGCACCCTCATGGACACCGCTGCTCAGCACCCGGACAGCCCGGGCACCACGTCGTCCGACCCCACGTCCACCGACCCACGGCGCCGTCGCGTCGCGACCGCCGCCGCGCTCGCCTCCGCCGTCGAGTGGTACGACTACTTCGTCTTCGGAATCGCCGCCGCCCTCGTCCTCGGTGATCTCTACTTCCCCGCGGGCAGCTCGTCCGCCGGCGTCCTCGCCGCCTTCGCGACCTTCGCCGTCGGCTTCCTCGCCCGGCCCGTCGGCGGCGTCATCGCCGGTCACCTCGGCGACAAGCGCGGCCGCAAGCCGATGCTCGTCCTCGCGCTGACCCTCATGGGCGTTGCGACCGCCGGTATCGGCCTGCTCCCCACGTACGAGACGATCGGCATCGCCGCCCCCGTCCTGCTCGTCCTGCTCCGCATCCTCCAGGGCATCGCCGTCGGCGCCCAGTGGGGCGGTGCGATGCTGATGGCGACCGAGTACGCCCCCGAGGGCAAGCGCGGTCTGTACGGCAGCCTCGTCCAGCTTGGCGTCCCCATCGGCGTGGTCACCGCCAACACGGTGTTCCTCGTCGCCGGATCGGTCACCAGCGAGTCGACGTTCGCCTCCTGGGGCTGGCGCGTCCCGTTCTTCGTCGGCTTCCTCGTCCTCGGCCTCGCCTGGTACATCCACACCAAGGTCGAGGAGACACCCGAGTTCCGTGAGGCCGAACGCGCCCTGGCCGAACAGGAGAAGGGCGACAGCGCCGCGCGGTCGCCGTTGCGCACGATCCTGCGCAACCACCTCGGCACCGTCTTCCTCGCCGGCGGCTCGTTCGCGGTCAACACCGCGACGTTCTACATCATCATCACCGGCGTGCTGGATTACGCGACCCGCGAACTCGACATGAAGCGCAGCGCGGTGCTCGCCGTCTCGCTCTGCATCAGCCTCACCCAGCTGGTGCTGATACCGGCCGCCGCGGCCCTGTCCGACCGCATCGGGCGGCTGCGGATCTACGCGGCGGGCGCGATCGGCCTTCTGGTGTGGGCGATCCCGATGTTCCTGCTCATCGACACGGCGTCACTGGTGTGGCTGGCGGTCGGCACGTTCGTCACCAGCTGCTTCCTGAGCATCATGTACGGGCCCCAGGCCGCGCTCTTCGCCGAGTTGTTCACCGCCGAGATGCGCTACACGGGAGCCTCGCTCGGGTACCAGATCGCCGCGGTGTTCGGCGGCGGGCTGGCGCCGTTCATGATGGTCCTGCTGCTGGAGGCCACGGGCACGTCGATGGCCGTTTCCGCGTACATCATCGGCCTGGCCGTCATCGCGCTGATCTCGATCAAGATCCTTGCGTCCCGGGCCGCGAAGGCCGCTGCCGCACCGGCTCCGGTCCCCGCGGAGGCACACGCCGAGTGACGTCCCGGCGGTCCCGGACGCCTGACGCGGCCGGGACCGCCGCCGTCGTGTGCCGCGGCCGGCCGGATCGCACGGCATGGCGCGGCACCCTCGGGCGCGGCGCCGTGCCGGTGGGCGGCGGCCGTCAGCCGAGAGCCTCCAGCGGCTCACACCATGCCGGCGGTGGACGACGGCGTCAGCCGAGAGCGTCCAGCAGTTCGCGCTCCCGCCGGGCACTGAGGCCGCCACGCCGTGGGCGGTCCAGACCCTGCTCACGCTCCCAGCGCAGCGTGTCGGCGACCAGCTCCGCCCGGGGCCGGTGAGTGAGCCCCGCGGCGCGCGCCGCGGACCCGTTCCGGGCAGACATGCCTTCCCAGCCCGGCTCGACCAGCCACATCGGCAGCGACTCGGGCCCCATGTACTCGGCCACGCCGTTCGCGAGCAGCCACGCCGAGTCGGCGGGGACCACCGGACCGGTGTGCCCGCCGAGGGAACGGCACAGCTCGATCCACTCGCCGAGCGGAACGACCGGTCCGACGGCGTCGTACGTGCCGGTGGTCCCCTTCTCGGCGGCGTCGAGCAGCCAGGCGGTGAGGTCCCGCACGTCGACTGCCTGTGTCGGCATGGCCGGCGCGTCGGGCACCAGCATCGGCCCGTGCGGATCACGCGCGGCACGGGCCACCCAGTAGCCGGTGCGTCCGGAGTGATCACCCGGACCCCCGATGAGACCGGCGCGTGCGACGAGGAGGCGGTCGCCCACGACTGCCGTCGACGCCTGCTCGCAGGCGGCCTTCGCCTCGCCGTACAATTCCCGGTCGACCTCGCTCCGGTCGGTCGGCGCAAGAAGCGGCGTCGACTCGTCCGCGTCGGCAGTGGCATGGGACGCGTAGGCGCTCACGGAGGACACGTAGGTCCAGTGCCTGGCCCTGCTGCCCAGTGCGTCGAGCGCCCCACGCACGAAGCCCGGCTGCCAGGACACCTCGACGACCGCATCCCATTCGCGGTCGCGCAGCGGTTCGTACGCCGAAGGGTCGCGCCGGTCGGCGGCCACCAGCGTCGCCCCGTCCGCGACCCCTCCGCTCTCGCCTCGCGCGAGGCACGTCACCCGATGGCCCCGCGCGACCGCCTGCTTCGACAGCTCCCGGCCCACCCATGCTGTTCCGCCCAGAACCAAGATCTCCATCCCGCCACCCAAGCACCGCGAACGCCGAACACCCGGGCGGTTCGCTGACAGCGGACCGGGGCGTCGGGGCTACGGGGTGCTCGGGGAGGACTCTTCTCCCGTTGCCGTGACCAGACCGGAGCTCACGGCGTGCTTGTCGTCGATGCCAAGGCGCTGGAGTTGTGCCCACAGGTCGAGCCGCGAGCACGCCCATGCAGGGTCGTACGCTGCCGTGGGCAGCTGGGGTAGGCGCTTGCGGCCTGTCTCGTCGAGCCGGTACGGCACATCGAAGGCTGTGCTCCAGTCCTCGAGGGCCGTGGCGAAGCGCTCTTCCGCTTCGGCGGAATCGACTCCCAGGTACTGCGCGATCTCCGCCCAGGAGCTGCCCCGCTCCCGCTCGTAGATCACGGCCGAGGCCAGCGCGCGTTCAGCGAGTTCGACGAGCTGGACCGCTTGGCTCACCCGACCCCCGGCACCGGCGTCAGCGTCGTTTCCGGTGGCCACCATGCCGCGCGCACTGTCGGCGACGTCCACCGCGTGGTCGCAGAGAACCAGACGGGCCAGCGCCTGGCGGGAGAATCGGGCACGGTCGGCGTCATAGGGGGTCGTCGCAGTCACGCGCACAGCGTCGCAGGATGGCTCCGCTTCGCGTACCCGATTTTCGTCGCTCCTCATCGACATTTCCGAGCCGTGTGATCGCCAAGTCCTGGCCGTAGCCGTCGACAAGCGTTGCCGGACCCGGCCCCGTCGACCGGACCGACGCACGACGCACTACCGCCGGCGGTCACGCCCGCGGCCCGCCCAGTGGGGCGTCCTCGCGTGCCGTCACCCGCGCACGCGAACGCGAGACCGCCACCCCCGCCAGGCACAGCGCCCCGCCCGCCAGCGTGAGCAGTGCGGGCACCTCGTCCAGTGCCAGCCAGGACATCAGGACCACCAGCGCCGGGACCGCGTACGTCGTCGCGCCCATCCGGCCCGCCGTCGTACGCGCCAGGGCGTACGCCCACGTCGTGAAGGCCAGGGCCGTCGGGAACACGCCCAGGTACACCATGTTGACCGTCGCGGAGACGGGGGCCCGGGACACCTCGTCCACCAGCTGTCCGGTGAACGGCAGGCACGCCACCGTCCCCACGAGGCAGCCGAACGTCGTCACCTGGAGCGCGCTCGCGTGCGCCAGCGCGGGCTTCTGGGCCACCACGCCGCCCGCGTAACCCACCGCGGCCAGCAGGCACAACAGGACGCCCAGCGTCGACGATCCGCCCTCGCCGGACATGGACAGACCCACGACCACCGCGCCTGCGAACGAGACCGCCATACCCGCCACCAGGCGCGGCGGCAGCCCCTCGCCCAACAGGCGGGCACCGAGCAGTGCGATGAGGATCGGGCCGATGTTCACCACCAACGCCGCTGTGCCTGCGTCGACCTGCTGCTCACCCCAGTTGAGCACCACCATGTACACGCCGAACCACAGCAGGCCGGAGACCGCGATCCCCGGCCACGCGCCACGTGGCGGCAGCCCTTCGCGCCGTATCAGCAGGACGCAGCCCAGAGCGAGCGATCCCGCGAGCAGCCGGCCGAGGGCGAGGGCACCGGGGGAGTAGGCCTCGCCCGCGCTGCGGATGGAGACGAAGGCCGAGGCCCACAAAACGACGGTGACGGCCGCGGCGGCAAGGGCGGCCCATTGTGTGTGGCCGGTGCGGTTCGGGTTGGTCATGCGGCGACCGTACGCGCGGGACCCTTCGGCCTTCACCGCAATATCTCCGGCTCGATACCGAGGAGCGACCGCAGCGCCTGCTCACCCTCGACGGTGACCTTGACCGCCCGCTCCGAGCCGATGCGTACGCACCATCCGGCGTCCAGGGCATGGCCGCAGAGCCGGGCGCCCGCGACACCGGCGAGGTGCGGCCTGCGCTCGGTCCAGTCGAGGCAGCCCCGCACGAGCGGCCGGCGGCCCGTGACGCCGAGGTCGATGCCCAGGTCCCCGAACCACCGGGCGCCGCTGTCGGTGAGTGCGAACCCGGTGTCCTGGGTGAGCAGTCCCCGCCCGGTCATGGCCTGTGTGATCGTGATGCCGAGGCGCCCGGCGAGATGGTCGTAGCAGGTGCGGCCGCGTGCCATGGCGTGCGCGGCGCTCGACTCGCGCAGGGTGCGGGGCCGGGGAGCGGGGCCGGGAGCCGCATGCGCGGCCAGCTCCTCCACGAGGTGCGCCACCCGGTCGTCGGCGAGGCGGACGTACCGGTGGCGCCCCTGCCGCTCCTCGGCCAGCACTCCGCCCGCGACCAGCTTGCCGAGGTGCTCACTTGCGGTGGAGGCGGCGACCCCCACGTGCCGGGCGAGCTCCCCGGCGGTCCAGGCGCGCCCGTCGAGCAGGGCGAGCGCGAAGCACGCGCGGGTCTCGTCGGCGATCAGCGCGGCGAACGCGGCGAGGTCCCGGGAGGAGGTCATGCCTCCCAGGATGCGTCACTCACTGTTCGGCGGTCGCCGAAGCGTTCTTCCTCCGCCAGGTCCGGTCCCAGAACGCCGACGCCCGGTGGTCATGAGCTCTGTGCCGCCCAATTCCCTCGTACTCCCGCGTCGTACTGCACCGTCAGCCCGTCCAGCAGCGCCCGCAGACCCGTCTCGAACGCCCCCTCGTCGACCTTCTCCTGCCGGTCGGCCAGCAGGTGGGCCTGGCCCAGGTGAGGGTAGTCGGCGGGGTCGTATGCCGCGGCGTCGTCCACGAAGCCGCGGGCGAACGAGCCCAGGGCCGAGCCCGTGATGAAGTACCGCATCAGCGCGCCGATATGAGTGGCCTGGGCCGGTGGCCAGCCCGCCCGCACCATCGCGCCGAAGACCGCGTCGGCGACCTTCAGGCCCGCCGGACGGCGTCCGGGGCCGCGGGCCAGGACCGGGACGGTGTTGGGGTGGGCGGTCAGGGCGGCGCGGTAGGAGACGGCCCAGTCGTGCAGCGCCGTACGCCAGTCCCTGGGGTCGTCCTCGTCGAACATCGACAGGTCGACCCGGGCGCTGACCGCGTCGGCGACCGCGTCGAGGATCTCGTCCTTGTTGCGGAAGTGGTTGTACAGCGAGGGTCCGCTCACGCCCAGTTCGGCGGCGAGGCGCCGGGTGGAGACCGCGTCCAGCCCTTCCGCGTCCACGAGCGCGCTCGCCGTCTCGACGATCCGGTCTCGGCTGAGGAGGGGCTTGCGCGGTCGGGCCATGCGGCACATAGTAGGGCCTGCGACCAAGAAACTAGCAGTGATAGTTAAAGTGGGGTTTCCGCGCATGAACCTGGAGCTCACCGAGGAACAGGCGGCCGTCCGGCAGCTCGCCGAGGACTTCGTCGCCCGTGAGATCACCCCGCACGTGGTGGAGTGGGACCGCGCCGAGAGCGTCGACCGCGGCATCGTGAAGAAGCTGGGCGCCCTGGGCTTCCTCGGGCTCACCGTCGACGAGGAGTACGGCGGCTCCGGCGGCGACCACCTCGCCTACTGCCTCGTCACCGAGGAACTGGGCCGCGGCGACTCCTCGGTGCGCGGAATCGTCTCCGTCTCGCTCGGCCTGGTCGCCAAGACCATCGCCGCGTACGGCACCGAGGAGCAGAAGCGGCAGTGGCTGCCCCGGCTCACCGCCGGCGATGCCGTCGGATGCTTCGGCCTCACCGAGCCGGGCACCGGATCGGATGCCGGCAACCTCGCCACCAAGGCCGTCCGTGACGGCGGTGACTACGTGATCAACGGCTCGAAGATGTTCATCACCAACGGCACCTGGGCCGACGTGGTGCTGCTCTTCGCCCGCACCAACGACGCCCCCGGCCACAAGGGTGTCTCGGCCTTCCTCGTCCCCGCCGACACCCCCGGGCTCACCCGGCGCACCATCCACGGCAAGCTCGGCCTGCGCGGCCAGGCCACCGCCGAACTGGTCCTCGAGGACGTCCGCGTCCCCGTCTCCGCCATGCTCGGCTCCGAGGGCAAGGGCTTCTCCGTCGCCATGTCCGCGCTCGCCAAGGGCCGGATGTCGGTCGCGGCGGGCTGTGTCGGCATCGCGCAGGCCGCGCTGGACGCGGCCGTCGGCTATGCGGGCGAACGCGAGCAGTTCGGCAGGCCGATCGCCCACTACCAGCTCGTCCAGGAACTGATCAGCGACATCGCGGTGGATGTGGACGCCGCCCGGCTGCTCACCTGGCGGGTGGCCGACCTGGTCGACCGGGGCGAGGAGTTCGCCACGGCCGCCTCCAAGGCGAAGTTGTTCGCGTCGGAGGCCGCCGTGCGCGCCGCGAACAACGCGCTCCAGGTCTTCGGCGGTTACGGCTACATCGACGAGTACCCCGTCGGCAAGCTGCTGCGTGACGCCCGGGTGATGACGCTCTACGAGGGCACCAGCCAGATCCAGAAGCTCATCATCGGCCGGGCGCTCACGGGGGTCTCCGCGTTCTGAGTACGGGGATGAGTACCCGCGCCCATGTGGCCCGGGTCTCCGGTCGGCGAACCTGTGCCCATGAGTGAGACACCGGTCAAGCAGCAGAACACCGCGGCGTACTACGGCCAGGCCGTCGCCTCCTTCGCCGTCGCGCTCGGCGCGGTCGCCGTCGGAATCTTCACCATGGACGCCGACCGCTGGGTGCGTGCATTTCTCGCCATCGCGGTCCTCTATCTGACGACCTCCGCCTTCACCCTGGCCAAGGTGGTCAGGGACCGGCAGGAGGCCGGGCAGATCGTCAGCCGGGTCGACCAGGCCCGGCTGGAGAAGCTCCTCGCCGAGCACGACCCGTTCCAGAAACTGTGAGAATCTAAGCGCTCGCTCACCGCCGGGGTATGGTGTTCGTCCTGTGCCAGGGAAGGGGCGAGCGATGAGTGCGGCGGACCAGACGGTCGGCGGGGAGATGCCCGGCGAGGAGAAGCCGTGGGACGAGGTCACCCCGGATGCGGCCAGAAAGCTGCTCGTCGCCGCGGTCGAGGCATTCGCCGAGCGCGGCTACCACGCGACCACGACACGTGACATCGCGGGTCGCGCCGGCATGAGTCCGGCCGCGCTCTACATCCACTACAAGACCAAGGAAGAGCTGCTCCACCGGATCAGCCGGATCGGCCACGACAAGGCCCTGGAGATCCTGACGGCCGCGTACGACGGCGAGGGCACACCCACCGAACGGCTGGCCGACGCCGTACGGTCCTTCGTCCGCTGGCACGCCGGCCGGCACACCACCGCGCGGGTCGTGCAGTACGAACTGGACGCGCTCGGCGAGACACACCGTGCCGAGATCATCGAGCTGCGCCGGCAGACCGATGCCGTGGTGCGCCGCATCCTCGACGAGGGCGTGGCGGCAGGCGAGTTCGAGGTGCCCGACGTGCCGGGCACCACCGTCGCCGTGCTGTCGCTCTGCATCGATGTGGCGCGCTGGTTCAACACCCAGGGCCGCCGCACGCCCGACGAGGTCGGCGCGTTCTACGCCGACCTCGTCCTGCGCATGGTGGGTGCTCAGAAGAAGTAGCGGGAGACCGACTCCGCCACGCACACCGGCTTGTCGCCGCCCTCGCGCTCGACCGTGACGAGGGCGGTCACCTGTACGCCGCCGCCCGCTTCCTCGACGTTCTGCAGGACGGCGGTGGCCCGCAGCCGGGAGCCCACCGGCACGGGAGCGGGGAAACGCACCTTGTTGGCGCCGTAGTTGATGCCCATCTTCATGCCCTCGACCCGCAGCACCTGGGGCACCAGGGCGGGCAGCAGGGACAGCGTCAGATAGCCGTGGGCGATCGTCGTGCCGAACGGGCCGCTCGCCGCGCGCTCGGCGTCGACGTGGATCCACTGGTGGTCACCGGTGGCATCGGCGAAGAGGTCGATCCGCTTCTGGTCGACCTCCAGCCAGTCGCTGTGTCCCAGCTGCTCGCCGACCCCGGCGCGCAGCTCCTCGGGGGAGGTGAAGATCCTCGGCTCTGCCATGTCCCTGGTCCCTGCCTCTCAAGCATGCGAATCATGTCTAAGCGCTTGCTCAGCATGGTCGGGGGTGGGCGTTCCTGTCAACGGAGGGCCAGTAGGCTTCGAGGAGTGCCACAGATTCCCGAGAAGATCCACGAGCTCACGGTCGGACAGCTCTCCGCGCGGAGCGGTGCCGCCGTCTCCGCCCTGCACTTCTACGAGTCCAAGGGCCTCATCAGCAGCCGCCGCACGAGCGGGAACCAGCGCCGCTACACCCGCGACGCGCTGCGCCGTGTCGCCTTCGTACGGGCCGCGCAGCGCGTCGGCATCCCCCTCGCCACCATCCGCGACGCCCTCGCCGAACTGCCCGAGGAACGCACCCCCGACCGCGAGGACTGGGCCCGCCTCTCCGAGGCCTGGCGCGGGGAACTCGACGAACGCATCAAGCAGCTCGGCAGGCTCCGTGACCATCTCACCGACTGCATCGGCTGCGGCTGCCTGTCCCTGGAGACCTGTGTGCTCTCCAACCCGGACGACGCCTTCGGCGACCGCCTCACCGGCTCGCGTCTGCTGCCCGAACGGCGCCTGGCGAAGAAGGACGGGGACTGACCGCACGACGACGGGCCCGGTCCCTCCCGGACCGGGCGCGACGACGGGCCCGGTCGGCACGACGACGGGTCCGGTCCCTCCCGGACCGGACCCGTCGTCGCGAGCCCCGGAATCCCCCGCAACACGTCCGCCGCGACGGCTACTCGAACTCCGTGCCGCCCTTGCGCGTCAGATACGCCGGGCTGACCGCCTTGGCGATCGCCCGCCCGCCGACCACCGGGCTGTAGCGCTCGGCCGCCGTCCGGACCACGACGCCCTCGCGCAGATGCAGTTCGCGCCCCGACACGGTCTCCCGGCCGGTGGCCAGCTCCAGGACCGTGCCGGTGTCGAACGGGCCCTCGTACAGCCGTGGCACCAGCGGCAGTTCACCAGCAAGGAGCTCCGCCGCGTCCAGCCACCGGACCTGGCCGTCGATCTCCGCCGACACGTCGAACACCGCGAAGCCCAGATGGTCGTCGGCACGGGCGTTCGCTCCGTACCCCAGGTCCTGCACCCCCGCGCCGAACACCTCACCGAATATGCCGACCCGGCTCGCGCCCAGCTTCCCGGCGAGCCGCTCCGCGACCGCCGCGACGTCATGGGCGATGACCGCGCGCCAGTACAGATTGGCGACGTCCTCCTTGATCGCGAGACCCTTGGCGCCGAAACCCTTGGACGAGACCTGCAACCGCCCGCCGTCCGTCACGTGGTACGTCGCCAGGCAGGCCGAGCCGTGCAGCTTCTCGGTGATCACCACCGGCTCGCCGGGCTCGAAGATCTCCGGATACCGCTGCAGGTTCTCGATGTCCACCCACGGCAGCAGATCCGGCGCCCTCTCGATGTCCCCGTTCATCCGCGGCGGGATCGGGGGCGCCCACTTGGTGATCGCGAGCCGCTCCGCGAAATCCGTACCGTCCACCGCGGCCTGCGCGAGGTCCACGTCCGCGAGCGCGCCCGGCCGGCACACGATGCCCTGCGACAACTCGCCCCGCAGCCGCACCGCCTTGACCCTGTTCGCCTCGCCGCCCGCGAGCCGGCCGGTCAGTCCCAGCTCCTCGATCAGGTCCGCCGGGAGCACGGCCTGCTCCGGGATGTAGAGCGCGGCGTCACCGGTGCGGTAGGCACCCTTGGCGACGACGGCGCGATACAGGCCCACCTGGGCCAGTTCGAGCGCATCGGCGTTCGGATGCTCGTGCACGGTCAGCAGTTCGGCGGTGACGCGCAGCGTCGACATGTCAGGGCTCCTCCGTCATGGGTCTCATCCCGGCAACTGTGGCTCAGGGAAATACGGGTGGGCCAAGGGATTCCGCTCTGGTAGCGTCGCGATCTTCGGCGGGCGGAAGCCGCGACCGGAGTACCGGACAGGGAGTGGCTCCTATGGCCTCCCCAGCACTCACCGCGGCAGTGGACCGCGTACGTACGGTCTTCGCGGGCATGGTCAGCGCCGGGGAGCAGGGGTGCGGCCATTGCCACGCACCCGAGGAGACGGAGTTGCTTCGCACTCCCGACGCGGCGATGCCCGACGACGTGGTGCAGTACTTCGCCCGCGAGGTGCCCAACCACTTCGACGACCATCCGGCGGTCATGCGCCGACTCCTTCCGCAGGTCGCCGAGCAGTTGGCCACGGGACGATTTCCCGCACCCGGCGGCTGGGACCTGGCCGGCCTGGGTCGCTCCGGCTGGCGCGCCTGGCCATCCGAACAGGCCGATGCCGTGGCGGACTTCCTCGACGCGTGGTGGGAGGACCGGCTCACCGGGGATCACGCTCCCTGGGACGTGATCAACGCCTTTCAGGCATGTGTGGCCGCGGGGGGAACGGTGACCCCGTACCTCGCGCGCTGGGCCGCGCAACCGCTCGGCGGGCACGCCGACGCCTGCCTCGAACTGTTCGTCGACTGGTGGATCGCCGAGCTCATCGACGACCGGCCGCAGGTCATCGAGTGGTGGTGCGACCACTCGCGCGACGAGCCCCTCGACGAACTCCAGGCGTGGATCCTCGAACACGCCCCGGCACGCTTGAGGTCACTAGGAGCCGATCCGCTACTGCTCTTCAAGGTCGGCCTGCTCGCCCTTCCCTACGACGACCGCTTCACCGAGGAGACCTGGGCGCGCGCACCTGCCGCATGACACCCGCAGGGTCCCGGGCCGCCGGCCCGGGACCCGTACCGTTTCATGCCACCGAGGCAAGTTCCCGGCGGCCCGCGCGTTTCGCCTCCGCCACGGCCTCCGGCGTCAGCACCGGTTGCGGTACCACGATCCCGCAGCCCGTGCACACAGGGCCGAACCATGGCTCGTGCGCCAGTTCCTGCCGCCACACGATGTGCGTTCCCCCGCACACCGGGCACGCAGACCCCGCTTCGCCCTCCAGTGCGCCGATCAGCCGGCGCAGCACCTCGCCCAACGGCTCGGACGGATGAGCGGCCGGGGTCTCGCAGCGGGCGACCCCGTTCCCGCCCCACGTCCGGCGGTGCCAGTCGTCGATGTGTCCGGGCCGCCGCAGCCCCTCGTGCTTCTCCCGTTTGCGGCGGTCCGCGAAGTTCTCCTCGTACGCGAGCCAGACCGCCCGTGCGTCCTCCAACTCGTCCAGCGCGGCCACCAGCCGCGCCGGATCAGGGGCCCTGTCCTCGGGTTCGATGCTGTGCCTGGCGCACAGATGGTCCCAAGTGGCCCGGTGCCCATAGGGCGCGAACCTCTCCAGGCACTTGCGCAGGGAATAGCGCCGCAGCGCCAGATCACACCGCGCGTCGCGCACCTGTCTCGCAAGACTCCGGAAACCGGCCATCGGTCGACACCTCCGTCGCTGGTACATCGGCGTTGAAGAATGGACGTAGGAGTGCCCGATTCGGCTCCATCCAAAAGGGAGGTGCGTCAATTCGTCCGGATTCTGCCCGTCCGGCGCAGGATCCGCCACCGCGACCGGGGTCCCCCCTACCGGCCCACGCGGCCCGCTGCCAGCACCACCCGGGCCAGCTCCTCGTGGCATATGTCGCTGTGCGCCCCCGCCGGAGGCCCGCCGCGCCGCACCACCTGCGCGGCGTCCACGCTCACGCACCCCGAGTGCGGCAGCCCGTCGCGCAGCGCCTCCTCCAGGGTCAGCCGGGGTGCGTCCGCGACGGCCCGTATCCCGTCGTGGCCCATCGCCCACCACCGCCGGTCCTCCGCCGCCCCCGCCGACTCGCCGGCCAGGCCGGCCGCCAGCGGATAGAAGACGCCGAGCGCGCTGTCGTGCCGCGAGTAGCAGGCGACGACCGGCCCGTCGACCCGGTCCTGCAGCGCCGCGAGCGCGCCCGCGCTGTGCGGGGCGTGCGGAAGCCCGCACGCGAAGGCGTAGTGCGAGAACGCGCCCTGGAGCAGCGTCACGGACTTCACGTTGTCCGCGCCCTCCGGCAGGCCGCGCAGCGCGAACGCCACCAGGCGCGCGCCCTGACTGTGGCCGACCAGATGCACCCGCACGCCGGGCGCCGAGCGGGCCAGACGCCCGAGCAACGGGCCGAGCCCCCGCTCGCCGACCGTCCCGGCGCGCCGCTTCATCGCGTAGTACGTGGTCTGCCGCAGCAGCTCCTTCGCGCCGCGCCAGGCAGGGCGCAGCCCACCGCCGACCGGGAACGCGGACACGGCCGCGGCAGGCACCGACTCCGCGTCCAGTGCGGTGGCGAGCCGCCGGCACAGCGTGAGCGTGTCCTCGTAGAGCACGGCGGGCGGGCTCTGCTCGTCGTGCGGCAGATCCTCGGCGAATCCCGCCTCCAGGCCGCCCGGCGGTGTGTCCGCCAACTGCCGTGCCAGCATGCCGAATTCAGCGAACGCGGCACGGGACTCGGGCTGCTCGTCGAGGAACAGCGCAAGCCGCCCCACCGTGCCACGGTGCCCGGGAAAGAGCTGCGTGAGCACCTCGCGGGTCGCCGGGTCCAGACCCGGACCGGCGAACCGGGCGGCGGCCGAAGGCGGTTCCACGTCGGGGATCGGCTCGTCCGTGAACCGCATCGACGGCCACACGACACCTCCGTACCCGAGCCGTGCCTGAGGCGTCTGCGCCACCAGCTTCGGAAATGGCGCGAAGAACGACGCGTACAGCCGCCGCGCCGTGCCGGGGGAGTTGTTCCACCCGTGCGCGAACAGCACCAGATCGGTGATGTCGCGTTCCACGAGTGCGTCGTACGGCCCCAGCACATCGCCGTCCGCGTCGAAGGTGATCTCGCGGTACGGCTGCACCCCTGCCCCGCTCATGTCCCGCCCCTTCCCCCCTTGCGTCCCCTGCTGCCCAGCATGCTGCGCAAGGGGGGAAACAGCCATAGCCCGTCAGGGATCAGAGGCGTTCGGCGGCGGTGACCCGGTGCAGGTGGATGAGGACGTCGTACGAGGTGACCAGCCGCAGCGGTTCGGGAGGGGCGGGCCAGGCGGTGCCGATGTCCAGCGTCGGACGGGTGACTCCCAGCCATCGCCGGGCGGCCTGCGGAGCGGTTCTCATGTCCAGGTAGTAGTCATGCTGCGCCACCCGCTCCAGCGTGTGCTCGCTGCGGCCGGGCTCGGGCGCGCCCACCGAGAAGGTGCGCAGCGGTTCCGCCGGATCGCTCAGGTCCAGCGCGTTGAACGAGCCCCGGCCGAAGGCGAAGCCGACGCTGACGTAGTCGTCGCCGATGGTCTCCCGCAGGAAGGTGCCCTGGACCTTCGGGTACTGCTCGGGGTTGTTCGTCTCGAGACGGATGTGGCCGTTGTGGGCGGAGAGCAGTATCCGGTGCCCGGTCTGCCGCTGCCACCACACGGTGTTGGCGGCCATGACCTCGTCCCGGTAGCGCATGGCCGCCCCGACCTGCGCCGGGTCGTAGAGGTCGTACGAGAACTCGGTGCCGGTCTGGGCGATGGCGCGGGCGTGCTGGACCACCCAGGCGTGCCGCTCACGGTCCGGTCCCGGCCGCAGGCTCTCCAGCAGTGCCAGCGCACGCTGTACGTCTTCGGCCATCGTTTTCCGCTCGGGCAGCGGCCGGTTCAGGTACCTCTTGATGGCCTCGTGCACACTGCCGACCGGCCGGGAGGCACGGTAGAGCCGTTCGAACTCGGGCAGCAGCCGCGGATGGTGCTCGGCGACATAGGCGGTCACCTCGTCGAAGAGCCGCGGCCCCGCGTACGCGAGGTCGTTGCCCATGAACTGGACGGGGCGGTGCGGATGACGGAGGTTGTACTGCCGCATCCAGCGCACGAGGTCCAGGTACTCGCGGGTGTTCCAGATGAGGTACGACTCCTGGAACTCCTCCCGCATGATCGTGCGCGGATCGCCCTTGCCGTGCAGCACATAGTCGTTGAGCCGCAGCCCGGTGCTCCACGGCGCCTCCAGGGCGTAGGTGGTGAAGCCCTTGTGCTCGACGAGGTGGCGGAACAGCCGGTGCTTGGCGGTGAAGAACTCCGCCGAGTTGTGCGTCGCCTCGCCCACACCGACGATCGTCGCGGAGCCGACCATCCGCTCCAGCGGCCGCAGATCGGACAGCGGTTCGGCAGCCCGCGCCATCGCGCGGACCGGGTCGTCATGGTGCTGCTGTGCCCGTGCCGGCGCCGTGACCGCGAGGGAGGCGAGCGCGAGCACGAACAGCAGCATCCTGCGTAACAGGTGATCTCTGAACTGAGCCATGGACCGACTCTCGCGGCCCGACGGTGCAGGCGGCCATCCTGCCCGCCCCCCTTCCGGGGTGGTGCCTGCCCCACCCCGGAAGGCTCAGTAGCGCAGATACCTCTTCCGCACCGCCCGGAACGCGGCCAGGTCGTCCCGCCACGCGCCGACCACGTCGTCCGTGTCCGCGCCCGCGTCGATGAGTGTGCGCACCCTCGTCGAGCCGGTGAGCTTGTCGATCCAGTTGTCGGATCGCCAGGCGAAACCGCTCCAGCTCCGCTTCGCCGTCACCAGCAGGGCGATCCCGGTGCGGACCGGGTCGAACGACTCCCGGTCGTGGACGTGGAGCTGGACGCCGCCGACCGTCTTGCCCTGGAACTTGGAGAACGTCGGCGCGAAGTACGCCTCCCGGAAGCGGACGCCCTTCAGGTTCTCCGCGTTCGCCGCAGCTGCCCAGCCGCGGTCGATACCCTCCGCCCCGAGCAGCTCGAACGGCCGGGTGGTGCCACGGCCCTCCGAGAGGTTGGTGCCCTCGAACAGGCAGGTGCCCGAGTAGACGAGTGCGGTCTCCGGGGTGGGCATGTTGGGGCTCGGCGGCACCCACGGCAGACCGGTGCTGTCGAAGAAGTCCGAGCGGCGCCAGCCCGTCATCGTCACGGTCTCCAGCTCGACCGGACTGCTCAGGAACTCGCCGTTGAACAGCAGCGCCAGCTCGGCGACCGTCATCCCGTGCGCCTGGGAGATCGGCTCGCGCCCGACGAAGGTCGCGAACGCCTTGTCCAGCACCGGCCCGAGCGCCGCCCGGCCCGTCACCGGGTTCGGCCGGTCCAGTACGACGAACCGCTTGCCGGCGAGCGCGGCGGCCTGCATGCAGTCGAAGAGCGTCCAGATGTACGTGTAGAAGCGGGCACCCGCGTCCTGGATGTCGAAGACGACCGTGTCCACGCCCGACGTGGTGAAGATGTCCGCCAGCGGCTGGCCGCTCTTGAGATACGTGTCGTACACGGGCAGCCCGGTCGCCGGATCGTCGTAGCGGCCCTCCGAGCCGCCGGCCTGTGCGGTGCCGCGGAAGCCGTGCTCCGGGCCGAAGACCGCGACCAGGTTCACCCGGTCGTCGGCATGCATCACATCGACGATGTGCCGTACGTCGCGGGTGATGCCGGTCGGATTGGTGACCACCCCGACCCGCTCGCCGGCCAGGGCGGCGTACCCGTCGGCGGCCAGCCGCTCGAAACCGGTGCGCACCCTGCCGTGGCCGGTGTGCGCGACCGCGGGCACCGACGCGGCGGCCAGCGCCCCCACCGCTGTGCCGGCGGCCAGCAAACCCCGTCTGGACAGGCTCATCGGGCTACCTCCGTGATCGCTGTCTGTCATGGCCACGGAGGCTAGCGCTCCTGACGCCGCCCGGGAATGACCCCCGCGTGCCCGTTGTGCCGCCCTCTTCCCCCGGGACATACCGACCGGTTAGTCTGCCCGCACAGCCGGGACGTGCGGAAAGGCGGAGCTTGATGAGTACGGTGCAGGGCGCAGGGGTTGTTGTCACGGGCGCGGGCGGCGGAATCGGCGCCGCACTGGCACGGCGGTTCGCCGCCGAAGGCGCACGCGTCGTCGTCAACGACATCGACCCCGGCAAGGCCAAGACCGTCGCCGACGAGATCGGCGCCACTGCCGTGCCCGGCGACGCCTCGCAGATCGTCGACGAGGCCCGCGAGGCCCTGGGCGGCGTCGTCGACATCTACTGCGCCAACGCCGGACTCGGTTCCCCCGGCAGCGCCTTCGCCGACGAGGACGTCTGGGCCTCGGCCTGGGACGTCAACGTCATGGCGCACGTACGGGCGAGCCGCGCCCTGCTGCCCGACTGGCTGGAGCGCGGCAGCGGCCGCTTCGTGTCGACCGTGTCCGCCGCCGGACTGCTCACCATGATCGGCGCCGCCCCGTACAGCGTCACCAAGCACGGTGCGCTCGCCTATGCCGAGTGGCTCTCCCTCACCTACCGCCACCGCGGCCTCAAGGTCCATGCCATCTGCCCGCAGGGCGTGCGCACCGACATGCTCACCTCCTCCGGATCGGCCGGCGACATCGTCCTCAAGCCCACCGCGATCGAGCCCGAGGACGTCGCCGACGCACTCTTCGACGCCATGGAGGCCGACCGCTTCCTCGTCCTCCCGCACGCGGAGGTCGCGGACTACTACGCGGTGCGCGCCACGCAGCCCGACAAGTGGCTGGCAGGCATGAACCACATCCAGCAGAAGTGGGAGGAGGTGCGGCGATGATGTCTCCGTACGCCGCGCGGCCCTGGCTCGGGCAGCTCACCGACGCCCAGCGGGGGCCGGTGAGTCCGCCCGCGACCGTGGTCCACTCCTTCCGCGCCGCCGTCGCCCGTGCGCCCGAGCACACCGCACTCGCCTATTTCGACGGCCGGTTGAGCTACCGCGAGACCGACGAGCTCTCCGACTCCGTGGCCGGACACCTCGCCGCACGCGGTGTCGCGCGCGGCGACCGTGTCGCGATCATGCTGCAGAACAGCCCGCACTTCGTGATCGCCCTGCTCGGCGCGTGGAAGGCCGGTGCCACGGTCGTCCCGCTCAACCCGATGTACAAGTCCGGCGAGGTCGCGCACGTCCTCACCGATGCCGAGGTCTCGGCGCTGATCTGTTCGGACCGGGCCTGGGAGGCGTATCTGCGCGACTGCGCCGCGGCGTCTCCCATACGTGTCGCCGTCACCGCCTGCGAGCTCGATCTGCAGACCCGGGGCGACGCGCGTGTCCTCGGCTTCGACCGGATCCCGCCGGCTGGTGACACGGACGACCTCCTCGCCGTGGCCCGACGGGGGCTGCCCGCCCCCGGTGACCGCGAACCCACCGCCGCCGACGTGGCGTTGATCAGCTACACCTCCGGCACCAGCGGCACCCCCAAGGGTGCGATGAACCTGCACGGCGGCATCACCTACAACGCCGAACGCCAGCGCACCGGTCACCCCGTCCCCGAGGGCGCATGCTATTTCGCGCTCGCACCGCTGTTCCACATCACGGGGATGGTCTGCCAGCTGGCCGCCTGCATCGCCAACGCGGGCACCCTCGCCCTCGCCTACCGCTTCGAGGCGGGCGTCGTGCTGGACGCCTTCGCCGAGCACCGGCCCTCCTACACCGTCGGGCCCTCGACCGCGTTCATGGCCCTCGCCGCGCATCCGACGGCGACCCGCGAGCACTTCGACTCCTTCGACGTGATCTCGTCGGGCGGAGCACCTGTGCCGCCCGCGCTCGTGGAGAAGTTCCGGACCGGCTTCGGACCGTACATCCGCAACGGCTACGGCCTCACCGAGTGCACCGCGCCCTGCGCCTCCGTGCCCCCGGAGAAGGAGGCGCCCGTCGACCCGGCCTCCGGGACCCTCTCCGTCGGAGTCCCCGGCCCCGACACGATCGTGCGCATCATCGACGAAAAGGGCGACGACGTGCCCCTCGGCGAGCAGGGCGAGATCGTCGTCCGCGGACCGCAGGTCGTGCCCGGCTACTGGCGGCTGCCCGAGGCGAGCGCCGAGACGTTCCCCGACGGCGAATTGCGCACCGGCGACATCGGCTTCATGGACGCCGAGGGCTGGCTCTATGTCGTCGACCGCAAGAAGGACATGATCAACGCCTCCGGGTTCAAGGTGTGGCCGCGTGAGGTCGAGGACGTCCTCTACACACATCCGGCCGTCCGGGAGGCGGCGGTGGTCGGTGTCCCCGACGCGTACCGCGGAGAGACGGTCAAGGCGTACGTCAGCCTCCGCCCCGGCGCCTCGGTGGGTCCCGGCGAGCTCTCCGCCTACTGTGAGCAGCGGCTGGCCGCCTACAAATACCCCAGGGAAGTAGTGGTCCTGCCGGAGCTGCCGAAGACCACAAGTGGGAAGATCCTCAGACGGGAACTGCGTTCCCCGGCATAGCAACAGACAATTTCAGGACGAAAGGCGGGTGGCCGCAATGGCTGGGACGACGGACGGGGAGGGAACCCCCGTACCGCAGAGGCTGCTGGCCGCCGCCACCCGGCTGTTCGCCGAGCGCGGTTACGACCGCACATCGGTCCAGGAGATCGTGGAGGCGGCCGGAGTCACCAAGGGCGCGCTGTACCACTACTTCGGCTCCAAGGAGGACCTGCTCCAAGAGGTCTACTCCCGCATGCTGCGGCTGCAGCAGGAGCGCCTCGACGCTTACGCGGACGCCGACGAGCCGGTGGCCGACCGCCTGCGCGGCGCGGCGGCCGACGTCGTGGTGACCACGATCGACAACCTCGACGACGCGGCGATCTTCTTCCGCTCGATGCACCATCTGAGCCCCGAGAAGCACAAGCAGGTCCGCGCGGAACGGCGCCGCTACCACGAGCGCTTCCGGGCGCTGGTGGAGGAGGGCCAGAAGAACGGCGTGTTCTCCACCGCCACCCCCGCGGACCTGGTCGTGGACTACCACTTCGGCTCGGTCCACCACCTGTCGACGTGGTACCGCCCGGACGGACCGATGACGAAGCAGCAGGTGGCCGACCATTTGGCGGACCTGCTGCTGCGAGCACTGCGCCCGTAGGCCGCGCGCTCCGCCCCCGAAATGCGTTGATCGGTGGATCTCCGGCGGCGAGGATGCGGGGGTTGTCGCTCGGGGGAGGCGCGGTGGGTCCGGGTGGGGCGACGCTGACAGGCGCGGCGGGAAACATCGGGTCCGTGGTGCGAAAGGCGCTTCGGCGCGAAGCGGTGTACGCCGTCTCCGCCAACTCCCGCCGCTTCTGGGAACTTCCCGACCCGGCGATATGGGGCTGCACCCCTGTCGACGACGCCGAAGTCCACGCCGAGGACATTGCCGGAGCCGATCTCCCGGCCGATCCGGCGGCGCCCCAGGCCGGCCCCTACGCCCTGCCCGAATTCACCCTCGAGCACCTCCGGCCCTGACGCACACGCCACATGCCGGACGGGCCGGTTTCGCTCGGCGAAACCCAGCCCGTCCGGCATTGCCCTGGCACCGCGCGAAGCGCGGTGCCAGGCCCGCGGCCTGCCGCGGTTTTGGGAAGGGCGGGGTGGGGAAACACCCCGCCGCCCCCGTCAGAGGTACTTCTTCAGCTCCCGCCGCGCCAGCGACCTCTGGTGCACCTCGTCCGGCCCGTCCGCCAGCTTCAGCGTCCGTGCCCCCGCCCACAGTTCCGCCAGCGGGAAGTCCTGGCTCACGCCGCCCGCGCCGTGGACCTGGACCGCCTTGTCGAGGATCTCCACGACCGCACGCGGGGTCGCGATCTTGATGGCCTGGATCTCGGTGTGCGCGCCCCGGTTGCCGACCGTGTCCATCAGCCACGCGGTCTTCAGCACCAGCAGCCGCAGCTGCTCCACGGTGACCCGCGCGTCCGCGATCCAGTTCTGCACGACGCCCTGCTGGGCGATCGCCTTGCCGAACGCCTCGCGGGACACCGCCCTGCGGCACATCAGCTCGATCGCGCGCTCGGCCATGCCGATCAGGCGCATGCAGTGGTGGATGCGGCCCGGGCCCAGGCGCGCCTGGGCGATGGCGAAGCCGCTGCCCTCCTCGCCGATCAGGTTCGCGGCCGGCACGCGGGCGTCGGTGAACACCACCTCGGCGTGGCCGCCGTGGGAGTGGTCCTCGTAGCCGTAGACCTGCATGGCGCGGCGGACCTCGACGCCCGGGGTGTCGCGCGGGACGAGGATCATCGACTGTTGGCGGCGGATGTCGTCGCCGTCGGGGTCGGTCTTGCCCATCACGATGAAGATCTCGCACTTGGGGTTCATCGCACCGGAGATGTACCACTTGCGGCCGTTGATGACGTAGTCGTCACCGTCGCGGTCGATCCGGGTCTGGATGTTCGTCGCGTCCGAGGAGGCGACCTCCGGCTCCGTCATGGCGAACGCCGAACGGATCTCGCCTGCCAGCAGCGGCTCCAGCCACTGCTTCTTCTGCTCGTCGTTGCCGAACTGCGTCAGCACCTCCATGTTCCCCGTGTCCGGGGCCGCGCAGTTCAGAGCGGTGGGGGCCAGGTGCGGGCTCCGGCCGGTGATCTCGGCGAGCGGGGCGTACTGCAGGTTCGTCAGACCGGCGCCGTACTCGGAGTCGGGGAGGAAGAGGTTCCACAGGCCCTGCCTGCGGGCCTCGGCCTTCAACTCCTCGATGACCGCCGGGGTGTCCCACGGCGAGGCGAGCTGCGCGCGCTGCTCGTGCTCGATCTTCTCGGCGGGGTAGACGTGCTCGTCCATGAAGGCGAGCAGCTTGGCGCGCAGTTCCTCGGTACGGGCGTCGAATGCGAAGTCCATGGGGTGCTCAGCCTTCCTGGAGGGTGGTGAGACCGTGCTCGATGAAGACGGGGACGAGATCGCCGATGCGGTCGAAGCCCGCGCCGACGGTCTGTCCGAGGGTGTAGCGGTAGTGGATGCCCTCGAGGATCACGGCGAGCTTGAACCAGGCGAACGCCGTGTACCAGGAGATCGCGGAGGTGTCCCGTCCGGAGCGCTCCGCGTACCGCGCGATCAGCTCGGCCGCGTCCGGGTGGCCGGGGGCCCCGGCGGTGGTGCTGATGGGGGAGCCGGGCAGCTCCAGCTTCTGGCTGTACATCACCAGCAGCCCGAGGTCGGTGAGCGGGTCGCCGAGGGTGGACATCTCCCAGTCCAGTACGGCGTTGATCCGGTCATCGGCGCCGATCAGCACATTGTCGAGGCGGTAGTCGCCGTGGATGACGGTGGCGGCGGGCGAGGCGGGCAGTTCGCGGCCGAGCGCGGCGTGCAGCTCGTCGATGCCCGCCAGTTCGCGGTTGCGGGAGGCGTCCAGCTGCTTGCCCCAGCGGCGCAGCTGCCGGTCGAGGAAGCCCTCGGGCCGGCCGAAGTCACCGAGGCCGACCGACTCGGGGTCGACGGCGTGCAGGTCGACCAGGGTGTCGACGAGCGCCAGCACCGCGGCGCGGGTGCGCTCCGGGCCGAGCGGCGCGAGCTGTTCGGCAGTGCGGTACGGGGTGCCGTCCACGAACTCCATGACATAGAACGGCGATCCGATGACCGACTCGTCCTCGCACAGAACCACCGGCCGGGGCACCGGCACCGTGGTCGGGGCGAGGGCGCTGATCACCCGGTGCTCACGCTTCATGTCGTGGGCGGTCGCCAGCACATGGCCGAGCGGCGGCCGGCGGACGACCCAGCGGCTGGTGCCGTCCGTCACCGCGTAGGTGAGGTTGGAGCGGCCGCCCTGGATCAGCCGTGCGCTGAGCGGTCCGCTCACCAGCCCCGGGTGCTCGCGGTCGAGGTACCCGCGCAGCTGATCGGGGTCGAGGCCCTGTGATGGGACCTCCCGCGCCGATGGCTGCGGGGGAGGGACTGAGCTCATGGTGCGCACCTCCGGGGGCGGTACTGATCCTGGAGTCCTGGGGAACGCGTTCATGATGACCGACCAGTCGGTATGTCGTCCAGTGCGCTCACGGAACCGATGCGTGGATCACACCGCCGACGATGCCCGGCGCCCCGCGTCCGCGCGGGCGCCGGGCATCGTTTGCCCAGGTCGGAGGGGGTGCCGGGGGTCCGCGAGGTCAGGCGTGGCAGGCCACCGGAACGCCGCCGTTCATCGCGGCCATGTCCCCGAACACGAGCACCGGATCGAGCGGCGAGCCCTCCGGCCGCCCGTCCAGCTCCGCATACGCCCGGTGCAGATTCGCCACCAGACGCTCGCTCTCCCGCAGCTCCGCGAAGGCGCCGAGATCGGCCCCGCGTGCCGCCTCCAGGGGGCTGAGGCCCTTGCCGTGCCCCTCCTCCGCCACGGCGGCCACGAACCGCAGATAGCGTTCGGTCGCGTCGTACGCCGACGGATCCGTGATCGGCCCATGGCCCGGGACGACGGTCTCCGCGCCGAGCGAACGCAGCACCTCGAGTGCCCGCAGGGAGCCGCTCAGCGACCCCATGGGGATGAACGGCGTGCCGCCCTGGAAGACCAGGTCGCCGGTGAAGACGACCTTCTGGGCAGGCAGATGCACCACGGTGTCGCCCGAGGTGTGGGCGACACCGCCCGGATGCACGAGCCGCACCTCGGTGTCACCGATGTGCACCGTCATCCGGTCGCGGTACGTCACGGCCGGCGCCGTGATCCGGATGTCGCCGAAGTCGGTCTGCGGCCAGATCAGGTGCAACTGGCGTCCCGCCGCCAGCACCTCGGACCGGCACGCCTCGTGCCCGATCACCACGGCCTCGGGCTGGAACACCGCGTTTCCGTAGGTGTGGTCGCCGTGGTGGTGGGTGTTGACGACGGTGCGGGGCAGCGGCGCCCCGGTCGCGAGTAGTGCCTCGCGCAGCGCCAGCGCCCGCCGCTCGGTCGCGGTGGTGTCCACGAGCAGGGTCGCGTCCCCGTCGCTGACGAACCCGGCGTTGTTCAGACACCAGCCGCCGTCGGGCTGGACATAGGCGTGGACCCCTGGCGCAAGCTGGACGGTGTACGGCTCGGTGGCGGGCAACGCGGCTCCCCTGGTCGGTCCGGAAGGTCGAAGTGGCGCTCCGAGCCTGCCAGTTGTCCGTGCCGGTGGGGACGGCGGGTCGGCCGGGACGATCGGCCGGGATGCGTCAGTGGTCGTCCCAGTGCCTGTCGTGCTGCGCGTGGCGGTGGCCGTCGTGCACGTAGTCGACGTGGTCGCCGTGCGCCACGGCGGGGTGGCCGCATTCGGGGCCGTGCTCATGGGCGTGCCCGCTGTGCGAGATGTGCTCGCCCGGCTCGCACTCGTCCCAGTGCCCGGAGTGTTCGCGGTGGAGATGTCCGTCGTGCGCGTAGTCGACATGATCGCCATGCGTGATCCGGGTGTGTCCGCAGGTCGGGCCGTGGGTGTGCGCGTGCGCGGGGTGTTCCTGGTGGGCAATGGTCATGGTGATCACCTTTTGCGGGGAATGTGCCGATATGGCGCATTCCAGGTTAGTGGCCCGTACGCCGCGAGTCCGCGCACCGGGCCGCGCCGCTCCGAAATCCCGGTGACTGACCGGGCATGTTGCTGCTGCACTGGACGCCATGACGCGACGCCCCCGGCCCACCCCGCCCCAGCGGCACCGCTGGAGGCTCTCCGCATACGAGACAGGCCGCGCCGACAACCTCGGTACGCGGGCGGAGGGCACCGACGACGTCCGTCCCAGTACCTGGTTCATGAGCGAACTCACCGCCTGCACGGCGAAGGTGCTCGCCCGTGCCGAAGGCGGCGATCTCTGCTTCGTCGGCCGCTCGCTCGACTCCATGTACGACCTGCTCACCGGCGCACTGGAACACGCTCCCTGGGAGGGCCGGCTCATCCGGCTGCCCGTCTCGTGCCTGGGCCACCACCGGTGGGGGCAGGCCGAGCGGTCCCGCCTCCGCGACCACCTCGCGGCGGCCGGACTCGAACCGTACGCCCTGGCCCGACGCGACCGGCCCGTCGCCCTTGTCGACATCGTCTCGTCGGGCCGCACCTTCGGGACGATCCACAGCCACCTCGCGGCCTGGGCCGAGGAGAGCCGCGAACCGTGGCCCGTCATCCGGCGCGGACTGCGCTACATCGGCGTCACCTCGCGAGGCAGGACCAGCCCCAACCACTGGCGCTGGCAGCAGGATCCGGACAACACCTGGGTGACGACACTGCCCGCCCGCAACGTGGTCAACGTGTCGCTGGACCGCCGGCTGTACTCGGTGCTCGGTGACCACCAGCCCAAGGTGGCGCCGTCGTTCACGTTCTCGCAGTGGTTCGACGAGGAGGCGGCAAGGCCCGTCCCGCACAAGGACCTGGCGCACGCGCTGACCATGGCCACGGCACTCGTGGCCGCGGGCCGCAGCCGCGAGGTGCGCGAGGAAATCGTCCGTCTCATGGCCCGCGAACGGGGCTTCGCCGGGCGGGACCAGCGAAATCTCGCCCTCGCGCTGCGCGCCGGCCGCCGCGCCCGCTGAAACCGGTCCGCCTCACACCACGATCGCGACGGCGAACGCGGCCAGCGCCAGCGTGCACGCCACGGCGGCCAGCGCGCCCCGCAGCGGAAGAGGAGCCGGACGGGGGGAACCCATCGCGCGGATACGCCGGTTGGCGACGGTGAGGAACCCCAGCAGCGCGAGCACGCTCAGCCCCATCGCCGGCGCTGCCGCCCAGGTGATCCGCCCGCCGACGACCTGCCGCGCCGCGAGTATCGCCACCACGACCCAGGTTAGCGTGGTCCGCCGCCAGGCCAGCCGGGTGCGTTCCGGCTGCAGCCCGGGGTCCCGGTCGGGCGTCGGCGTCAGCCGTCCCACGTGACGACCACCACCACCATCGCGACGGACACGACCGCCACCACGAGTGCCAGCAGCGCCGGGAAACGCGAAACCGGAAGGTCCTCGCCCCGGCGCATCGCCCGCTCGCACCGCACCCAGTGGTTCACGGCTCGCACGGCGCACGCGGCGCCCGTCGCGATCAATGCGATCGCGAGACCGGCCCGTACGCCCCAGCGCAGATCCGGCAGGAACTGGTCGACGGCGAACCCGCCGCCGATCAGCGCGAGCGCCGTACGGATCCACGCCAGGAAGGTCCGCTCGTTGGCGAGCGAGAACCGGTAGTCGGGGGTCTCGCCCTCGTCACGGATCCGCCGGGGGGCGAGCCACATTCGCAGACTCTGCACGAATTCGCTCACGCTGGGCACCCTACCTGCGCCGTTGCCGGCGGCCCCGGCCGCACCCGTCAGCCCGGGCGGTGCGCCTTGAGCCGCTCGTACGCGTCGAGACCGTCCGGCACCCACTCCCACTCACGCAGACGGGTGTCCAGTTCGGCATCGGTGAGGAAGCCGTGCCAGGCGACCTCCTCCACCTGCGGGCGGACCGGCAGCGTGCAACGCACCTCGTAGACATGGGACCACCAGGTTCGGGCGGGGCTGCCGGAGCCCTCGTAGAGGAACGCGAACACCGGTACGGGCTGCGGCAGTCCGCTCACCCCCAGCTCTTCCTCGGCCTCGCGCAGTGCCGCGTCGTCGTAGCTCTCGCCCGCGCCGACGACGCCGCCGACGAACATGTCGTGCAGGGAGGGGAACACCAGCTTGGTCGCGGTGCGCCGGTGCACGAAGACGCGACCCTCACCGTCCCGGACGAGCACGAATACGCAGCGGTGCCGCAGACCGCGGGCGTACGCCTCCGCGCGGGGGGCGCGGCCGACGACCTGGTCGTGTTCGTCGACGATGTCGAGGATCTCGTCCGCAGGGTTCATGACCCCCATCCAAGCACCGACCCCCGTCCGAGCACCGGGGCGGATGCCGCTGACAGGGGCAGAGCCCTACAGCCGCTCCACGACGCGGAACCGTTCCGCCACGACCATGGTCGCGTCGTCCACCACGAACCCCGGGTCGCCGAGCGCCTCCCGCACCTCCGCCCCGTGCCAGAAGCGTTCGTGCGCAGCCCGCCACTCCGCCACTGTCGTATGGCCCTCGCCCTCGTCCCGTGCGTGCTGCAGATCGACCTCGCCGAGCGGGAGCACCCGTACCTCGGTCAGCTCCAGCACCGCGACCTCGCGGCCGGCCGAGTCGATCAGTGCCGAGCGTTCGCCGACCGGCGGCAGTTCCTCCTGCTCCACCTCGTACTCGGCGAGCAGCCCCGTCGTCGACACCTTCTCGCCGGACAGCACAGCGGTCACCAGTCGGTCGCGCAACGGGCCGGGATAGGCCAGCAGATACGGCTTCAGGGGTTCACGGTTGTCCATGGCCCCGCATTCTGGCACCCGGGGTGCCGACATCCCGTGTTCCGGCACACGGCGTTCCCGCCCGGCGCGGAGTGTGACGGAAGTCTGACGTGATGCCGATCCCCCTGGATTCCGCCCGCCGCAAGTGCTCGAATCGAAGCGTGACCAGAGACGAACGGGACGCCGGGGACGCGCAGGGCACGCCCGTCGGGCGGCGTCTGGTGCTCGGGATGCTCGGTGCCGGCGCCGCCGGGGTCGCCGCCGCGCCCTATCTGCAGCGCGGGCTCGAGTCGTTCCTGGGATCGGCGGCGGACAAGGACCCGACCGGGCTCACCGGGCTGCTGCCCAATGGCGGTGGCTTCCGCTACTACTCGGTGGCCACGTCCGTCCCGCGCAGGAACGCGCAGAACTACCGCCTCACCGTCGACGGACTGGTCGAGCGGCCGGCCACGTACACCCTCGCCGATCTGCGTGCCATGCCCCAGACCCGGATCGTGCGTGATGTGCAGTGCGTGACCGGGTGGCGTGTGCCCGTCACCCCCTTCGAGGGGGTGACGCTGTCACGGCTGCTGGACGCGGCGGGTGTCCGGCCCGAGGCCCGGGCCATCCGCTTCACCTGCTTCGACGGCACATACAGCGAGAGCCTGACCCTCTCCCAGGCCCGACGCGACGATGTGCTGGTCGCCCTGCGGATGCAGGACAAGCCCGTCAGTCACTCCCACGGCGGCCCGGTCCGCCTCTATGTCGCACCGATGTACTTCTACAAGTCGGCCAAGTGGCTCTCCGGGATCTCCCTGACCTCCGAGGTCGACCCCGGGTACTGGGAGGAGCGAGGCTATGACGTCGACGCCTGGGTCGGCCGGTCCAACGGCCGCGACGACGCGCCCACCGTCTGAGAAGCCCCCGCGTGTACGGAGGTTCAGCCGCGCCGAGCGCTGGGTGCACCGCACCACCGCCGCGCTGATGCTGCTGTGCATCGTGACGGCCGCGGCCCTGTACGTCCCCCAGATCGCCGAACTGGTCGGCCGCCGCTACCTGGTGGTCACCGTCCACCAGTGGTCGGGGCTCCTGCTCCCCGCACCGTTCCTGCTCGGCCTCTTCTCCCGTGCCTTCCGCGCGGACCTGCGCAGGCTCAACCGCTTCGCCCCGCACGACCGGGAGTGGCTGCGTGCCGTACGCCGCCGGGACCGTCGGCTCTCGTCCCGACCGGCGGGGAAGTTCAACGCGGGACAGAAGATCTACGCCGCCTGGATCGCCGGCGCCGTGCTCGTGATGCTCGGCACAGGACTGCTGATGTGGTTCACCGACCTTGCCCCGCTGGTGTGGCGCACGAGCGCGACGTTCGTGCACGACTGGCTGTCGCTGGCGGTCGGCATCGTGATCGTCGGCCATATCGGAATGGCGCTCGCCGACCCGGAGGCACGCAGGGGTATGCGTACCGGGTCGGTCGAGCGCCGGTGGTCGAGGGACCACCATCCGAAGTGGCTAGAGGACGAGTGACAACAGCAGCACCATGGCGATGCCGACGACCGAGATGATGGTCTCCATCACCGACCAGGTCTTGATCGTCTGTCCGACGGTCATGCCGAAGTACTCCTTCACCAGCCAGAAGCCGGCGTCGTTCACGTGGCTGAAGAACAGCGAACCCGCACCGATCGCGAGTACCAGCAGTGCCGCGTGCGAGGTCGACATGTCGGCGGCGAGGGGTGCGACGAGACCGGCCGCAGAAATGGTGGCGACGGTCGCGGAGCCGGTCGCGAGCCGGATCGCCACCGCGATCAGCCAGGCGAGCAGCAGCGTCGGGATGGCCCAGTTCTCGGAGAGGTCCAGGATCATCTGGCCGACACCGATGTCGATCAGCGTCTGCTTGAAGCCGCCGCCCGCACCGACGATCAGCAGGATTCCCGCGATGGGGACGAGCGACTTCTCGACGGTCGAGGAGAGACGTTCCTTGGTGAATCCGGCGGCGCGGCCGAGCGTGAACATGCCGACGATCACTGCGGCGAGCAGGGCGATCAGCGGCGAGCCGATGACGTCCGCGACCCGCTGGACGCCGTGCTCGGGGTTGTCCACGACGATGTCGACGAGGGCCTTCGCCATCATCAGGACGACGGGCAGCATGACGGTGGCGACGGTGGCCGCGAAGCTCGGGCGCTTCTCCAGGTCGTCGGAGGCGCGCTGAGGGATCATCTTCTCGGGCGCGGGGATGTCCACCCAGCGCGCGGCGTACTTCGAGAACACCGGCCCTGCGATGATCACCGTCGGTATCGCGACGACCAGGCCGAGGGCGAGGGTGACACCCAGGTTGGCGCCGATGGCGTCGATCGCGACCAGCGGTCCGGGGTGCGGCGGGATGAGCCCGTGCATCACGGACAGACCGGCCAGCGCCGGGATGCCGATCCGCATCAGCGAGTAGTTGCCGCGCTTGGCGACCATCAGCACTACGGGGATCAGCAGGACGATGCCGACCTCGAAGAACAGCGGAAGACCGATGATCGAGGCGATCAGCACCATCGCCCACGGCATCGCGCGCCCGCCCGCCTTGGCGAGGATCGTGTCGACGATCTGGTCGGCGCCGCCGGAGTCGGCGAGCAGCTTGCCGAGGATCGCGCCGAGCGCGATGAGCACACCCACGCCCGCGACGGTGGTGCCGAGACCGGTGGTGAACGAGACGATGGCCTTGTCGAGCGGTGCACCGGCGAACGCGCCGAGCGCGAGCGACCCGATGGTCAGGGCCAGGAACGCGTGCATCTTGAACCGGGTGATGAGCAGGACGATGACGGCGATGCCGGCGAGGACGGCGATGCCCAGCTGGGCGTCGCCCGCCGAGGTGATCGGCTCGACGACGTCCGCTGCCAGCGTCTCGACGCTGAAACTGGTCACGGTGATTCCTTGTCAGGGGGAGGGGAGAGAGGGACCGGGTCAGCCTTCGAGCCGGCGCAGTGCGGCGACGGCCCGTTCGGTGATCTCCTCGGGGGATCCGGACACATCGACGGCGACGCCTGCCTCGTCGTCCCCCAGCGGCTGGAGCGTGGCGAACTGCGAGTCGAGCAGCGCGGTGGGCATGAAGTGGCCCGTGCGCTCCGACATCCGCCGCTCGATGAGCGCACGGTCACCGGTGAGGTGCAGGAAGACGGCTCCGGGCGCGGCTGCCCGCAGCCTGTCGCGGTACACGCGCTTGAGCGCCGAGCTGGACACCACCCCGCCGAGGCCCGCCCGCTGGTGGGCCCACTCGCCGATGGCATCCAGCCAGGGGGAGCGGTCCTCGTCGTCCAGCGGAGTGCCTGCCGACATCTTGGCGATGTTGGCCGGGGGGTGGAAGTCGTCGCCCTCGGCGTACGGGACGCCCAGTGTGTCGGCGAGCAGGGGGCCGATCGTGGTCTTGCCGGTCCCTGCCACGCCCATCACCACAACGACGTGGGGGGTGCTCATTACGTGCCTCGCTGTCTTCGTCGACATCCGACATCGGTCCGTCGCGCTACTGAAACCCATTAGGTATGACGTATTCAAGAGTGCGAGACATAAACGTCATACTTTTGTTCCCTGCCGGGTGAGGTGATCCACGCCCCGTAGGCTTTGCCCATGACCACAGAAGGCCGAGGGCTCCACACGCATGTGCTCGACACCCTCGGTCTTGCGATCACCGCGGGCGAGTATCTGCAGGGGAGTGTGCTGCGTACCGACGAGGTCGCCCAGCGTTTCGACGTGTCGCGCACCGTCGTCCGTGAAGTGGTCAGGGTCCTGGAGTCCATGCACCTCGTGGAATCACGGCGCCGAGTCGGTGTGACCGTGCGCCCCGCCGAGGAGTGGAACGTCTACGACCCCCGCGTCATCCGCTGGCGCCTCGCCGGTTCCGACCGTCCCCGCCAGCTGCGCTCGCTGACCGTGCTGCGATCCGCGATCGAACCGGTCGCGGCCTCGCTCGCCGCGGTGAACGCCACCCCCGAGCAGTGCGCCGCCCTCACCGAGGAAGCGCTCGGCATGGTCGCCACCTCGCGCGGCCACCAGCTGGAGGGCTACCTCAAGCACGACATCGCCTTCCATCGCGTCGTTCTCAACGCCTCCGGCAACGAGATGTTCGCCCGGCTCGGCGATGTCGTCGCCGAGGTCCTGGCCGGCCGGACCCACCACCACGTGATGTTCGACGACCCCGATCCGGCGGCCGTGACACTGCATGTGCAGCTCGCCGAAGCCGTTCGCGAAGGCGACGCCGCCCGTGCCGAGCAACTTACGAGGGAGATCGCTGCCGGCGCCCTCGAAGAGCTGGACGTCCTCGCCCCCTGAGGCGCCTGCCATCCTTGCTTCACCTTGTCGAAACCTCTGAAATACCTCAGATCTGTATCTGAGTGAGGTTGGCCACTGCCAAAATCCCAGGGGCACCCCGACTATGACCTTTGGGCCGACGCGCCCCGAGGCTGAGCCGCGGTGATCACCCCCCCCACGCGGCCGACAACGCCACCGGCAGTACGGCCGGGTACCGCACACCCCCTCACGAAGGCGAACATCTCTATGAGTGACCGCACCATGGCTGCGGCCGATACGCCTGTCGCCGCAGCGACCGGCGCCTCCCACGTCGACGCCGGAGACGCCGGGTACCGCAAGGACCTCAAGTCGCGGCACATCAACATGATCGCCATCGGCGGCGCCATCGGTACGGGACTCTTCCTCGGAGCCGGTGGCCGCATGGCCAACGCGGGCCCCTCCCTCTTCATCGCCTACGCGGTCTGCGGCGTCTTCGCCTTCTTCGTCGTCCGCGCGCTCGGTGAGCTGGTCCTCTACCGCCCCTCCTCCGGCGCCTTCGTCTCCTACGCGCGTGAGTTCATGGGCGAGAAGGGTGCCTACACGGCGGGCTGGCTGTACTTCCTCAACTGGTCGACGACCGCCATCGCCGACATCACCGCGGCAGCCACCTACGCGCACTTCTGGGCCATGTTCAGTGACATCCCGCAGTGGGTGCTGGCACTGATCGCCCTCGCCGTGGTCCTCACCGCCAACCTCATCTCGGTGAAGTACTTCGGTGAGATGGAGTTCTGGTTCGCGATCATCAAGGTCGCCGCGCTGGTCGTCTTCATGCTCATCGGCATCTTCCTCATCGTGACCTCGCACGACATCGGCGGCCACACTCCGGGTCTCGCGACCATCGGGGACAACGGCGGCATCTTCCCGAGTGGTGTGATGCCGATGCTGCTGCTGATCCAGGGCGTCGTCTTCGCCTACGCCTCCGTCGAGCTGTGCGGCGTCGCCGCCGGCGAGACCGAGAACCCCGAGAAGATCATGCCGAAGGCGATCAACTCGATCATGTGGCGGGTCGGCCTCTTCTACGTCGGTTCGGTCGTGCTGCTCGCGCTGCTGCTGCCGTACACCGCCTACTCCGGCGACCAGAGCCCGTTCGTCACCGTCTTCGACAAGCTCGGCATCCCCGGCGCGGCCGGCGTGATGAACCTCGTCGTCCTCACCGCCGCCCTGTCCAGCCTGAACTCCGGCCTCTACTCCACCGGCCGCATCCTGCGCTCCATGTCGATGTCCGGCTCCGCGCCCAAGTTCACCGGCGTGATGAACCGGGGCGGCGTGCCCTACGGCGGCATCCTCCTCACCGCCGCGTTCGGTGTCCTCGGCGTCGTGCTCAACTACGTCATGCCCGGCGAGGCGTTCGAGCTGGTGCTGAACTTCGCCTCCATCGGCATCATCGGCACCTGGTCGATGATCATGGTCTGCTCGCTGCTCTTCTGGCACCGCTCCCAGGACGGCCGGGTCACCCGCCCCGGCTACCAGCTTCCCTGGGCGCCGTACACGCAGATCATCACCATCCTCTTCCTGGCGTCCGTCCTCGTCCTCATGTGGATGGACGGCGGCATCAGCCGCACCACCGTCAACTGCCTGCCGCTGATCGCGGCCGCGCTGGTCGGCGGCTGGTACCTGGTCCGCGGACGGGTCAAGAGCATCTCGGACGAGCGTCAGGACGCCTGACCTCCCGGCCGTCGTACGCACACGGCAGGGCCCCCGCGGGACTCGTCCCGCGGGGGCCCTGCCGTATCCCGGTCTCCGCCGTATCAGCCGTGGTGCCCGCCGTGGCCGCCGCCGTGGTCGAACTTCAGCGCCTCCGGCGGCATCACCACGAACGGCCGCATCATCCCCATGTCCTCGTGCTCGAGCAGATGGCAGTGGTACATGAACCGGCCGTGTGCCCCGTCGAACCGGCCCATCACCTTCACCAGCTCCGCCGCGGTCACCCGGAATACGTCCTTCCAGCCCCGCTCGTTCGGCGGCACCGGGATCGTGCGCTCCGGGTCGAGGACGACCGGAGTCCGCGTCCCGCCGAGTTCGGGATCGAAGCCCTCGACCCGGTACGCCTCGCGGCTCATCACCTGGAAGTCCGCGAGATGGATGTGCATCGGGTGGACGGGCGCGCCCAGGTTGAGGAACGACCACTGCTCGTACGCGCCTTCGCCGATGGTGAAGCCGAGCCCGTCGTTGAACGTCCGCGATGTGCGCCGGTAGGTCCGCAGCTTGCCGTCCGCACCCTGTACCTGGATCACGCCCTCCGCGGGCAGGGAGACATCGACGTCCTTCAGCTCCGCCATCTCCCAGATCTCCGGATGACCGCCGCCGCCCACCGTCTGCGGCGGTGTCAGCACGATCAGCCGGTGACCGTGGTCGACCAGATCGTGGTCGTAGCGCCGGAACGAACCCGACAGCACCTCGGGCAGCACGAACGGGTCCGGCTCGCACGTCTCGCGCACCCGGAACTCCATCACCTGCGGATACGGCACGCTGTCCGCGAGGTCCGGCACACCCGCCGGGGTGTTGCGCCCCTTGTTCACCAGCCGCACCCGCCGCCCCGCCAGCGCGCGGAAGTCGATGAGCAGGTCGAAGCGCTCGGCCGGGGCCACGGTCAGCGGTTCCTCGAAATCCACCGGCACCGGCCGCGGCAGCAGCCCGCCGTCGCTGCCGATCTGCCGCACCGCACCGGGCACCGGATTGTCGTCCTCGTCGACGAGCACGAGGTTGTAGATCCGTGCGTTGGACGCATTCACCAGCCGGAAGCGGTACCAGGCGTCGTCCACGTCCAGGTGCGGCCAGATCGTGCCGTTCACCGTGGAATACGGTCCCAGGAACGGCAGCGACACAGGCTTGCCCGTCTCCGGGTGACTCGGAATCAGCACGGACGTCTTGTGCAGCAGCCTGCCGTTGAGGCGTCCGTCCTCGTCGGTGTCGAGATTGCGGTCGGCGAGGATCAGCGGGAGCTCCCGCTTCCCGGACGGAAGACCCAGCGCGTCCTCCTCGTCGTCGCGGACGAGATAGGTGCCCACCAGACCGGCGTACACGTTCCACCGCGTGATGTTCATGGCGTGGTCGTGGTACCACCACTGCACGGCATGGTGGTCGTTCGGATACTCCGACAGCTGCGCGTCGCCGAAGGCGACCGCGTTGTCCGCCCAGCCGTCGTTGCCGCCGCCGGTCTGCGCACCGTGCAGATGCGTGACCGACCAGGCGGGCAGCGCGGCCACGTTCTCGTCGGGCTTCACTCCCTCGCGTCCCGGCCGGTTGTGCGGCAGCGGCTGCCCGGCCGGCACCGGACCGACCTCCACCGCGGTCACCGGGTACTCGCTGCCCCGCGGCACACGGTTGGTCCAGGCGATCCGGATCCGCTGCCCGCGCCGCACCTCGATGGTCGGGCCCGGTACCCGGCCGTCGTAGCCCCACATCAGCGTCGGCGGCAACTGCGAGTGCATCCGCACCCAGGTGGGACGCAGCGCGATCTCGATCTCGTGCCGCACATCGGCCACCTCGGGCCGCAGCACCGGCGGAACGGTCAACGGGTCGGTGTACGGCGTCAGTCCGCCGTCGGGCCCCGGGCACCGCCCCCGTGCCGCCCCGGTCCCGTCCGCGATGCGCTCGATGATCTCGGTCAAGGTTCTCTCCCCCCGTACAGCTCTTCGTGCGTGGAACCCTCCTGCACCCGAGAGGACCCGCCCCGTTCGCCCCCAGTTGCCGTATGCGGGCCATCTGACCGAAACCACCCGCCGAGAACGGCGCGCGGCATGCCGATCGAGCCATCGCGGCGCGCCGCCGTGACAGTCATAGTGGAATGACGCCACATCGACGAAGGGCAGGTTCCGGAATGCCGCAGCAGGTGCACGGTGTGATCGCACCCGGGAAGAACGAGCCGGTACGGGTCGAGACGATCGTGATCCCCGACCCGGGGCCTGGAGAGGCCGTGGTGAAGGTGCAGGCCTGCGGGGTCTGCCACACCGATCTGCACTACAAGCAGGGCGGGATCAACGACGAGTTCCCCTTCCTGCTCGGCCACGAGGCCGCCGGTGTCGTCGAATCGGTCGGCGACGGCGTCACCGACGTCGCGCCCGGCGACTTCGTGATCCTCAACTGGCGTGCGGTGTGCGGCAGTTGTCGGGCCTGTCTGCGCGGCAGGCCCTGGTACTGCTTCGACACCCACAACGCGAGCCAGAAGATGACCCTGACCGACGGCACGGAGCTCGCACCGGCCCTCGGTATCGGTGCCTTCGCCGAGAAGACGCTCGTCGCCGCGGGCCAGTGCACCAAGGTCGACCCGGCCGTCTCCCCGGCCGTCGCCGGCCTGCTCGGCTGCGGAGTCATGGCCGGCATCGGCGCCGCCGTCAACACCGGGGCGGTCGGCCGCGGCGACAGCGTCGCCGTCATCGGCTGCGGCGGAGTCGGCGACGCAGCCGTCGTCGGCGCACGGCTGGCCGGCGCGGCGACGATCATCGCCGTCGACATCGACGACCGCAAGCTGGCCACGGCGCGGAAGATGGGCGCCACCCACACCGTCAACTCCCGCTCCACCGACCCGGTCGAGGCCATCCGCGAGCTCACCGGCGGCTTCGGCGCGGACGTCGTCATCGAGGCCGTCGGCCGTCCGGAGACGTACGCACAGGCCTTCTACGCCCGCGACCTGGCCGGCACGGTCGTGCTCGTCGGCGTGCCCACCCCCGACATGAAGCTCGAACTGCCCCTGCTGGACGTCTTCGGCCGCGGCGGCGCACTCAAGTCGTCCTGGTACGGCGACTGCCTGCCGTCCCGCGACTTCCCGATGCTCATCGGGCTGCACCAACAGGGCCGCATCGACCTCGGCGCGTTCGTCACCGAGACCATCGGACTCGGTGACGTCGAGAAGGCCTTCGCCCGCATGCACGAGGGCGACGTGCTCCGTTCGGTGGTGGTCTTCTGATGGCCGTCCGCATCGACCACCTGGTCACCTCCGGCACGTTCTCCCTCGACGGCGGCACTTGGGACGTCGACAACAACGTCTGGATCGTCGGCGACGACCACGAGGCGATCGTCATCGACGCCGCCCACGACGCCGCCGCGATCGAGGCAGCCCTGGCCAGCCGGGCACTGCGCGCCATCGTCTGCACCCACGCGCACAACGACCACATCGATGCCGCCCCGGCCCTCGCCGCCGCCACCGGTGCACCGATCCTGCTGCACCCCGACGACCTGCCGCTGTGGAAGCAGACGCATCCCGAACGCGCACCCGACGGCGAACTCACCGACGCACAGACGCTCACCGTCGCCGGCACCGAACTGACCGTGCTGCACACACCGGGGCACGCCCCGGGTGCCGTCTGCCTCCACGCTCCCTCCCTCACCACCGTGTTCACCGGAGACACCCTCTTCCAGGGCGGCCCCGGCGCCACCGGCCGGTCGTTCTCGCACTTCCCGACGATCATCGGATCGATCCGGGAACGGTTGCTCGTCCTGCCGCCCGAAACGGTCGTGCGCACCGGCCACGGCGAGTCGACGACGATCGCCGCCGAGGCTCCGCACCTTCAGGAGTGGATCGACCGCGGCCACTGAGCGAGCTCCAGCCCGCTCTCGAACCGCCGCGGCTCCCGGGTGACGGGGTCGATGAACTCCAGCGTCCGCGCCAGCAGTTGCAGCGGCCGCGAGAAGTCCTCCGGCCCCTCCGGGAGCACCACCGGATACAACGGGTCGTCCAGGATCGGCAGCCCCAGCGCGTTCATGTGCACACGCAGCTGATGGGTCCGGCCGGTACGCGGCAGCAGCCGGTACCGGCCGAGCCCCTCGCGCTCCTCGACCAGCTCGATGCGGCTCTCGCTGTTCGGCTCGCCCGGCTCCTCCCGGGCGGCGAGCACCCCGCGTTCCTTCACGATCCGGCTGCGCACCGTCCGCGGCAGCCGGACGCCCGGATCGTGGCAGGCCAGGGCCTCGTACTCCTTGTGCACCCGCCGGTCTCTGAACATCGTCTGGTAGGCGCCCCGATCGCCGGGCCGTACGACGAACAGCACCAGGCCGGCCGTCAGCCGGTCGAGGCGGTGGGCAGGCTGCAGTCGCGGCAGCTCGAGATCGCGCCGCAACCGGGCCAGTGCCGTCTCCGTGACGTGGCTCCCGCGCGGCATCGTGGCGAGGAAGTGCGGCTTGTCGGCCACCACGAGGTGATCGTCGCGGTGCACGATCCCGATCTCGAAGGGCACCCGCTCCTCCGGCGGGAAGTCCCGGTGGAACCAGACATGACGGCCCTCCGAGAACGGCTCGTCCGCGGTGACCGGGCCGTCGGCGGTGACGAAGCGCCCGTCGCGGACCATCGCGTCCACCTGCTCGGCGCCGATCGCGTTGCCGTAGCGCGCCAGCAGATGATCACGGACCGTCGCCCACTCGCCGTCCGGGTCCGCGGGCAGCCTCAGCCGAACGGGGTCGATGCCGTCGCGCTGGGGGAGTGGTGCCTCCGGTGCCGTCCTGCGGCGCCTGCTCATGTCCCGGCTCCACGACGAGCCCCGCCGCAGCTCAGTGCTCCATCCCGCCGCCGAGGTACATCACGGCCACCCCGATGATCACCAGGGCGACGCCGATCACCGTCGCGGGCTTCATCGGCTCGTCGAAGAGCAGTACCCCGCCGATGAACGCCCCCACGGTGCCCACCCCTGACCAGACCGCGTACACCGGGCCCACGTTCAGGGTCTTGAGCGCCTGCGCGAGCAGGACGAACGCCGTGGCGTAGCCGACGACGACCAGCACGCTCGGACCGAGCCGGCTCAGCCCGTGCGAGGCCCGCAGCGCCAGAGTGCCGATCACCTCGGAGACGATGGCGCCCGCCACCAGAACGATTCCCATCAGTGCCACCCTCGGTACGAAGAGTCGGGAAACACAAAGATCCCCACGGAAGCCGTGGGGATCTTGTTTGGTGTCCGAGGGGGGACTTGAACCCCCACGCCCGATAAAGGGCACTAGCACCTCAAGCTAGCGCGTCTGCCATTCCGCCACCCGGACAAGGTGTCTGTCTCGCGGCCCTGGGCCGTTCCGACGTGGAAAACCATAGCAAACATTCGGCACCCCCCGATCACACCCCCGAGGGCCGTGAACGGGCTGTGACGGCCGAGGGCCGCCCTTGGGCAACGAGGCACGATGGCGGGAGGATGAAGGTGGACCACCAGCAGCGACAGTGGGAGGAATCAGCGTGAGCGAGTCGAACACGGCCCGGAGCGTCTCGGGCGAGGACGAGGTTGTCGACCTCTGTCGTGAGCTGATCCGGATCGACACCAGCAACTACGGCGACCACTCCGGCCCCGGCGAACGCGCCGCCGCCGAGTACGTCGCCGAGAAGCTCGCCGAGGTGGGCCTGGAGCCGCAGATCATCGAGTCGCACAAGGGCAGGGCGTCCACCGTCGCCCGGATCGAGGGCGAGGACCCGTCCCGCCCGGCGCTGCTCATCCACGGCCACACCGACGTGGTACCGGCGAACGCCGACGACTGGACCCACCACCCCTTCTCCGGCGAGATCGCGGACGGCTGCGTCTGGGGCCGAGGCGCGGTGGACATGAAGGACATGGACGCGATGACGCTGGCGGTCGTTCGTGACCGGCTGCGCAGCGGCCGCAAGCCGCCGCGGGACGTCGTGCTCGCCTTCCTCGCGGACGAGGAGGCGGGCGGTACCTACGGCGCGCGCCATCTGGTCGACAACCATCCGGACCTTTTCGAGGGCGTCACCGAGGCGATCGGCGAGGTCGGCGGCTTCTCGTTCACCGTCAACGAGAACCTGCGGCTGTATCTGGTGGAGACAGCCCAGAAGGGCATGCACTGGATGCGCCTGACGGTCGAGGGCACGGCCGGCCACGGCTCGATGACGAACAACGACAACGCCATCACCGAGCTGTGCGAGGCCGTCGGCCGGCTGGGCCGCCACCAGTGGCCGGTCAGGGTCACCAAGACCGTGCGGTCCTTCCTCGACGAGCTGTCCGACGCGCTGGGCACCCCGCTCGACCCCGAGGACATGGACGCCACACTCGCCAAGCTCGGCGGCATCGCGAAGATGGTCGGCGCCACGCTGCGCAACTCCGCCGCCCCGACCATGCTCGGCGCGGGCTACAAGGTGAACGTCATCCCCGGCCAGGCGACCGCGCACGTGGACGGGCGCTTCCTGCCCGGCTACGAGGACGAGTTCCTGGCCGATCTCGACCGGCTGCTCGGCCCGCGGGTCAAGCGCGAGGACGTCCACGGCGACAAGGCCCTGGAGACCAGCTTCGACGGCGCCCTGGTGGACGCCATGCAGGTGGCGCTCAGGGCCGAGGACCCGATCGCGCGCGCCGTGCCCTACATGCTCTCGGGCGGCACCGACGCCAAGTCCTTCGACGATCTCGGTATCCGCTGCTTCGGCTTCGCGCCGCTGAAGCTGCCGCCGGAGCTGGACTTCGCGGGCATGTTCCACGGGGTCGACGAGCGGGTTCCCGTCGACGGTCTGAAGTTCGGGGTCCGCGTGCTCGACCGATTCCTCGACCAGTGCTGAATGCCGGGGACCGGGCCGATTGAAGGACGCTCCCACTAATCGTCAGCGTGTGCACGGTTGACTGGAAAGAGTGAATGGGGGTTTCAGTCAGTAGCCACCGTGCTCCCTCCTCGTTACAGGTGATGCGGTCCGCGGCTGGGGCCGTATTTGCCAACAAGGAGGAATAATGATCAAGAAGGTCGTCGCTGCTGCGGCTGCCACTGGCGGTCTGGTGCTCGCGGGTGCGGGTGTGGCCATGGCTGACTCCGGCGCCCATGGTGCTGCCGTCAAGTCCCCCGGCGTGCTCTCGGGCAACGTCGTCCAGGCGCCCATCCACGTGCCGGTGAACGTGTGCGGCAACACGGTCAACGTGATCGCTCTGCTGAACCCCGCCTTCGGCAACAAGTGCGCCAACGTGTGACGTTCTGACTCGACCCGCGAGGGTCCGGGTTACTTCCGGGCGGCTCCGGAGTGCGTGCCATGCACTCCGGAGCCGCCCGGTCTTCCACCCCGGGCATACACCGGGGCATTCCTGAAAGCTGGAAGGCAGGGCATCAACACATGCGACAGGTCACGCGCAAAGGTCTGATCTCCGTGGCAGCCGCGGGTGGCGTACTCGCGCTCGGCGGAGGTTATGCGCACGCGGACTCGGGAGCCGAGGGCGGCGCGTCGAATTCGCCGGGCGTACTGTCCGGGAATTCGGTTCAGGCTCCGGTGCACGCTCCGGTGAACCTCTGCGGAAACACCGTGGACGTCGTCGGACTTCTGAATCCCTCCATGGGAAACAAATGCGCCAATGTGTCCGACGGGCACTCCGGGGCGGGCAGTCACGCCGGCGGTAAAACGAGCAACTCTCCCGGCGTGGGCTCCGGCAACAACGTCCAGGTGCCGATCGACGTCCCCGTCAACGCGTGCGGGAACAGCGTCACGATCGGTGGACTTCTCAACCCGTCGCTCGGCAACGAATGCGCGAACGTTTCGACGCCCGGGCACCCGGGGAATCCCGAGCAGCCGGAGACCCCGGGCGAGCCCGGCACTCCGCAGACTCCGGAGCCCCCGAAGAGTCAGGGGGGCGAGCGGAACATCCCCGGTACCCAGCTCGCCGTGACCGGCGTCGACGCGGTCGACGTGCTCGCGCCGGCCGGCGTCGGGCTGCTGCTCGCCGGTGCGCTTCTCTACCGTCGCTCCCGGGCCGCGGCCTGATCGGTTCCGCTTCGGTGGTCACAGGGAAGGAGCGGGTCCCGCACAGAACGGGCCCGCTCCTTCTTCGCTTCTCCTCGTCCTTCGGCCGGGCTCGTCCTGTGAGCCCGGCCGCCGGTTCACCAGGTGGCGCGCACCTGGCGGATGATGCGCCGGCGCAACCGCACGCGGCGGCTCCCGTCCCGGTGCAGCGTCAGTCGGTCCAACTCCCAGTGTCCGTACTCGGCATGGTCGGTCAGCAGACGGGTCGCTTCGTTGCGGGAGACCCCGCGCGGCACGTACACGTCGACAAATTCGTATTCCGGCATCGCATCTATTGTGCGGGCAGCGGCCCGGTACGGATAGCGTCTGCACTATGTCTGATGCTGCGCAGCCCACCGCTGCCGAGGTACGTGCCGCCGCGGAGGCGGTCAAAGCCGCACTGGACCGCCACCTCGAGGCGGTCGAGAACCGCACGGGAGAGGACGACACGGCCGTCTTCGACGCCTTCAACGCGCTCGCCGCGGCGGCGGAGGCGTACGACGAGCGGCTCTACGACCGTTACGACGAGGTGACACCCTTCGAGATCCCGGGTGCCGACGACTCACTGCCGCCGTACACGGGCCCCGAGGAGCCGAACGCCCTCAGTGTGCTGATCCGGCGCGACTACGCCGTGATCGAGCCGCAGCGGCTGCTCGCCCAGGCGCAGCGCATCGCCGATGTCGATCCGGACGAGGAGAGCCGGTCCGCGAACGCACCGGTCGTCGGTGCGAGCGTGCACGCGGCGCTCGGCGTGCTCTTCGGCGAGTACGAACCGGACGAAATCGCCTCCCGGCACAAGGAATTCGGCCTTGAGGAGGGCGACTCCACGCTGTGGGTGTCGGCAGCGGACGAACTGCCCGAACCGGGTGAATGGCTCAGTGTTCCGTTCGACCAGGCAGATCCCGAACTGGTCGTGTGCCGGTTCGACGTCAGCGCCGTCTTCGACGAGGACGACCTGGCCGAGGACGGGGAGGACGCCGCCGAGCGGGCGTGACCCCGCGCGAGGCCTCAGCTGATCCGCCCCGAGCTCCGCCGGCCCGGCCCGGTACGACCGCATCGCGTCGTACCGGGCCGGGCCCTTGTCCACGCCCTAAGCCCCCGGCGTCGCGAGCAGCCCTTCGAGCAGGGGGCGCAACCGGGTGGTGCGCTCGGCGGCAAGTACCTCGGACACGGCACGGGGGAGCGCCTGGTCGACACCGTGCACCACGGACAGGTGCCTCTCCCCGCGGCCGAACGCGGTGTACACCCACGGTCGGCTCAGCCCCTGGGCGGCGTCCCCCGGCAGCACGACCACAGCGGCCGGCCACCGCATCCCCGCGGCCTGGTGTGCCGTCAGAGCCCAGCCGTGGCGCAGCGACGACTCGACCCGCTCCTTGGGGACCACGGTCCGGGTGCCGTCGCAGTCCAGATGCAGCCCGTCGGCATCCGCCGAGACCACCGTGCCCGTCAACGTCCTGCCGGGTCCCTGGGACAGCGCGACGCGATCACCCGGGTCGAAGCCGCCGAACCGGCCCGGGCCGGGGTTCAGCCGCTGCTTGAGCGCGGTGTTGAGCGCGCGCGTGCCGGCTGAGCCACCGTGGCCGACGGTGATCACCTGCGTCTGCGCGGCCGGCACGCCGATGGCACGCGGGACCGAGTCGGCGACCAGCTGCACCGTGCGGTGCACGGCCTCGCCGGCGTCCCTCACGGGGACGATCACGACCTCCTTGCCGGGCGCCGCCACCTGCTGCAGCTCCCCGATGCCGATGCCGGACACCAGCTCGCCGATCGGACCGGGGTCGGGCGTACGCGAGGCGATCTGCGGACACACCCGGGAGGCAAGGATGTCCGCGAACACCCGCCCCGCACCCGCCGACCCGAGCACCCCGGGGTCGCCGCTCAGCACGAGCCGGCTGCCGTCGGGCATCGACTCGACCAGCACCGCCGCGGTCTCCACGTCCAGCTGCGGAGCGTCGAGAACGACCAGCAGGTCGAGGGCGAGCGCCCCGTCCTCGTCCCGCCCGGGGCCGCCCGCGCCGGAGAGCAGGGCGGGGACCGTGACGGCACCGGCATCCGCCCCCAGCCGTCGGCTGCCGTTCTCGCAGTGCGTGGCGACGGCGGCGCGCAGTCCGAACTCGCGAGCCTTCGCGACCAGGGCGGCCGGCTCGGCGCGGGCGGCCTCGCCGCCGGTGTGCACGACAAGGCCGTGCGCTCCGGCAGCACGGACCAGCTCTGGTCCCTCCCACTCGTCCGAGGGTCCCGTCCTGACCAGCCGGGCCAGGCCGTCGGCGAGGCTCTCCTCGGCCATCGCATACCGGTCGAGGCCGAGGAGGACCGTCACGGGTGCGGCGTCCTGCTCGTCCGCCTCGTCCGGCACGCCCTCCTGGAAGACCAGGACGGCTCCGTCGCCGACGGCCTGCTGCACCGCCTCGTCCGCGTCGGTCACCTGCCGTTCGCCGAGGGCGGTCCGGACGGCGGAGGCATCCAGCGCGGTGTGCCCCTGCAGCGCGGCCCGCTCGAGCAGCCAGGTCACGAGCGCCACCGTCCGGCGCGTGTCGTCCGGCCCGCACTCCGCGCCCAGCAGGGCACGCGCGAATCCGTCGGCCTGTTCCGGGCGGACGCCGGGCACGGCCAGCAACTGCCACGGGTCCTCGGCCAGCCGGTCCCCGGCGGACTCGCCGAACACCTCGGCGACCTGTGCCGCGAGGTGCTCGGGCGCGCCACCCTTGGCCAGCAGGGCCCGTACGGTGTCGACGGTCTCGGGGGAGGCCTCCCGAGGCAGCGGGGGTGCCGCCTTCGCGGGGGCCACGGGGGCAGGGCCGGCCGCAGGCCGGCGAGGTGCTGCCGGTGCCTCGTCGAAGAAGGCGCCGCCGGCCGCGTCACCGCTCTCCACCGCCCGGACGGCGGCGAGGAGATCGGCGGCCTTGCCGCTGAGCTTCGTCCCGCTCTTGATGGGCTTGTCCCGCTCGGCCTTCCGCTGCTCGATCCGCGCACGCAACTCCCGCTGCGCGGTGATCTCGGCCTCGGCCTCGCTGGGCCCTCCTTCGGCGGCGACGCCTTCCGGGCCTTCGGACCCGTCGGCCGGGGCGGCCTCGGCGTCGCCCTCGGCTCCGTCGGCATCCTCCGCCCCCGCATCGGCGGCATCGGCCTCCGGCGCAGGTCCGGATCCGGGCGGCTGCGCCTCGGCACGGGGAGACTCCTCGGGACCCGGCGACGATGCGTCGCCCCGCGCGGTCGCCTCGGGCTCGGAGTCGGGGTGCGGCCCCGGGGTCGGCGCGGTCACAGGGTGCTCCAGTCCTGGTCGGGGTAGCGGTGCACCGGCGCCGAAACATCGTCCAGCGCCTGGCAGATCTCGTCAGGAAGACTAAGCGCCTCCACTGACAACGCCGCCGTGAGCTGCTGCGCGTTGCGTGCGCCCACGATCGGGGCCACCACGCCCGGGCGGTCACGGACCCACGCCAAAGCCACCTCCAGCGGTGTCGCCGCGAGGCCGTCCGCCGCCGTCGCCACCGCGTCGACGATGCGGCTCGCAGCCTCGTCGAGATACGGCTCGACGAACGGCGCCATGTGGTCCGAGGCCCCCCGCGAGTCGGACGGCGTCGCCGCCCGGTACTTGCCGGTGAGCACCCCGCGCCCCAGCGGCGACGACGGCAGCAGCCCCACCCCGAGGTCGAGCGCCGCGGGCAGTACCTCGCGCTCCACACCGCGCTGCAGCAGCGAGTACTCCATCTGCGTGCTGGCCAGACGCGTCCTCACGCCCGGCGCGGACAACTGCCAGGTCGCGGCCTTCGCGAGCTGCCAGCCGCAGAAGTTCGACACGCCGGCGTATCGCGCACGCCCAGTGGCGACTGCGATGTCGAGCGCCGTGAGCGTCTCGTCCAGCGGGGTGTGCGGGTCGAAGGCGTGCACCTGCCACAGGTCCACGTAGTCCGTCCCGAGCCTCTCCAGCGATGCGTCGAGCGCGGCCAGCAGATGTCCCCGTGAGCCGTCGAAGCGACGGTCGGGGTCGGGCACGCTTCCCGCCTTCGTGGCAATGACCAGGTCGTGCCGGGGCACCAGCCGCTCGACCAGCCGGCCCAGCAGATACTCGGCATCCCCGCCGCAGTAGACGTCGGCCGTGTCGACCAGTGTCCCGCCCGCCTCCCAGAACGCCTTCAACTGGTCGGCGGCGTCGTGTTCACCGGTGTCCCGGCCCCATGTCAGGGTGCCGAGCCCGATGCGGGACACACGCAGGCCGGTACGGCCGAGATGCCTCTGCTCCATGGGCGCTGAGATTACTGGCCAAGGGCCCACGCCGAGAGAGCCTGTGGACAACCTCCCCCTGCCGGATGCCCGGCACCCGCGCTAGAGTCCCCGGAAAAGGGACGTTACTGATCAGTAAGAGGGAGCGGTTATGCGGCTCGGCATCAACCTCGGCTACTGGGGTGCGGGGATGGACGGCGACAACCTCGCCGTCGCACAGGAGGCCGACAGGCTCGGCTACGACGTCTGCTGGGCGGCCGAGGCCTATGGTTCGGACGCCCCCACCGTGCTCAGCTGGGTCGCCGCCCAGACCGAGCGGATCGACGTCGGCTCCGCGATCCTCCAGATCCCGGCCCGTCAGCCCGCGATGACCGCGATGACCGCGGCCACCCTCGACTCGCTGTCCGGTGGACGCTTCCGCCTCGGCCTCGGCGTATCGGGTCCGCAGGTCTCCGAGGGCTGGTACGGCGTCAAGTTCGACAAGCCGCTGGCCCGCACCCGCGAGTACGTCGAGATCGTCCGCAAGGCGATGACCCGCGAGCGCCTTTCCTACGAGGGCGAGCACTGGACGCTGCCGCTCCCGGACGGGCCCGGCAAGCCGATCAAGCTCACCGTCCACCCGCAGCGCGAGCACATCCCGCTCTACATCGCCGCCATCGGCCCGAAGAACCTGGAGCAGACCGGCGAGATCGCCGACGGGGCCCTGCTGATCTTCCCGTCCGCGGACCATCTCGAGGACACCGCGATCAAGCACATCCGCGCGGGCCGCGAGAAGGCCGGGAAGACGATGGACGGCTTCGACGTCTGTCCGACCGTGCCGCTCGCCCTCGGCGACGACGTGACCGGACTGGCCGACATGTTCCGCCCGTACACCGCCCTCTACGTCGGCGGCATGGGCAGCCGCAAGCAGAACTTCTACAACCAGCTCGCCCAGCGCATGGGCTACGAGAAGGAAGCCGCCGAGGTCCAGGACAAGTACCTGGACGGCGACAAGGCGGGCGCGGCCGCCGCGGTCCCGCATCAGCTGATCGACCAGACGGCCCTGCTCGGCCCGGTGGAGCGGATCGCCGACCGGATGCAGGCGTACGCGGCGGCCGGGGTCACCACCCTCACCCTCGCCCCGGCCGGCTTCACGCTCGACGAGCGGATCACCGCGCTGCGCGCCGGCACCGAGGCCCTGGAGCGGGCCGGCCTCGCCTGACAGGTCTGCGGCCGTGGTGGGGGCTCGGGGGTCTTCCCCGCCACGGCCGTCATGCGGTACAACGCGCGACCCGCCATGCGGTTACTGCCGCTGTGCCGTGCGTCGCGTCATCCATTCGGACGCGTTCCTCCCGCCACCTGTTGCCTCGTTCGGCGTCCCGCATTTGACTCGTTCTTTGCGGACGCCTTGACGGAGGTGGCAGACATGCTCTCGGCCCGAAGTCTTTTCCAGGAGATCATCGACAGCGACGACAGCTACCGGCTGTTCTGCTCCATCGCCGCCAGCGGCGAGACCCAGGGCGGCTGGGAGAACGCGCGGATCGCCGCCCTCGTCCCCGAGAGCATGCGCCACCTCGCCCCGAAGATCACCCGGCACGGCGCGGACGAGGACAAGCACGGCCGGATCTTCAACGCCCTGCTGAAGAAGCGGCAGCTCGAACCCGTGCCCGTCCCGCCCGAGACGGACTACACGAGGCTGCTCGAGCAGAGCGGCATCGGCCTCGCGCACGACAAGCTGCGCCGGGACGAACCCCTGACCGAGGACGACATCGTCGTCTATCTGTCGCACAGCCGTGTCACCGAGCAGCGCGCCGCCGACCAGATGATCATGCTGGTGAAGTACTTCGGCGACCACCCCGAGGTCGGCCGGGCGATCCACATGATCTCCGGCGACGAGGACAACCATCTGGCTTACTGCCACGAGGAGTTGCTCCGTCTCGCCGCCGCCGGCCACGGCCGCACGATCCACCGGGTGCTGCGCGAGAGCGCGCTGAGCGAGATCAGGATCTACCGTGACGTCAGCCTCGCGGTGATGTCCCACATGGGCAGGCTGCTGCAGTGGCCGCGGGCCAAGTCGGCCGCCCTCGCCGCGGGCATCCACGCGATGTACGCGTACGAACGGTTCGGTGGCTGGCACCGCATGGTCTCGCTGAAGATGCCGGAGCGCCGCGGCGCCCTGGACGGGCCGCCCGCCGCCGCCCCCGCGTTCTGATCCGATCCCCGCCGGCGCCTACAGCCAGCCCCGGTGCTTGAACAGCCGGTGCAGTCCGAACACCGCGCCCGCCATCAGCAGCACCACCGCCGGATACGACCACGCCCAGTGCGTCTCCGGCATGTGGTCGAAGTTCATCCCGTAGATCCCCGCGACCATGGTGGGGACAGCGGCCATGGCCGCCCACGCCGAGATCTTGCGCATGTCGTCGTTCTGCCGCACGCCCATCTGCGCGAGATGGGCGGCCAGAATGTCCGACAGCAGCCGGTCCAGGCCGTCCACCTGCTCGTTCGCCCGCGTCAGATGGTCGTTCACGTCCCGGAAGAACGGCTGCGAGTGCTCATGGACGAACGGCACCGACGCCCCCGCGAGCCGTGCCATCGGCGCCGCGAGAGGACCCGCCGCCCGGCGGAACTCCAGTACTTGCCGTTTGAAGGTGTAGATCCGGCTCGCCGGGTTCCTGGCGTCCTTCTTTCCGCCCGGTGCGAAGACCTCGGCCTCCAACTCCTCCAGGTCCACCTGGAGTTCGGCCGCGACGTCGATGTAGTGGTCGACGACCGCGTCGCTGATCGCGTAGAGCACGGCCGTCGGTCCGTGGCGCAGCACCCCCGGCTCGGCCTCCAGCCGCTCGCGTACGGCCCCCAGCGGTGCGCCCTCGCCGTGCCGGACCGTCACCACGAACGAATCCCCTATGAAGACCATGAGTTCACCGGCGCTGACGGTGTCGCTCTTCGGTTCGTACACCACCGGCTTGAGCACCACGAACAGTGAATCGTCGTAGACCTCGAGCTTCGGCCGCTGGTGTGCCTTGAGGGCGTCCTCCACCGCCAGCGGATGCAGTGAGAACTCCTCGGCGACATGGTCGAACTCGGCCGCCGTCGGCTCGTGCAGACCGATCCACAAGAACGCGTCACCGGTGGCCCTCGCCTCCTCCAGGGCATCGGAGAAGTCGGACGGCCCATCGGTGCGGCGTCCGGCACGGTAAATTGCGCAATCTACGATCATCCGAGCATTTCTCCACGTCGGTCGGCCACATAAAGAATGCGGACATCCGCGTCACATTCTCGCCCCTCTGGGGACGATCATGTCCGGTCGCCCGTCGTTGAATCAGGCGGTGGCCGAGTTCCTCACCGCGCTCGACCCACGTCTCCCCGCGGCACAGTGAAGCAGTACCGCGGCCGTCCGAGGCGGTCATCCGGATGGATCTCCCGGCGCGCGCATGACCGGCCCTGTGCAAAGACTCGGTGGCGGAACACAGCCTTCGTTCCTGCCGTGGAGCAGGAACAGAACATGGAGAACGTAATGCGCAAGACACCCAGGCTCGCCGCCGTGATACTCGCAGCCACTGCCATCGTCGGACTCTCGGCTTCGGTTGCCGCGGCCGACGACCGTGAAGTCGTGGTCACCGGCAGCAACTGCACCTTCGCTCAGGGCGACGTCATCGTCCTGCACCAGAACGGCTGCTCTGCGGTCAGCAACTCCGGGAGCGAAGGTGCCGTGACCGTCTCGAACGGTGAGGCGAGGCCTGCGGCCGACGGCAAGAAGAAGGGCAAGGGAGGGGTTTCCGGCCCCGAAGTCCTGGCCGACAAGGACAAGTCGCCCGCCGCCAAGGGCACCAAGGACGTCAAGGGCACCAAGGACGACGAGGACAGTGTGCCCGCCACCCAGGACGACGCGGTTGTCGAACCCGTCAACGGGATCATCGCCCCGGGCTCGGCCGCCGCGGCTGCCTCTGCCTCTGCCGCTGCCTCCGGCGGCGGTTCCGCAGCCGCCGCGTCCTCCGCTGCGGCTGCCTCCGGCGGCGGTTCAGCCGCCGCCTCTGCCTCTGCCTCTGCCGCTGCCTCCGGTCCCGCAGCGCCCCCCAACAACCGCTGAGCGAGCCGCCGCGAGGGCAGGCAGGAGCCCCTTGCCGACTGCGACGTCGGCAGGGGGTTTCGTCACGCCGATGCCGGACCACGACGCGAACGGCACATCCACGATCGCTGCGCGCATCCTTGCCTGCCCGCGCCGCGGGCACGCTCCCGCCCCGCCCGACAGCCCCTTTCCGTAGGCTGGCCCCCATGGCCACGCTGATCCTCGTACGCCACGGACGTTCCACCGCCAACACCGCCGGGGTGCTCGCCGGGTGGATGCCCGGTGTGCACCTCGACGACCGCGGCGCCGCGCAGGCGGCCGCACTGCCGGCCCGGCTCGACGGAGTACCGCTCGCCGCTGTGGTCTCCAGCCCGCTGGAGCGCTGTCGGGAGACCGTGCAGCCACTGCTCGACGCACGGCCCGGGCTGGTCCTGGACACCGACGAGCGGATCGGCGAGTGCCGATACGGCGACTGGTCGGGCCGCAAGCTCGCGGAACTCGCCGACGAGCCGCTGATGGAGGTCGTCCAGCAGCATCCGTCCGCGGCAGCCTTTCCCGGCGGCGAGTCGATGCGCGCCATGCAGGCCCGCGCGGTCGACGCCGTCCGCGACTGGAACGCCCGGATCGAGGAGGCGCACGGGGAGAGCGCCGTGTACGCGATGTGCTCGCACGGGGACATCATCAAGTCCCTGGTGGCCGATGCCCTCGGCATGCACCTCGACCTCTTCCAGCGCATCCACGTCGAGCCGTGTTCCGTGACCGCGATCCGCTACACCCGGACACGCCCGTTCCTGCTGCGGCTGGGCGACACCGGCGACTTCGGCCCGCTCGTGCCCCGCGGCGGAGGGGACGAGGCGCGCACCGAGGAGAAGGGCCGGGCCGTCGTGGGGGGCGGCGCGGGCGCACCGTGATCGATCCGCGCAGTAGGGTGGACGGGCCGAAAACCGAAGTCCCGTGAAAACCTGAAGCCCCGATTCGAAGACCGATCCCAAGGGAGACAGAACGTGTCCCGTCAGGTGTTCCTCTACGACCCGCCGGAGCGTTTCGTTGCCGGCACGGTCGGGTTGCCTGGACGCCGTACGTTCTTCCTGCAGGCTTCCGCCGCAGGGCGCGTCACCAGCGTCGCTCTGGAGAAGACTCAGGTTGCCGCGCTCGCCGAGCGGATCGACGAGCTGCTGGACGAGGTGGTCCGCCGCACCGGGGGCAATGCGCCCGTCCCGGCCATGGTCCCCGCGGACGTCACCGACACCGCGCCGCTCGACAACCCGGTCGAGGAGGAGTTCCGTGTCGGCACGATGGCGCTGGCCTGGGACGGCGAGGAACAGCGCATGATCGTCGAGGCGCAGGCGCTCGTCGAACTCGACGCGGAGTCCGAGGAAGACCTCGCGGAGGCCGAGGAACGGCTGCTGCAGGACGAGGAGAACGGCCCGCCGATGCTGCGTGTCCGGCTGACCGGTGTCCAGGCGAGGGCCTTCGCCAAGCGAGCGCTGGATGTGGTGAACGCCGGCCGGCCGCCGTGCCCGCTGTGCAGTCTGCCGCTCGATCCGGAAGGACACGTATGCCCTCGCCAGAACGGATACCGAAGGGGCGCGTGAGCACCACCGATGTGCTGACGCTGCTGGCGAAGGGCGAGCTGACCGTACGCGGACGGGTCCGCGAGGCGTCGAACGCCGTGCTCTACTGCTCCGTCGCGTACGAGGGCGAGGAGGCCCACTGCGTGTACAAGCCCATCGCGGGCGAGCGCCCGCTGTGGGACTTCCCCGACGGCACACTCGCCCAGCGCGAGGTGGCGGCGTACGAGCTCTCGGAGGCGACCGGCTGGGGTCTCGTGCCGCCGACCGTGCTGCGGGACGGCCCGTACGGCCAGGGCATGGTGCAGCTGTGGATCGAGGCCGACCCGGAGGCGTCGCTGCTGGCGCTCGTCGAGGACGAGGAGCCCGGCGACGGCTGGAAGGCCGTGGGCTTCGCGGACGTCGGGGAAGGGCGCACGGCGCTGCTGGTGCACGCCGACGACGCACGGCTGCGCCGGCTGGCCGTGCTCGACGCGGTGATCAACAACGCGGACCGCAAGGGCGGGCATCTGCTGCCGACGGCCGACGGCGAGCTGTACGCCATCGACCACGGGGTCACCTTCAACACCGAGGACAAACTGCGCACCCTGCTGTGGGGGTGGGCGGGGGAGCCGTTGCCCGCGGAAGCCGCCGAGACGCTGGGGTCCGTGGCCACGGAACTCGCCGACGGATCCCCGCTCGCCACCCGACTGGCCGAATTGCTCACCCCGGCCGAGGTCGCCGCCGTCCGCGCCCGGGTCGCGGCGCTTCTCGGGTCCGGCACCCATCCCGCCCCGTCCGGGGAATGGCCTGCGATTCCCTGGCCTCCCGTGTAGCGCCCGGGCCAGGCACATCGCGCCGCCGATCGCAAGAACGCCCGATCGGCCAAGAGCAGTGATCCGGTTCGTATGCGGAACATGCGTCCGGTTAGGCTCAATGCATGCATGCCTGGCCCGCTTCCGAGGTCCCCGCCCTGCCTGGCAAGGGCCGCGACCTCACGATCCACGACACCGCGACCGGTGGTCCTGTGACCCTCGACCCCGGTCCCGTCGCCCGTATCTACGTCTGCGGCATCACGCCGTACGACGCGACCCACCTGGGTCACGCGGCGACCTACAACGCGTTCGACCTCGTGCAGCGCGTGTGGCTCGACACCAAGCGGCAGGTTCACTACGTCCAGAACGTGACGGACGTGGACGATCCGCTGCTCGAGCGCGCGATCCGCGACGGGCATGACTGGACCGAGCTCGCCGAGCGCGAAACCGCCCTGTTCCGCGAGGACATGACCGCCCTGCGCATGCTCCCGCCGCAGCACTACATCGGTGCTGTGGAGGCGATACCGGGCATCGTCCCGCTCGTCGAGCGGCTGCGGGACGCCGGCGCCGCCTACGAACTCGAAGGCGACGTCTACTTCTCCGTGGAGGCCGACCCGCACTTCGGCGAGGTGTCCCGGCTCGACGCCGAGGCCATGCGGCTGCTGTCCGCGGAGCGCGGCGGCGACCCCGAGCGCCCCGGCAAGAAGAACCCCCTCGACCCGATGCTGTGGATGGCCGCCCGCGAGGGCGAGCCCCGTTGGGACGGCGCGAGCCTCGGCCCCGGCCGGCCCGGCTGGCACATCGAGTGCGTGGCCATCGCCCTCGACCACCTCGGCATGGGCTTCGACGTGCAGGGCGGCGGCTCCGACCTCGTCTTCCCGCACCACGAGATGGGTGCCTCGCACGCGCAGGCGCTGACCGGCGAGTACCCGTTCGCGAAGGCCTATGTCCACGCGGGCATGGTCGCCCTGGACGGCGAGAAGATGTCCAAGTCCAAGGGCAATCTCGTCTTCGTCTCCACGCTCCGCCGCAACGGTGTCGACCCCGCGGCCATCCGGCTCGCCCTGCTCTCGCACCACTACCGCGCCGACTGGGAGTGGACCGACGCGGTGCTTCAGGAGGCCGTGGAGCGTCTCGCCCGCTGGCGCGCGGCCGTCTCCCGGCCCGACGGACCGTCCGCGGACGCGCTGGTCGAGGAGATCCGCGAGGCGCTCGCCGACGACCTCGACGCCCCCGCCGCGCTCGTCGCGGTGGACCGCTGGGCCGCCTCGCAGGAGTCCGCCGGCGGCACGGACGAGGGCGCGCCGGGGCTCGTGTCCCGCGCGGTCGACGCGCTGCTGGGTGTGGCGCTGTAAGGACCGAGGGCGGCCCCGGGGCGTGCACGCCCCGGGGCAGGAGCCTGCCACTCCGCTTGGACGTTCCACCGACGGGTCCCCCCCGGCATGTGATGAGCTGACGGCACAAGCGCCGTAGGGAGGCCTTCGCCTCCAGAGGGCAGCCGTCCAGTCCACCAGTTGCCGGAAGGACGCACCGTGGAACGTTCCTTCGCACGCAGAGAGGTTCTCGGCGCGGCCGCCGCCGTCGGCGCGGCCGGGCTCGTCGGGCCGATGGCCGGTGCGGCCCGAGCCGCCCCCGGCGGGACGTGGCCGACGCGCTTCCCCCTGCCGAACGGGTTCCAGCCCGAGGGCATCGCCATCGGCCGCAGCCCGTACGCCTGGTTCGGCTCGATCGCCAACGGCGATGTGTACCGGGCGAGCCTGGCCACCGGTCGCGGCCGGGTCGCCGTCAGGGGACTGGGCGCGGACCGCTCCGTGATCGGCCTGAAGATCGACCGGCAGGAGCGGCGGCTTTTCCTCTCCGGCGGCTTCAGCCGGGAGATCCGCGTCGCCGATGTGCGCTCCGGCGACCTCGTGCGGAACTTCACGGTCGGTGCGACGGGCTCGATGGTGAACGACGTGGTGCTGACGCCCGGCGCCGCATGGTTCACGGACTCCTTCCACCCTCAGCTCTACCGGCTGGAGTTGGACCGCCAGGGGGAGCCCGGGCGCGAGGTGGCCACCCTGCCGCTGGGCGGCGAGTGGGAGCAGGGCACCGATTTCACGGCCAACGGCATCGCCCGCACACCGGACGGCAGCGCGCTGCTGGTGGTGAACACGGTGGTCGAGGGTGGATCGCTGATGCGGGTCGAGCCGCGCGACGGCACCGCCCGCCGGGTCGATCTCGGCGACCTCGTCGTCCCCAACGGTGACGGTCTGCTGCTCCTCGGCCGTCATCTGTACATCGTCCAGCAGCAGCTGAACCAGGTCGACGTGGTGCGGTTGAACGGCGCGTGCACCCAAGGCGTGCCGATCGCCCGCGTCACCGACCCACGCTTCCGCATCCCGACGACGGCCGCGGCCTGGGGCGACCGGATCTACCTGCCCAACGCCCGCTTCGACGTACCGCCGACGCCGGACACCGAGTACGACGCGGTCGCCGTCGACCGGGTGTGACCGGGACGGCCGGCGGCCGAACGCGGGAGCGGGGTGGTGCCGGCCGGCACCACCCCGCTCCCGTACTGCTCAGTCCTCGGACGAGTCCTCGGAACCGTCGTCCTCCTCGTCACCGCGCGTCTCGGGTCCGGCTCCGGGCTCCGCAGGCGAATCCGGCTCGGACTCCGTGCGGGGCGGCATCGGCGGCCGGGTCCGGCCGCTGGAGGTGTCCCGCAGATAGGTGCTGCCCTCGCCGCCGTCCGTCGCATGTCCGCCGGGGCCGCCGTCGCGACGCCGCAGATACCGCTCGAACTCACGGGCGATGGCCTCGCCCGACGCCTCGGGCAGCTCCGCCGTGTCCCGCGCCTCCTCCAGCGTCTGGACGTACTCGGCCACTTCGCTGTCCTCGGCGGCCAGTTGGTCCACGCCCAGCTGCCATGCACGCGCGTCCTCGGGCAGCTCGCCCAGCGGGATCCGCAGCTCGATCAGGTCCTCGAGACGGTTGAGCAGCGCCAGCGTGGCCTTCGGGTTGGGCGGCTGGGAGACGTAGTGCGGGACCGCGGCCCACAGGCTCACCGCCGGGACCCCGGCGTGTGTGCACGCCTCCTGGAGGATGCCGACGATGCCCGTCGGCCCCTCGTAGCGGGTCTCCTCCAGATCCATCGTCCGCGCCAGCTCCGGGTCGGAGGTGATGCCGCTGACCGGCACGGGCCGAGTGTGCGGGGTGTCGCCGAGCAGTGCGCCCAGGATCACCACCATCTCGACGCCCAGTTCGTGCGCGAACCCCAGGATCTCGTTGCAGAACGAACGCCAGCGCATGGACGGCTCGATGCCCCGGACCAGAACCAGGTCGCGCGGCTTGTCGCCGCCGACGCGGACGACCGAGAGCCGGGTGGTGGGCCAGGTGATCTTCCGTACACCGCCGTCCAGCCACACCGTGGGCCGGTTGACCTGGAAGTCGTAGTAGTCCTCGGCGTCGAGCGCCGCGAACACCTCGCCCTTCCATTCCCGGTCGAGATGCGCGACCGCGGTGGAGGCAGCATCGCCGGCGTCGTTCCAGCCCTCGAACGCGGCCACCATGACCGGGTCGATCAGCTCGGGTACCCCCTCGAGCTCGATCACCCAGGCCTCCTTCCGAAGTTCTCTTCAGTACGGCCTCAACCTTACGGCTTTCCGGGTGCCCCGCCGCAGCCCCCTTGCACGGCCGGGTGAAGTTCGCGGTGCCACCGGCGAGCTGGTCCTTCGGGGGTCCGTGACGACGATTCATCCGAGCTGTGCGCGGAATTTCTGTCCTGACCCTGGACGGTGGCGCGTGAGCGGCGCTATACATCGGATGTCCACGAGAGGTCCGATGTCCGTCTCACCGGGGGTGCGTGCATGAGTCAGACCGTCACGGAGTTCGAGGTCCACGACATCCGCTTCCCCACCTCGGAACAGCTCGACGGATCCGACGCCATGAACCCGGACCCCGACTACTCCGCCGCCTATGTCGTGCTGCGTCTGGACGACGGCGGCGAGGGCCACGGATTCTGCTTCACCATAGGACGGGGAAACGATGTCGTCGCCGCTGCGATCGAAGCATTGCGGCCCTATGTGATCGGGCGCCCCGCGCCCGTCACTCCGGCCGCACTCGCCGCACTGCACACCGACCTCACGCACGACTCCCAACTGCGCTGGCTCGGCCCGGAGAAGGGCGTGATGCACATGGCGGCCGGCGCGGTCGTCAACGCGGCCTGGGACCTCGCCGCCACCCGGGCCAGCCTGCCCGTCTGGGAGTTCCTGTCCTCCATGACCCCCGAGGAACTCGTCGCGCTCGTCGACTTCCGCTATCTGACAGACGTCCTCACCCCCGACGAGGCACTCGCCATCCTGCGCGCCGCGGAGCCGGGCCGCGCCGAGCGCGCCTCGCTCCTGCGCGAACGCGGTTACCCCGCGTACACCACGTCGCCGGGCTGGCTCGGCTACACCGACGAGAAGCTGGTGCGGCTCGCCAAGGAGGCCGTTGCCGACGGGTTCGGGCAGATCAAGCTGAAGGTCGGCGGTGACATCGACGACGACGTCCGGCGGATGAAGCTCGCCAGGGCCGCGGTCGGACCCTCGGTACGCATCGCCGTCGACGCCAACCAGCGCTGGGACGTGGCCGACGCGGTCCGCTGGATGACCGCGCTCGCGCCGTACGAGCCGCACTGGATCGAGGAACCGACCAGCCCCGACGACATACTGGGCCATGCCGCCGTACGGGCCGGACAGCCGGTCAAGGTCGCCACCGGCGAACACGCAGCCAACCGTGTCGTGTTCAAACAACTGCTGCAGGCCGGGGCGGTCGACTTCGTGCAGATCGACGCCGCGCGGGTCGCCGGGGTCAACGAGAACCTCGCCATTCTTCTGCTCGCCGCCAAGTTCGACGTCCCCGTCTGCCCGCATGCGGGTGGGGTAGGGCTGTGCGAACTGGTCCAGCATCTGGCCATGTTCGACTTCGTCGCCGTCTCCGGCAGCTGGGAGGACCGTGTCATCGAATACGTGGACCACCTCCACGAGCACTTCGTGGACCCGGCCGTGATCGCCGACGGACGGTACACCGCACCCCGTGCCCCGGGCTTCTCCGCCCGCATGAAGCCGGCGTCCCTCGCCGCCCACCGTTATCCGCACGGTCCCGTCTGGGGGGCCCGCCGCAGGTGCCTGGAGGTCAACTCATGAGTGCCGCACAGGACTTCGCCGGGATCGGCGCCCTGGTCACCGGGGGAGCGTCCGGCATCGGCGCCGCCGTCGCAGCCCTGCTGCGGCAGCGGGGAGCGCGTGTCGCCGTACTGGACCGGGAGAGTGCGGGAGTTCCCGCGGGCGTCCTCGCGCTCAAGGCCGACGTCACCGACGACGACGCCGTCCGCACGGCCGTCGACGCGGCCGCCGGCGAGTTCGGAGGGCTGCACACCGTCGTGTCCAACGCCGGCGTCGGCGCGATCGGAACCGTCACCGACAACCCGGACGATGAATGGCACCGCGTCCTGGACATCAACGTGACCGGCATGGTCCGCGTCGCCCGCCATGCGCTGCCGCATCTGCGTGCCGCTGCGGCCGAGCGCCCCGGCTGTGTCTCGATCACCCACACGTGCTCCATCGCCGCCACCGCAGGACTGCCGCAGCGCGCCCTCTACAGCGCCAGCAAGGGCGCCGTGCTCTCCCTGACCCTCGCCATGGCCGCCGACCACGTCCGCGAAGGAATCCGCGTCAACTGCGTCAATCCGGGCACCGCCGACACCCCGTGGATCGGCCGCCTGCTCAACAGCGCCGCGGACCCCGCGGCCGAGCGCGCAGCCCTGGAGGCCCGTCAGCCCACCGGCCGGCTGGTGACGGCCGACGAGGTCGCCGCCGCCATCGCCTACCTCGCGAGCCCGGCCGCCGCCGCCATCACCGGCACCGCGCTCGCCGTCGACGGCGGCATGCAGGGCCTGAGACTGCGCCCCGCCCCCTGAGCACCACCGCACGGCCCCACCCCCTCGCCCCACCACCGACGTCACGAAGGACGGGACAATGAGAGTGCGTACGACAAGTGCCGCGGCCTGCGCCGTACTTCTGGCCGTCACAGCCCTCGCGGGCTGCAACCGCGGCACGGACAGCGAGTCCGGCGCCGGCAAGGTGGGCATCGATCTGCCGCGCAGCGACAGCGACTTCTGGAACTCCTACCAGACCTACATAGAGAAGGGCGTCAAGGCCGGCGACGTCGACGCGCTGTCCCTGACCAACTCCCAGAACGACATCGGCAAGCTCGTCTCCAACGTGCAGGTCTTCACCGACCAGGGCGCCAAGGCGGTCGTCATGGCCCCCCAGGACACCGGTGCGATAGCCGAGACCCTGGGCACGCTGGAGGAGAAGGAGATCCCCGTCGTCTCCGTCGACACCCGTCCCGACAAGGGCAATGTCTACATGGTCGTACGCGCCGACAACCGCGCGTACGGCGAGAAGGCATGCAAGTACCTGGGCGAGCAGCTCAAGGGCAAGGGCAAGGTCGTCGAATTCCAGGGCGACCTGGCCTCCATCAACGGACGCGACCGCTCCGAGGCATTCAAGTCCTGCATGGACGAGAACTATCCCGGGATCAAGGTCTTCGAGCTCGCCACCGAGTGGAAGGGCGACGTCGCCTCCGCCAAGCTCCAGTCCACGCTGGCCGCCCACCCTGACATCAACGGCATCTACATGCAGGCGGGCGGTGTCTTCCTCCAGCCCACCCTCGCCCTCCTCGAACAGAAGAAGCTGCTCAAGGCGCCCGGCGAGCCCGGCCACATCACGATCATCTCCAACGACGGCATCCCCGAGGAACTGGACGCGATCCGCGCCGGAAAGATCGACGCCACCGTCTCCCAGCCCGCCGACCTCTATGCCAAGTACGCGCTGTACTGGGCCGACCGGGCACTCCAGGGGAAGACCCCCGAGGAAGGCCCGACCGACCACGACTCCACGATCATCAAGATCCCGAACGGCTACGAGGACCAGCTCCCCGCGCCGCTCGTGACCAAGGAGAACGTCGACGACCCCAAGCTGTGGGCCAACCAGCTGGAGAAGAAGAACTAGCCATGGCGCACCATGCCCCCGCGGCAGCAGTCCAGGCACAGGGCATCGTCAAACGCTTCGGGCCCACCCTCGCGCTCGACGGCGCCCGCCTCACCGTCGCGCCCGGCGAGTCGCACGCCCTCGTCGGCCGCAACGGCGCGGGCAAGTCGACCCTCGTCAGCGTGCTCACCGGCCTGCACCGGCCGGACGCGGGAACGGTCACCTTCAACGGCGAACCCGCGCCCGCCTTCGGCGACACAGCGGCCTGGCAGTCCAAGGTCGCCTGCGTCTACCAGAAGTCGATGGTCGTCCCCGATCTGACCGTCGCCGAGAACCTGTTCCTGGGCCGCTTCGAGGAAGGCCGCCGCTTCATCGGCTGGCGGCGGCTGCGCCGGCGGGCCGCGGAACTGCTCGCCGCCTACGGGGTGAGCGTCGACCCCAACGCCCGGGCGAAGGATCTCGACGTCGAACAGCGCCAGTTCGTCGAGATCGCGCGCGCCTTGTCGTTCGGTGCCCGGCTGATCATCCTCGACGAGCCGACCGCCCAGCTGGACGCCCGCGGCATCCAGCGGCTGTTCGACAAGCTGCGCGAACTGCAGGAACAGGGGGTGGCCTTCCTCTTCATCTCGCACCATCTGCAGGAGGTGTACGAGCTGTGCACCACGGTCACCGTCTACCGCGACGCCCGCCACGTGATCACCGCGCCCGTCGCCGGACTGCCGAAGCACGAGCTGGTCTCCGCGATGACCGGCGACGCCACGAGCAGCGCCTCGGCCTGGCACGCCCCCGTGGGTGAACTCCGCGCGGCCGAGACCGTGCTGCGGACCGAAGGGCTCGCCCTGGAGGGGGAGTTCGAGCCGCTGGACATCGAGGTACGGGCGGGCGAGGTCCTCGGGATCGCCGGTGCCGCGGCAAGCGGCAACACCGCGCTGGGCGAGACGCTGGCCGGGATGCGCAGGGCGACCGCGGGACGGGTGACCGTGCGCGGCATGGCGGTGAAGCCCGGCAGCGTGCCGCACGCGCTGGACGCCGGCATCGGCTACATCCCCGAGGACCGGCACATCCAGGGCCTGGTACCGGACCGCAGTGTCGCCGAGAACGCCACGCTCACGGTCACCGACCAGCTCGGCCCGTACGGGACCGTCCTGCCCTCGCGTACAAGGGAGTTCGCCCAGTCCATGATCACCTCGCTCGACATCAAGACCCAGGGGCCCGCGCAGCCCGTCTCGGGCCTGTCCGGCGGCAACCAGCAGAAGGTCGTCGTCGCTCGCGCGCTGGCGCGCAACCCCAGCGCACTGGTGGCGGTCCGGCCGACCGCGGGCGTGGACGTGAAGTCCAAGGACTCCCTCCTCGGAGTCGTGCGGAAGGTGGCCGGTGAGGGCAGGGCCGCGGTGATCATCTCGGACGAGCTGGACGATCTGCGGGTGTGCGACCGGGTGCTCGCGCTGTTCCACGGGCGGGTGGTCGCGGCCTTCGGCAGCGGCTGGACCGACGGGGAACTGGTCGCGGCCATGGAAGGTGTGGGAGAACAGGGAGCGGAGAAATGACCGGGACCATACGGCCGCTGACGGCCGACGACCTCGGGGCCGCGGCGGGACCGCGCGAGCGGCTCAGGCTCATCCGGTGGAGCGACTTCTCGCTGGTGCCGGTGATCCTCGTGCTGATGGTGATCGGCTTCATCGTCTCGCCGGTCTTCCTCACCTCCAACAACCTCATCAGTGTCGTCCAGCAGTCCTCCGAACTGAGCCTGCTCGTCCTCGGACAGGCGCTGATCCTCATCTGCGGCCGGATGGACCTGTCGCTGGAGTCGACCATCGGCATCGCGCCGGTGATCGCCATGTGGCTGGTCCTGCCGACGGAGGGCGGCCGGTTCGCCGGGCTCGGACTGCTGCCGGTGTGGATGGCCATCCCCACCTGTCTCCTGGTCGGCATGGCGATCGGAGCGGCCAACGGCTTCCTGATGCTGAAGCTGCGCGTCAACGGCTTCATCGCGACGCTCGGCATGCTGACGATGCTGCGGGGCCTCCACATCGGCATCACCGAGGGCAAGTCGATCACCGACGTGCCGGAGTCCTTCCGCTACCTCGGCAAGACGGACTGGTTCGGCGCCCCCGCGGCGGTGTGGATCTGCCTCGCCCTGTTCGCACTGGGCGGCGCGGCGCTGGCGTATCTGCGCCACGGCCGCGCGCTGTACGCGATCGGCGGCAACCCGGAGGCGGCCCGCGCGGCGGGCATCCGCGTGGACCGCATCACCTGGATCGTCCTGGCGATCGGGGGGCTGCTGGCGGCGTTCGCGGGCGTTCTGTACACCGGGCACTACGGATCGGTCGCGGCGACCCAGGGCAACGGCTGGATCTTCCAGGTCTTCGCGGCGGCGGTGATCGGCGGCATCAGCCTGAAGGGCGGCAGGGGAACGCTGTTCGGGGCGCTGACCGGTGTACTGACGCTGCAGCTCGTGGTGAATGTGATGACGCTGGGCGGCGTGCCGGCGCTGTGGAACCAGTTCCTGAACGGAGCGATCATCATCGTGGCCCTGGTGATCTCGCGCTTCGCGAGCGGGGAGAAGCAGGACTGAGGGGGCGGGAGCGGGGGATCTGTCCCGAGCCTGCCCTACGGGGTGGGAGGCGGGGGCTCCGCCCCGGACCTGCCCCTACAAGGTGGGAGCGGGATCCGTCGCGGACCCGTCCCGTGGGGAACCCCCAGGGCCTCAACCTGCCCCGAGCGGGGCTGGATTCTCTGTGCGAAATCCAGCCGGTCCGGGGGCACGCCCGCAGGGCGTAGGGGGGTGAGGCCACTGCGCGAAGCGGGGTACGGGGCGCGGGGCTTGCCCCGGTTCCGGGGTGGGGGTGCCCCCAGACTCGCTCCAGGGGTACCCACGGCCGTCAGGCCGTAGGGGGAGGGCGGGGAGGGGAATCGCTCCGCGCCGCTACAGCGTCGACCGCAGCCACTGCTCCACGCTCGCCACATGCACTGTCGCCCACGACCTCGCCGCCTCCGCGTCGCGGTCCCGCAGTGCCGACAGGATCGCGCGGTGTTCGTGGAGCGTGCGGCTGACCGCGTCCTCCTGGGTCAGGCCGCGCCAGATCCGGGCCCGCGTCGTCGGGCCCGACAGGCCGTCGAGGAGCGAGCACAGTACGGAGTTCCCGGCGGACTGCACGATTCCGCGGTGGAACTCGAGGTCTGCCGCGACCAGTTCCTCCACCGACGGCTGCGGGCCCAGCGCGTCCAGCTGATCGCTCAGCGAGGCCAGTTCGTCCTCGCTGATCCGGGCCGCCGCCATCGCCGTGGCCGCCGGCTCCAGAATGCGCCGCACCGCCAGGAACTCCAGCACCGTGTCGTCCCGGTGGAAGTCGACGACGAAGCTCAGCGCCTCCAGCAGCAGTTGCGGGTCGAGACTCGTCACATAGGTGCCGTCGCCCTGCCGTACGTCGAGGATGCGGATCAGGGAGAGCGCCCGCACCGCCTCGCGCAGCGAGTTGCGCGACAGGCCCAGCTCCGCGGCGAGTTCACTCTCCTTGGGCAGGCGGTCGCCCGGGCGCAGCGCGCCGGAGACGATCATTCCCTTGATCTTCTCGATGGCCTCGTCGGTGACAGCCACAGGCGACCCCTCCAGACATCCGATGTATCGCCCCCATTATGCGGCCCGGAGGCCGCTCGGGACCCCCTTCCGCACGATCGGGGCGATCTCCTCGCCGAACCGGCGAGGAGCGGCCGTCCCCTCCGGCCGTCCCTTCCGGGCGGCGCGGCCCGGCGGTGTCGGGACATGTGTCAGGGGCGGCACCCCCGTGGGCCGCCCCTGACACACGGTGTATCAGCGGTCGCCGAGCATGTCCTCCACCCGACCGCGGATCTCGTCCGTCGCCAGGCCGCGGATGGTCAGCGTCGTACGGCGCCGCAGCACGTCGTCCGCCGTCTCGGCCCATTCGTGGTCGCGCGCGTAGGCGACCTGCGCCCAGATCTCCGGCGCGTCCGGGTGGATGCGCTCGGCCAGTGCCGGGTTCTCGCTCGCCAGCCGGGCTATGTCGAACGACAGCGAGCCGTAGTGGGTGGCGAGGTGGCGGGCCGTGTCCGCCGCCATGCGCGGGCCGGGCGTGCCGCCGTCGACGAGGAGCCGGTGCGCCACCGCGTTCGGGTTGGCGATACCCGGCAGCGGAATCTTCTTCGGCAACTGCGCGATCGGCTCCATGTCCTCCGCGAGCGGCCGGCCGGGCAGGGCGGCCAGCTTGTTCACAACGGTGCGGCCGATGTGACGGAAGGTCGTCCACTTGCCGCCGGCCACCGACAGCATGCCGCCGCGGCCCTCGGTGACGACCGTCTCGCGCTTGGCCTTGGAGGTGTCGCCGGGACCGCCGGGCAGTACCCGCAGGCCCGCGAACGAGTACGTGATCAGATCGCGCGACAGCTGCTGGTCGCGGATCGAGAACGCGGCCTCGTCCAGGATCTGCGCGGTGTCCTGCTCGGTGACCGCGACGTCCGCCGGGTCGCCCTCGAACTCCTCGTCGGTCGTACCGAGCAGCAGCATGTCCTCCCAGGGCAGGGCGAACGTGATGCGGTACTTGTCGATCGGAGTGGCGAGCGCGGCCTTCCAGGGGGAGGTGCGCTTGAGGACGAGGTGCGCGCCCTTGGACAGGCGGATGGACGGAGCCGCGTCCGGGTCCTCCATCTTGCGCAGGTGGTCGACCCAGGGGCCGGTCGCGTTCAGCACCAGACGGGCGTCGACACCGAACTCGGTGCCGTCCGTGCGGTCCTTGAGCTCCGCCCCGGTGACCCGGCCGCGGGTGAAGCGCAGCCCGGTGACCTCGGCGTGGTTGATGACGGTCGCGCCCGACTCGACGGCCGCGCGGACCGTCATCAGCGCCATGCGCGCGTCGTTCATCTGGTCGTCGCCGTAGACCGCGACGGCCTTGAGGTTGTCGGTGCGCAGCTCCGGCACGTCGGCCGCGGCCTTGGCCGGGCTGAGCAGATGGCCGACGCCGTCACCGAAGGCGGAGAGCGCGGAGTAGGCGAACACGCCCGCGCCGAGCTTCGCCGCACCGTGCGGGCCGCCCTTGTAGACGGGCAGGTAGAAGGTGAGCGGGTTCGCCAGGTGCGGCGCCACCTGACGAGAGACCGCACGCCGCTCGAAGTGGTTCTCCGCGACCAGCTTCACCGCGCCGGTCTGCAGGTAGCGCAGACCACCGTGGAGGAGCTTGGACGAGGCGGAGGAGGTGGCGCCGGCGAAGTCGCCGGCGTCCACCAGAGCCACCCGCAGCCCGGACTGCGCGGCGTGCCAGGCGGTGGAGATGCCCAGGATGCCGCCGCCGATCACCAGGAGGTCGTACGTCGCCGTGGAAAGCTGCTCCCGGGTCTCGGCGCGGCTCGCTGCCTTGAAGGAGGACACAGTCGAGCCGGAGGCCGGGCGCGCCCCGGAGGAAGGGACGCTCTGCAGGGTGGTCATTCTTACTCCTCGTCAGTTTTCCTCGTCGTCGAGCCAGCCCATGGTCCGCTCCACGGCCTTGAGCCAGCTCTTGTACTCGCGCTCACGCTTGTCAGCGTCCATGCGGGGGGTCCACTCGGCGGCCCGGCGCCAGTTGGCACGCAGCGCGTCGGTGTCCGGCCAGAAGCCGACGGCCAGGCCGGCGGCATAGGCGGCGCCGAGGCAGGTCGTCTCGGCGACCATCGGGCGCACGACAGGTGCGTCCAGGAAGTCCGAGAGCGTCTGCATCAGCAGGTTGTTGGAGGTCATTCCGCCGTCGACCTTGAGCGCGGTCAGTTCGACGCCGGAGTCCTTCGTCATGGCGTCGGTGATCTCGCGGGTCTGCCAGGCGGTGGCCTCGAGCACGGCGCGCGCGATGTGCGCCTTGGTGACGTACCGGGTCAGACCGGCGATCACACCGCGGGCGTCGGAGCGCCAGTACGGGGCGAACAGACCGGAGAAGGCCGGTACGAAGTACGCGCCGCCGTTGTCCTCGACCGAGGACGCCAGGGTCTCGATCTCGGCGGCGGAGTTGATCAGACCCATCTGGTCGCGCATCCACTGCACCAGCGAACCGGTGACGGCGATCGAGCCCTCGAGGGCGTACACCGCCTTCTGGTCGCCGATGCGGTAACCGACGGTGGTCAGCAGGCCGTTGTACGAGTTCACCGGCTCGTCACCGGTGTTCATCAGCATGAAGGTGCCGGTGCCGTAGGTGGACTTGGCCTCGCCCTTCGCGTAGCAGGTCTGGCCGAACAGGGCCGCCTGCTGGTCGCCGAGCGCGGAGGCGACCGGGATGCCGTCCAGGGCGCCGCCCTTGGCGAGCCCGTACACCTCTGCGGAGGACCGGATCTCCGGCAGGATCGCGGCCGGGACCTCCATGGACTGCAGGATCTTGTCGTCCCACTCCATGGTGTGCAGGTTCATCAGCATGGTGCGCGAGGCGTTGGTGACGTCGGTGACGTGGACGCCGCCGTCGACTCCGCCGGTCAGGTTCCAGATGACCCAGGAGTCCATGGTGCCGAAGAGGATGTCGCCACGCTCGGCCCGCTCGCGCAGACCCTCCACGTTGTCCAGCAGCCAGCGTGCCTTCGGGCCGGCGAAGTAGGAGGCCAGCGGCAGACCCGTCTCACGACGGAAGCGGTCCTGGCCCACGTTGCGGCCGAGCTCCTTGCAGAGCGCGTCGGTGCGGGTGTCCTGCCAGACGATGGCGTTGTGGACGGGCTCGCCGGTGTTCTTGTCCCACAGCAGCGTCGTCTCGCGCTGGTTGGTGATGCCGATCGCCTTGACGTCGGCGGAGGTGATGCCCGCCTTCTCGATGGCGCCGGCCACGACTTCCTGGACGTTGGTCCAGATCTCGGCGGCGTCGTGCTCCACCCAGCCCGGCTTCGGGAAGATCTGCTCGTGCTCCTTCTGGTCGACCGAGACGATCCGGCCGTCCTTGTCGAACACGATGCAGCGGCTGGAGGTGGTGCCCTGGTCGATGGCCGCGATGAACGGTCCGGTGGTGTGTGCGTCGGTCACGGTCTGCTCCTGCTCAGGTCTCTTGGTATACGGCTCGTGCAGCTGATACGGCTCAGGCGAACGCGATGTTGTAGATACCCGCTGCGATGGCAGCACCGATCAGCGGACCGGCGACAGGGATCCAGGCGTAGCTCCAGTCGGAGCCGCCCTTGTTCGGCAGCGGGAGCAGGGCGTGCACGATGCGCGGGCCCAGGTCACGGGCGGGGTTGATGGCGTAACCCGTGGGGCCGCCGAGCGAGAGACCGATGCCGACCACGACGAAGGCGACGATCAGTCCGCCGAGCGGGCCGAGGCCCTTGCCGCTCTCGTTGAGGCCCTGCGTGAGTACCGCCAGGACCAGCACGACCGTGCCGATGATCTCGGTGGCGAGGTTCTGCCAGATGACACGGATCTCGGGACCGGTGGAGAAGACACCGAGAACGGGGCCGGCCTGGCCGGCGTTCTCGTTGTGGGGGCCCTCGATGGCCTTGTCGGCCGGGTCGCCCACTATCTCGCGGTCGGTGAGGTGCGCGTGGAACTGGCCGTAGTAGGCGATCCAGACCAGAGCCGCACCGATCATGGCGCCGATCATCTGACCTGCGATGTAGATCGGGACGTTGCCCCAGTCGTTGTCCTTGATCGCGATGCCGACGGTGACGGCCGGGTTGAGGTGGGCGCCGGACAGCGTGCCCGTCATGTAGACCGCGGTCATGACCGCGAAGCCCCACCCGAAGGTGATGGCCAGCCAGCCGGCGTTCTGCGCCTTCGAGCGCTTGAGCACGACGGCGGCGACGACGCCACCACCGAGCAGGATGAGTACGGCGGTACCGATGATCTCGCCGATGAAGATGTCGGAGTTGGACACCCGCGACTCCTTTGTCCTTCGTCCAGGGGGAAGGCGAACCCCGGGTCCCTCCGGTGGTCCGCGCCCTCAGTGAGGGCGTTTCCGGTCTGGCGTTGTCACACTCTAGCGCTTATTGCCGTTAGTCGTTCGACAATGCCGACCGGTGAACGGCAGTTTTGTACCCTGATAAAGACGCCGTCAAGGGTTGTGTCACCCAAAACCGGATCGTTACCCGATGATGCGCCTCGTAGCTCAGAAACGCCCGGCGCCGAGGTCCCTGGACACGGCGCGTGCGCAGTCCCGCACCGCTGCGACCAGGTCGGAACGCAGTTCTCCGCTGTTGCAGACCCGCTCCACGGCGCCTGTGATGGCAATGGCGCCCACAGGCATGCGGCGCCGGTCGTGGATCGGGGCGGCGACGGCGGCCACGCCCTCCCACGTCTCCTCCACGTCGGCCGCCCACCCCCGCGCGCGCGTGTGGTCGAGGATCGACTCGAACTCCTCGATGTCCGTCACCGTCCTCGGTGTGAACGCCTTCCGGTCGACCTCCAGCGACTCCGTGTGAGCCACCGGGTCGTATGCGGAGAGGACCTTGCCGAGGGCGGTGGAGTGCAGCGGCTGCATGGCCCCCACCTCGAGGACCTGTCGGCTGTCGTCCGGCCGGAAGACGTGGTGCACGATCAGCACGCCGTGCTGGTGCAGTACGCCGAGGTGAACGCTCTCGCCGCTGGAGCGGGCCAGGTCGTCGGTCCAGACCAGCGCGCGGGCGCGGAGCTCGTGGACGTCCAGATAGCTGTTGCCCAGTCGCAGCAGTTCGGCGCCCAGCTGATAGCGGCCGGATGCGGCGTCCTGCTCGACAAAACCCTCCGCCTGCAGGGTGCGCAGGATGCCGTGGGCCGTACCCTTGGCCAGGTCCAGTGACGACGCGATGTCCGACAAGCCCAGCCGGCGTTCTCCGCCCGCGAGCAGCCGCAGCATTGCCGCTGCCCGCTCCAGTGACTGGATGTTCTTCGCCATCGGATCGGCCCTTCTCCAACACGGTTCGACAATGCTGAACACTATCGGTCGATGCCAACCTGGGTCACGGCAGACTGAGTATCGCGTGAGCAAACCCTCGTGATGCAGCCCGCAGACGTCCGGAGACATGCCGGTCGTCCGGCCCGTGGGACACCTCCACGTCGGAGCGGTCCGCACGGCTACTCTGGCTCCGTGCGCCTTCCAGTGGAAGACGCAAAGCCGACAGCCGTCGCACAACAGGGAGCACATCCATGGCCTCGCTGCCGACCCCCTCCGCTGACAGCCGGACCCGTATCGATGCGTTGCGCCAAGCGCTCGCCACCCGGGTGGTGGTGGCGGACGGGGCAATGGGCACGATGTTGCAGGCGCAGGATCCGACGCTCGAGGACTTCCAGGACCTCGAGGGCTGCAACGAAGTCCTGAACGTCACCCGTCCGGACATCGTGCGCTCCGTGCACTCCGCCTACCTCGAGGTCGGCGTCGACTGCGTGGAGACGAACACCTTCGGTGCCAACCACTCCGCCATGGGGGAGTACGACATCCCCGAGCGGGTGTACGAGCTCTCCGAGTCCGGTGCACGGATCGCCCGCGAGGCGGCCGACGAGTTCACTGTCTCCACCGGGCAGCAGCGATGGGTCCTGGGATCCATCGGTCCGGGTACCAAGCTCCCGACGCTGGGGCACGCCCCGTACACCGTGCTCCGGGACGGCTTCCAGCAGAATGCCGAGGGCCTGATCGCTGGCGGCGCGGACGCGCTCATCGTCGAGACGACGCAGGACCTGCTGCAGACCAAGGCCGCGATCCTGGGTGCCCACCGCGCCATGGAGGCCACCGGGGCCGACCTTCCGCTGCTGGTCTCGCTGGCCTTCGAGACGACCGGCACCATGCTGCTGGGCTCCGAGATCGGCGCCGCACTCACCGCGCTCGAGCCGCTCGGCGTCGACATGATCGGCCTGAACTGCTCCACCGGCCCGGCGGAGATGAGCGAGCACCTGCGCTACCTCACCCGCCACTCCCGCATCCCCCTGCTCTGTATGCCGAACGCCGGCCTGCCGGTGCTCACCAAGGACGGGGCGCACTTCCCGCTCGGTCCGGAAGGGCTGGCCGACGCCCAGGAGCAGTTCGTGACCGACTACGGCCTCTCCCTGGTGGGTGGCTGCTGCGGTACGACGCCGGAGCACCTGCGCCAGCTGGTGGAGCGGGTTCGGGGTGCGCAGCCGTCGGCGCGTGACCCGCGTCCGGAGCCCGGTGCCGCCTCGCTCTACGCCCACGTTCCGTTCCGCCAGGACACCGCCTACATGGCGATCGGTGAGCGGACGAACGCGAACGGGTCGAAGAAGTTCCGTGAGGCGATGCTGGAGGCCCGCTGGGACGACTGTGTCGAGCTGGCCCGGGACCAGATCCGCGAGGGCGCGCACATGCTCGACCTGTGTGTCGACTACGTCGGCCGGGACGGTGTGGCGGACATGGAGGAGCTGGCCGGCCGGTTCGCGACCGCGTCGACGCTGCCGATCGTGCTGGACTCGACCGAGGTCGATGTGATCCGGGCCGGTCTGGAGAAGCTCGGCGGGCGTGCCGTCATCAACTCCGTCAACTACGAGGACGGGGACGGGCCCGAGTCCCGGTTCGCGAAGGTCACCCGGTTGGCGCAGGAACACGGCGCTGCTCTGATCGCGCTGACGATCGACGAGGAGGGCCAGGCCCGGTCGGCTGAGCACAAGGTGGCCATCGCCGAGCGGCTCATCGACGATCTGACGGGCAATTGGGGCATCCACGAGTCGGACATCCTCATCGACACGCTCACGTTCACCATCTGCACCGGCCAGGAGGAGTCCCGCAAGGACGGCATCAACACGATCGAGGCCATCCGGGAGCTGAAGAAGCGTCACCCGGAAGTGCAGACCACGCTCGGTCTGTCGAACATCAGCTTCGGGTTGAACCCGGCCGCGCGGATCCTGCTCAACTCCGTCTTCCTCGACGAGTGCGTGAAGGCCGGCCTGGACTCGGCGATCGTCCACGCGTCCAAGATCCTTCCCATCGCGCGGTTCGACGAGGAGCAGGTCACCACCGCCCTGGACCTCATCTACGACCGGCGCAGTGAGGGCTACGACCCGCTGCAGAAGCTGATGGAGCTCTTCGAGGGCGTCAACACGAAGTCGCTGAAGGCCGGCAGGGCGGAGGAGCTGCTCGCGCTGCCGCTGGAGGAACGCCTGCAGCGCCGCATCATCGACGGCGAGAAGAACGGCCTGGAGGCCGATCTCGACGAAGCGCTCCAGGACCGTCCGGCCCTCGACATCGTCAACGACACGCTGCTGGAGGGCATGAAGGTCGTCGGTGAGCTGTTCGGCTCCGGCCAGATGCAGCTGCCGTTCGTGCTGCAGTCCGCCGAGGTGATGAAGAACGCGGTCGCCCACCTCGAGCCGCACATGGAGAAGTCCGACGCGGAGGGCAAGGGCACCATCGTGCTCGCCACCGTCCGCGGTGATGTGCACGACATCGGCAAGAACCTGGTCGACATCATCCTGTCGAACAACGGCTACAACGTCGTCAACCTCGGCATCAAGCAGCCCGTCTCCGCGATCCTCGACGCTGCGCAGGAGCACCGGGCCGACGTGATCGGCATGTCCGGTCTGCTGGTCAAGTCCACGGTGATCATGAAGGAGAACCTGGAGGAGCTCAACCAGCGCAAGATGGCGGCCGACTACCCCGTCATCCTCGGCGGCGCCGCCCTCACCCGTGCCTACGTCGAGCAGGACCTCCACGAGATCTACGAGGGCGAGGTCCGCTACGCCCGCGACGCGTTCGAGGGCCTGCGCCTTATGGACGCCCTCATCGGCGTCAAGCGCGGTGTTCCCGGCGCCGTGCTCCCCGAACTCAAGCAGCGCAGGGTCAGGGCCGCCACGACGGTCGTCGAGGAGCGCCCCGAGGAAGGCACGGCACGCTCCGACGTCGCGACCGACAACCCTGTGCCGGAGCCTCCGTTCTGGGGCACCCGGGTGGTCAAGGGCATCCAGCTCAAGGAGTACGCCTCCTGGCTGGACGAAGGCGCCCTGTTCAAGGGCCAGTGGGGGCTGAAGCAGTCCCGCGCCGGTGACGGTCCCTCCTACGAGGAGCTGGTGGAGTCGGAGGGCCGGCCGCGGCTGCGTGGCTGGCTGGACCAGCTGCACACGCAGAACATGCTGGAGGCAGCCGTCGTCTACGGCTACTTCCCCTGCGTCTCCAAGGGCGACGATCTGATCCTGCTGAACGAGGACGGCTCGGAGCGGACCCGGTTCTCGTTCCCGCGTCAGCGCCGCGGCCGCCGTCTGTGCCTGGCGGACTTCTTCCGGCCGGAGGAGTCCGGTGAGACCGACGTCGTCGGCCTCCAGGTCGTCACCGTCGGATCGAGGATCGGCGAGGCCACCGCCAAGCTCTTCGAGGCCGACTCCTACCGTGATTACCTCGAACTCCACGGACTGTCCGTCCAGTTGGCCGAGGCGCTCGCCGAGTACTGGCACGCCCGCGTCCGCTCCGAGCTCGGCTTCGGCGGCGAGGACCCCGCGGACGTGGAGGACATGTTCGCGCTGAAGTACCGGGGCGCACGGTTCTCGCTCGGTTACGGAGCGTGCCCGGATCTGGAGGACCGCGCCAAGATCGCGGAGCTGCTCGAACCCGAGCGGATCGGCGTCCAGCTGTCCGAGGAGTTCCAGCTGCACCCCGAGCAGTCCACGGATGCGATCGTCATCCACCACCCCGAGGCGAAGTATTTCAACGCACGTTGATCGGACGAGTCGTACACTGGTCGGTCCAGTGAGCAGGCCGGTCACCTGTCCCCGCGGAAAAGCCGCAGGAAGGGTGACCGGCCTTCTCGTCCCTCATGGAGGTGTGCCAATGACCAGCACGGTCCCCGCGTCCCTGACCCGTCCGGCCGATGGCGCCGCACTGCAGGCCGTCTTCCTCGACATGGACGGCACCCTGGTCGACACCGAGGGCTTCTGGTGGGACGCCGAGGTGGAGGTCTTCGCCGACCTCGGACACCGGCTGGACGAGGGATGGCGGGACGTCGTGGTCGGCGGCCCGATGACGCGCAGCGCGGGCTACCTCATCGAGGCCACGGGCGCGGACATCACCCTCGCCGAACTGACCGTGCTGCTGAACGACAAGTTCGAGGACCGTATCGGCCGCGGGGTGCCGCTGATGCCGGGAGCGGAGCGCCTGCTGGCCGAGCTCGCCGCGCACAACGTGCCCACGGCGCTGGTCTCCGCCTCGCACCGCCGCATCATCGACCGCATCCTCGCCTCGCTCGGCCCGCACCGCTTCGCGCTGTCCGTCGCGGGCGACGAGGTGCCCCGGACCAAACCGCACCCCGACCCCTACCTCCTCGCCGCCCGCGGTCTGGGCGCCGAGCCGGCGCGATGCGCTGTCGTCGAGGACACGGCGACGGGCGTGGCGGCTGCGGAGGCCGCGGGCTGCCGGGTCGTGGCCGTGCCGTCCGTGGCGCCGATCCAGCCCGCGGCGGGCCGAATCGTCGTTCAGTCCCTCGAAGAAGTCGACCTTGTTTTTCTGCGCACTCTGATCACTGCACCGCACTGATACGTGTACTGTCCGTGTTTCTCGAATGCGCGGAAAACTCAGGGCATCCGTTCATGCATTTTCCGTGACGGCACGGATTACTCGTCGGTAATCGATAATCCGTGCCACCGCGTGACGTTCGTCACTGTCAGTGCTGTATCCGGCGCGCGGTCATGACGCATCGATGCCCTGTTCGGCCACTATCGGGCGCTCTGTCATGCCCGTTTTGTTAGCGGAGGGCATGGAATCTCCGCAACTGTGACGTGCTGCATGCAGGCGTTTGTGATCACTCAGTGATTACGCCTCAACTCGGGCCCGTTCACGCTTTCCTGGCGTCGCCGACTAATCTCGTGGCGAGAACTTCGCCGCATCACCGTGGTGTCTCCGTCGGCCACCAAGCCGCCGGAAACACAGGACCGATCGCACTGTATCCCCGGCCCGATCGCGCCGCCCCGACCGGGCGGAAGCGGCGGAGTGACTTGCACGCATCGCTGAATCCCAGTGCCGGATGGATGAGGGAGAACGTCCAGGATGAACCGTAAGACTTTGGTGCCGCTGGCCATGATCGGCCTGCTCGCGCCCGTGCTCGTCGCCTGCGGCAGTACGGACGGCGGGTCCGGCGGCGGTGATGCCATAGTCGTGGGCACCACGGACCAGTTCGTCGCCAACAGCGACTCTCCCGCCCCGCTGGACCCCGCCTACGCCTACGACACCGGCGCATGGAACGTGCTGCGGCAGACCGTCCAGACGCTGATGCACTCCCCGCGCGGCGGCGGCGACCCCGTCCCGGACGCGGCCGAGTCCTGCACCTTCACGGACACCGCGAGCGAGAGCTACCGCTGCAGGCTGCGCAGCGGGCTGACCTTCGCCGACGGCACCCCGGTGACTGCCGAGGACGTCAAGTTCTCCATCCAGCGCGTCCTCGACATCGACGCCGACAACGGTACGGCCGCCCTCCTCTCGAACATCGACACGATCGAGACCAAGGGCGACAACGAGGTGATCTTCCACCTCTCCACGCCGGACGCCACCTTCCCGTACAAGCTCTCGACGCCCGTCGCGGCGATCGTCAGCCCGGAGAAGTACGACGGCAAGAAGCTCCGCGACGGCTTCCAGGCCGACGGCAGCGGCCCGTACACCATGAAGCCCGAGACCGACGGCGAGCACATCACCAAGGTCGTCTTCACCAAGAACCCGAACTACAAGGGCGACATCAAGCTCCACAACGACAAGGTCGAGCTGCGGTCCTTCGCCGACGCCGAGTCCATGGGCAAGGCACTCGAGTCCGGGGACATCGACCTGATGACCCGCGCGATGTCGCCGGAGCAGATCGAGACCCTGTCGGTGAGCCCCAAGGAAGGCATCGCGCTCACCGAGGTGCCCGGCCTGGAGATCCGCTACCTCGGCTTCAACACCAACGACCCGTCGGTGAAGGACAAGGCCGTGCGGCAGGCCATCGCGGCCGTCGTCGACCGCGGCCAGATCGCCGGCCAGGTCTACGGCTCCACCGCCGAGCCGCTCTACTCGCTCATCCCGACGAGCATCGCCGGGCACACGAACTCGTTCTACAACAAGTACGGCGAGCCGAGCCGGCAGAAGGCCGCGGACCTCCTCTCCGACGCCGGTATCAGCACCCCCGTCGACCTGGAGCTGAACTACACCACCGACCACTACGGTCCGGGCACGGTCAAGGAGTTCGAGGCGCTGCGCAACCAGCTGAACGCCACCAAGCTCTTCGACGTCACCATCAAGGGCACCGAGTGGTCCAAGTTCCGCCCCGCGCAGAAGCGCGGCGACTACGCGGTCTACGGCCTCGGCTGGTTCCCCGACTTCCCGGACCCGGACAACTACACCGCGCCGTTCCTGGACAAGGGCAACTTCCTCAACTCGCCGTACGTGAGCGAGGAGGCCCGCAACCTCATCCCGCAGTCGCGTCGTGAGGCCGACCGCGCCGCGGCCGGGCCGGCGTTCAAGAAGATCCAGGAGATCGTCGCGAACGACGTACCGGTGCTGCCGCTGTGGCAGGGCAAGCAGTACGTCGCCGCCCGGGACGACGTCACCGGTGTCGAGTGGGCCCTCAACACCAGCTCCGACCTGCAGCTGTGGGAGCTGGCCCGCGGCAGCGGCGCCTGAGCGGCGGGCAGCGGCACGCACAGAAACCGAATCGGGCCGCGGCCCGGCGGCGGCGAAAGCCGACCGCCGGGCCCCGGCCCGTACGACGTGAGCTGCGCGTGCCGCCCGTGATGTTGCCCAGTCGCTCGGCGTACCTACTGGGCGCCCGGCCGCACGAGACCGCTCTCGTACGCGTAGACCGCGGCCTGGACGCGGTCGCGCAGACTCAGCTTGGTGAGCACATGGCCGACGTGGGTCTTGACGGTGGTCTCGCTGACGAAGAGATCCGCGGCGATCTCCGCGTTCGACAGGCCGCGTGCGACCAGCTTGAGCACCTCCACCTCACGCTCGGTCAGCGTGTTCAGAGTGTCCGGAACCGGCTCTTCGCCCGACGGCAGGTGGTCCGCGTACTTGTCGAGCAACCGGCGGGTGATGCTCGGCGCCAGCATCGCCTCGCCTGCGGCCACCACACGGATCGCCTGGACCAGCTCATTGGCCGGGGCGTCCTTGAGCAGGAAGCCGCTCGCGCCTGCGCGCAGCGCCTCCACCACGTACTCGTCGAGGTCGAAGGTCGTCAGCACGAGGACCTTCGCCGGGCCGTCCCGCCCGGGGCCGGTGATCTGACGGGTCGCCTCGACACCGTCCATCCGGGGCATCCGGATGTCCATCAGCACCACATCGGGCTGCAACGCCCGTACCTGGTCCAGAGCCTGGAGACCGTCCCCGGCCTCGCCGACCACCGCAATGTCCTGCTCCGCCTCGAGGATCATGCGGAAGCCGGTGCGCAGCAGCGGTTGGTCGTCGACCAGTAGGACGCGGATAGCCACGGGTACTCCTTCTTTAGACCGGGCCCATTCTGCCCTGACCATCTTCCGGCGAGGCGGCCGGGGAAATGCTCAGCGGATAAACCGGGGGAGTGCCGCCGAATTCCGGACAGACCGACTGGTGATCGCACCAGCCGCACAGCTTGGTCGGCCGGGGTCGCCAGTCGCCGGTCCGCGTCGCCTCCCGGATCGCCTCCCACAGAGCCAGCAGCTTGCGCTCCATCCGCTGCAGGTCCGCCATCACCGGGTCGTACGTCAGCATGTCGCCGCTGCCGAGATACACCAGCTGCAGCCGGCGCGGCAGCACGCCCTTCAGGCGCCAGATCACCAGCGCGTAGAACTTCATCTGGAACAGGGCGCCCTCGCTGTACTCCGGGCGGGGCGCCTTGCCCGTCTTGTAGTCGACGATCCGGACCTCGCCCGTCGGCGCGATGTCCACCCGGTCGATCACCCCGCGCAGCCGCAGCCCCGACTCCAGCTCCGTCTCCACGAACATCTCCCGCTCGGCGGGCTCCAGGCGCGTCGGGTCCTCCAGCGAGAACCACCGCTCCACCAGCTGCTCCGCCTCGCCCAGCCAGCGGGTCAGCCGCTCGCCGTCGGCGTCGTCGGCGAACAGCTCGCCCAGCTCGGGCTTCGTCTCCAGCAGTCTGTTCCACTGGCCGGGAATCATCCCCTTCGCCCGCGGCGCCGTGCGGTCCGCCGCGGGATCGTCGAAGAGCCGCTCCAGCACCGCATGGACCAGCGTCCCGCGCGTCGCCGCCTCGCTCGGCTTCTCGGGCAGCCTGTCGATGACTCGGAAGCGGTACAACAGGGGACACTGCATGAAGTCGCCTGCGCGGGAAGGCGACAGCGACGTCGGCTCCGCGGCGGACGGCGGCTCCGCGGCAGCGGCGGGCCGCCCGCCGACGGGCTGCTGGCTCGTACTCATGACTCAGACCCTACGGCCCGCCACTGACAGCGAGCGGCATACCATCGACGACAGACCCTCGCACGTGCATGATCGAGTGAGCAGCACCAGCGCGAAGAGCCTTGGCGACGAAGGGAACCCGTGAACGAGGACGACACGAGCGGCGAGCGCGAGCAGACGCGGTCCGGCACGGGCAAGCCCGGACCGGGCAGCGGCAAGAAGCGCCGCTCCGGCGAACCCGGCGGCGGCATTCTCATGGGCCGCCCCTTCGGTGTGCCCGTCTACGTCGCCCCCAGCTGGTTCGTCGTCGCCGCCCTCATCACCTGGGTGTTCGGCGGCCAGCTCGACCGCGTCCTGCCCGAACTGGGCGGCGCGCGCTACCTCGTGTCGCTGTTCTTCGCCGTCGCCTTCTACGCCTCCGTGCTCGTCCACGAACTGGCGCACACCGTCGCCGCACTGCGCTACAAGCTGCCGGTGCGCCGCATCCAGCTGCAGTTCTTCGGCGGCGTGTCGGAGATCGAGAAGGAGACCGAGACGCCCGGCCGCGAGTTCGTCCTGGCCTTCGTCGGACCGCTGCTCTCCCTTGTCCTCGCCGGAGTGTTCTACCTCGGGCTCATGTTCGTCGAGCCCGGCACCGTGCCCGGTGTTCTGCTCGCCGGCCTGATGATCTCCAACCTGATCGTCGCGGCGTTCAACCTGCTGCCCGGACTGCCGCTCGACGGCGGCCGGATGCTGCGCGCCGTCGTCTGGAAGATCACCGGCCGGCCCATGGCCGGCACCATCGCCGCCGCGTGGGTCGGCCGGGCACTCGCGGTCGCCGTCCTCATCGGCCTCCCGCTGCTCACCCACACCGGCGCCCTCGGCAACGCGACCGAGGACATCGGCGGCATGGAGACCGTCACCGACGCGCTGCTCGCCGCGATCCTCGCCGCCATCATCTGGACCGGCGCCGGGAACAGCCTGCGCATGGCCCGGCTGCGCGAGCACCTGCCCGAACTCGCCGCCCGCGCGCTCACCCGACGCGCGGTCCCTGTCGCCTCGGACACCCCGCTCTCCGAGGCCCTGCGCCGCGCCAACGAGGCCGGGGCCCGCGCCCTCGTCGTCGTCGACGGCCAGGGCGAGCCGACGGCGCTCGTCCGTGAGGCCGCCATCGTCGGCGTGCCCGAACACCGCCGTCCCTGGGTCGCGGTGAGCGGCCTGGCCCAGGACCTCACGGAGGAGATGAAGGTTCCCGCCGAACTGGCCGGCGAAGCCCTGCTCGACCGGCTCCGCGCCGCCCCGGCCACGGAGTACCTGGTGCTCGAGGAGACGGGCGAGATCTACGGCGTACTGTCCACGGCGGACGTGGAGCGGGCCTTCGTGGCCGCCATGGCCCGGCCGCATTCCTAGGGCCTCACGTTCGGATCCTGCCGGGCACGCCGCGTTCGGGGCAGGTCCCGGCCCGGGGGATGGTCCGTGGGGCCCCTTCGGGCCCGGTAGGCTGGTCACATGTCCGAACCGACCGGTGCCGCCCGCCGTCGCGGGCCCTTCAAGGTCGGGGACCAGGTCCAGCTCACCGACCCCAAGGGACGCCACTACACGTTCACGCTCGAGGCCGGGAAGAATTTCCACACCCACAAGGGTTCCTTCCCCCACGACGAGCTGATCGGCGCTCCCGAGGGCAGTGTTGTCCGTACCACGGGAAACGTCGCCTACCTCGCGCTGCGCCCCCTGCTCCCCGACTACGTCCTGTCCATGCCCCGCGGCGCCGCCGTGGTCTACCCCAAGGACGCGGGGCAGATCCTGGCCTTCGCCGACATCTTCCCCGGCGCACGCGTCGTGGAGGCCGGGGTCGGGTCCGGATCGCTGAGCAGTTTCCTCCTGCGCGCCATCGGCGACCACGGCATGCTCCACTCCTACGAGCGCCGCGCGGACTTCGCCGAGATCGCCCAGCAGAACGTCGAGCGCTACTTCGGCGGCCCGCACCCAGCCTGGCAGCTCACCGTGGGCGATCTGCAGGACAACCTGACCGACGCCGACGTCGACCGCGTCATCCTGGACATGCTCGCGCCGTGGGAGTGCCTCGAGGCGGTCTCCAAGGCGCTCGTGCCCGGCGGCATCCTCTGCTGCTACGTCGCGACCACCACCCAGCTCGCGCGCACCGTGGAGTCCATCCGCGAGATCGGCTGCTTCGCCGAGCCGCAGCCCTGGGAGTCGATGATCCGCAACTGGCACGTCGAGGGCCTGGCCGTCCGCCCCGATCACCGGATGATCGGCCACACCGGCTTCCTGGTCACCGCCCGCCGTCTGGCCGACGGCGTGGAGCCTCCGATGCGCCGCCGCCGGCCCGCCAAGGGCGCCTACGGCGAGGACTACGAGGGCCCCAACAAGGGCTGAGCGAAATCCGGCCAACCGGTACAACACGCCCGCGCCGCCGCCGAGTTCCCGTGCATCCACGGAACTGGGCGGCGGCGCCGGTGCATTGACCCGCCGTCACCACCGCGGACTGCACCGACATACGGGGGAAGACGCGCGGAAGACTTGGCGCAAGACTTACGGACCCCACTGTTCCGCCTGTGTGTGACGTATGGCACGATGCGAGCCACCCCCACTCCGAAGCACCCTCAGGAGACTCCCGGCGTGCAGAACTCCGTCGTCCCGGACCTCGCGCACACTCACGCCCGCCCGGTGCACTGGCTTGCCACCGCGACGGCGATGGCCGCGGTCGTGGCGTGCGCAGGACTGCTGCAGCCCGACGCCGCCACGGCGTCCCAGGCCGGCCCGGGGCCCCGTACCGCCGCGGCCGCGGCCCCCGCCCCCGATCCCGCAGCCGTGGAGCTGCCCCTGGACTGCAGTGGCCTCAAGAGCGTCGTCGCCAAGCGGGCAACGGGAGACCTCGACGGCGACGGCACCCCCGAGACGGTGGTCGCGGCACGCTGCGACGCAGGATCCGGCACCCCGCCGCACGGTGTGTACGTGCTCTCCGCCGGCCTGGACAAGACCGCCAGGGTCGTCGCCACGCTGGTGGAACCCACCGAGAAGCTCAGCGTCGGCATGCTCGCCGTACGTGACCGGGCCGTCACCGCGACCCTGCTCGGCTACTCGTCGCCCGAGGTGCCCAGCTGCTGCCCCGACAAGCACGAGCAGGTCAAGTGGCAATGGCAGGGCGGGAAGTTCGTGCGGACCGCACTCCCCGAAGCGCGCAGTATGTGATTCCTCACTCTGCGTCGGGGCCGTAGACCTCGACGCTGTCCGAAACGCGACGTACATGGATACAGTCGCCCGGGCACTCCTTGGCCGAGTCGACGATGTCGTTCAGCAGCGGCAGCGGAACCGGCGTTGTCGCTCCCGGGGCCTGCAGCAGCTCGTCGTCCGCCGACTTCACATACGCCAGACCGTCGATGTCGAGCTCGAAGACCTCAGGGGCGTACTGCGCACAGATTCCGTCGCCGGTACAGAGGTCCTGGTCGATCCAGACCTCCAGCTCCTCGGCGGCACCTTCGGTGGGAACCTCGTGCTGCACGGTCATATCTCCTGCCGTTTCCTTCGTCGGGCGCACAAGAGGAAGCAAGTCGCGCCAGCCCTGACGGGTGTTGAACGGTTCGACGATACAACCGACCGCTTTCCGATGTTGCTGGGTGGGTATCTCCTGGGTATTCCCCTGGCACGAGGGAGAGCGCAAGGGTGAAGATCGGACACACCCCTTCCGTCTTTGTGATCTAGGGGTTTCAATCACCACCCACACAGGTAGGGTCAGGAAGCGTCCAGCTCCCCTTGGAGGAGGTGAGGACCGTGGCAGCCCACGACGACGACATCAACCGCGGCATCCGGCCGGGGCGAGGGTCTGAGGACCCCGCCGGCCAGGTTGCCTATCTCGAGCAGGAAATCGCCGTCCTGCGCCGCAAGCTCGCCGACTCTCCGCGTCATACGAGGATTCTCGAAGAGCGGATCGTCGAGCTGCAGACCAACCTGGCAGGCGTATCCGCACAGAACGAGCGGCTCGCCAACACCCTCCGTGAGGCCCGCGACCAGATCGTGGCCCTCAAGGAGGAGGTCGACAGGCTCGCGCAGCCGCCCGCCGGCTTCGGTGTCTTCCTGCAGGCCAACGAGGACGGCACGTGCGACATCTTCACCGGGGGCCGCAAGCTCCGGGTGAACGTGAGCCCCAGCGTCGAGCCCGAGGAGCTCAGGCGCGGCCAGGAGGTCATGCTCAACGAGGCGCTCAACGTGGTCGAGGCCATGGAGTTCGAGCGCGCCGGGGACATCGTCACCCTCAAGGAGATCCTCGAGGACGGCGAGCGCGCCCTGGTGATCGGGCACACCGACGAGGAACGGGTGGTGCGGCTCGCAGAGCCGCTGCTGGACATGACCATCCGCCCCGGCGACGCGTTGCTGCTCGAAGCACGCTCGGGCTACGTCTACGAAGTGATCCCCAAGAGCGAGGTCGAGGAGCTGGTCCTCGAAGAGGTCCCGGACGTCGACTACGACAAGATCGGCGGCCTCGGCGGCCAGATCGAGATGATCCGCGACGCGGTCGAGCTGCCGTACCTGCACCCCGACCTCTTCAGGGAGCACGAACTGCGGCCGCCGAAGGGCATCCTTCTCTACGGCCCGCCCGGCTGCGGCAAGACGCTCATCGCCAAGGCGGTGGCCAACTCCCTTGCCAAGAAGGTCGCCGAGGTGACCGGGCAGCCCGCGGGGAAGAGCTACTTCCTCAACATCAAGGGCCCCGAGCTCCTCAACAAGTACGTCGGTGAGACCGAGCGGCACATCCGTCTCGTCTTCCAGCGTGCCCGGGAGAAGGCGAGCGAGGGCACCCCGGTCATCGTCTTCTTCGACGAGATGGAATCCCTCTTCCGCACCCGCGGATCCGGTGTCAGCTCGGACGTGGAGAACACCATCGTCCCGCAGCTGCTCGCCGAGATCGACGGCGTGGAAGGCCTGGAGAACGTCATCGTCATCGGCGCCTCCAACCGCGAGGACATGATCGACCCCGCGATCCTGCGCCCCGGCCGGCTCGACGTCAAGATCAAGATCGAGCGTCCGGACGCGGAGGCCGCCAAGGACATCTTCGCCAAGTACCTGACCGCCACCCTCCCGCTGCACGCCGACGACCTCGGCGAGCACAGCGGATCGAAGGAGGCCGCGGCACACGCCATGATCCAGTCGGTCGTGGAGCAGATGTACGCGGAGACCGAGGAGAACCGCTTCCTCGAGGTCACGTACGCCAACGGCGACAAGGAAGTCCTCTACTTCAAGGACTTCAACTCCGGCGCGATGATCCAGAACATCGTCGACCGGGCGAAGAAGATGGCGATCAAGGCCTTCCTCGACCACAACCAGAAGGGCCTCCGGGTCTCCCACCTCCTCCAGGCCTGCGTGGACGAGTTCAAGGAGAACGAGGACCTGCCCAACACCACCAACCCGGACGACTGGGCCCGGATCTCCGGCAAGAAGGGCGAGCGGATCGTCTTCATCCGCACCCTCGTCACCGGAAAGCAGGGCGCGGACACCGGCCGGTCCATCGACACGGTGGCGAACACCGGTCAGTACCTGTAAGCAGGCACACCGGCTGCGGATGCCGGGGGTCCCCCGCCGAGGGCAGGGGGACGGGCATCCGCAGCCGGTTGCTTTCCGGACAGGTCCGACCACACCGGAGCAATGACGAAATTGATCTCCCCACCCACGCGACGGCGTTCTAGGCTCTTCGGTACCGCCGAGTCGCGCAGTGCGGGGACGGGCACCGCACACGTACCGGAGAGCCAGCGGTATCTGAGCGCCGCTCCCGAAGGGGAGCGTCGCCGGGCAAGGAGGGCCGCATGACCGTACGGCGAGTAATGGGCATCGAGACGGAGTACGGGATCTCCGTCCCCGGCCACCCGAACGCCAATGCCATGCTCACCTCGTCCCAGATCGTCAATGCGTACGCGGCGGCGATGCACCGGGCGCGCCGCGCCCGCTGGGACTTCGAGGAGGAGAATCCGCTGCGGGACGCCCGCGGCTTCGACCTCGCCCGCGAGGCCGCAGACTCCAGCCAGCTCACCGACGAGGACATCGGCCTGGCCAATGTCATCCTCACCAACGGCGCACGGCTCTACGTCGACCACGCCCACCCCGAGTACAGCTCGCCCGAGGTCACCAACCCGCGCGACGCCGTCCTCTGGGACAAGGCCGGCGAGCGGATCATGGCCGAGGCGGCCGAACGAGCGGCCCAGCTGCCCGGGGCCCAGCCCATCCATCTGTACAAGAACAACACCGACAACAAGGGCGCGTCCTACGGCACGCACGAGAACTACCTGATGAAGCGGGAGACCCCCTTCTCGGACATCGTGCGCCATCTGACGCCGTTCTTCGTCTCCCGCCAGGTCGTCACCGGCGCCGGACGGGTCGGAATCGGCCAGGACGGCCACGAGCACGGCTTCCAGATCAGCCAGCGCGCGGACTACTTCGAGGTCGAGGTCGGCCTCGAGACCACGCTCAAGCGACCCATCATCAACACCCGCGACGAGCCCCACTCCGACGCCGAGAAGTACCGCCGCCTCCATGTGATCATCGGCGACGCGAACCTCTCGGAGATCTCCACGTACCTGAAACTGGGCACCACCGCGCTGGTCCTGTCCATGATCGAGGACGGCTTCATCGCGGTCGACCTCGCCGTGGAACAGCCGGTGCGCACCCTGCACCAGGTCTCCCACGACCCGAGCCTCCAGCATCTCGTCACGCTCCGCAGCGGCCGGACACTCACGGCGGTCCAGCTGCAGATGGAGTACTTCGAACTGGCACGCAAGTACGTCGAGGAGCGCTTCGGCGCGGACGCCGACGAGCAGACCAAGGACGTGCTCACGCGCTGGGAGGACACCCTCAACCGCCTCGAGAACGACCCCATGAGCCTGGCCGGCGAACTCGACTGGATCGCCAAGAAGGAGCTCATGGAGGGCTACCGCCGGCGGGACGACCTGGACTGGGACGCCGCCCGGCTGCACCTCGTGGACCTCCAGTACGCCGACGTACGGCCCGACAAGGGCCTCTACAACCGCCTGGCTGCCCGCGGCCGGATGAAGCGGCTGCTGGACGAGCCGGCCGTGGAGCGGGCCGAGGCGAAGCCCCCGGAGGACACCCGCGCCTACTTCCGAGGCCGCTGCCTGGAGCAGTACGCCGACGACGTGGCCGCGGCCTCCTGGGACTCGGTCATCTTCGATCTGCCGGGTCGTGACTCTCTGCAACGAGTCCCCACACTGGAACCGTTGCGGGGTACTCGCAACCACGTCAAGGAACTCCTGGACCGCTGCCGCACCGCGGAAGACCTGGTCCGTGTCCTGTCCGGCGGCTGAAACGACGCCCGTACGGGAATCATGAAGGTAGGCCCCGGACGTTGAGGAAGTGCGGGGCCGATGTCGGACCCCGCTTGTAGGGTCTGATCAAGAACGTCGAACCGAGCGGGGTGAGGTGTATGGCGACCAAGGACACCGGCGGCGGACAGCAGAAGGCCACGCGTTCCACCGAGGAGGTCGAGGAGCAGGCGCAGGACGCGCAGGCTGCGGAAGACCTCAAGGAACGCCAGGAGAAGCTGTCGGACGACGTGGACTCTGTCCTCGACGAAATCGACGATGTACTCGAGGAGAATGCCGAGGACTTCGTCCGGAGTTTCGTGCAAAAGGGTGGACAATAGCCGAATGTCCGAATTGCGCGAGGGGAAGCGGTGCGCCGACTGGGAGCGGACCTTACCCCTGATGCAATTCGCGGCGGACAGGAATCGTCGTGATGGCCTCCAGACGCGGTGCCGGGAGTGCGTGGCTGCTTACAGTGCCGAGCGCTACCGGCGCCGCCGGGCGGCTGAAGGCAAGGCCGTGCGGGAGAAGGTTGACATCCCGCAGGGACACAAACTGTGCCGGGTGGCCGGTGAAGTGAAGCCGCACAGCGAGTGGCATCGCAATTCATCGGCATCGGATGGACTGTCGACCCGGTGCAAGGCTTGCCGGGCCATCCAGGGGCGGGCGGGGCACCTCAAGCGGCAGTACGGCATCACCGAAGCCGAGCGCGACGAGATGATCCAGTCCCAGATGGGTATCTGCTCGATCTGTCTTGTCGCTCCCGCAGTTCATGTGGATCACTGCCACGAGACGGGTAGGGTCCGTGGCGTACTGTGCTTCAACTGCAATTCGGCCATCGGCAAGTTGGGAGACGATCCTGACACCCTGCGTCGGGCCATCGCATATCTGGAGGGAAACGCGTGGAAGCCAACACTCGTAGCACCGGGCGTCTACCAGCTGCCTTCCTGACGCCGGGCTCCTCGTCCTTCATGGATTTCCTGGGTGCGCACTCACCGGACCTGCTCCCGGGCAACCGCTCCCTGCCGCCACTGCAGGGCGCGATCGAGGCACCGCACGGCACGACCATCGTGGCGACGACGTTCGCGGGCGGCGTGGTGCTCGCCGGTGATCGCCGCGCCACCATGGGGAACATGATCGCCCAGCGCGACATCGAGAAGGTCTTCCCGGCCGACGAGTACTCGGCGGTCGGCATCGCAGGCACCGCCGGCCTCGCCGTCGAGATGGTCAAGCTCTTCCAGCTCGAGCTGGAGCACTTCGAGAAGGTCGAAGGCGTCCAGCTCTCCCTGGAGGGCAAGGCGAACCGCCTCTCCACCATGATCCGGAGCAACCTCGGCATGGCCATGCAGGGTCTTGCCGTCGTCCCGCTCTTCGCCGGTTTCGACGTCGACCGCGACAAGGGCCGCATCTTCTCCTACGACGTCACGGGCGGCCGCTCCGAGGAACGGGGATACGCGGCCACCGGCTCCGGTTCGATCTTCGCGCGCGGGGCCATGAAGAAGCTCTACCGCGAAGACCTGACCGAGCAGGAGGCGACCACCCTGGTCGTCCAGGCGCTGTACGACGCCGCCGACGACGACTCGGCGACCGGTGGCCCGGACGTGGCGCGCCGGATCTATCCGATCGTCACCGTCATCACGGACGAGGGTTTCCGCCGGCTCACCGAGGACGAGTCCTCCGGGATCGCGCGTTCGATCCTCGAAGGCCGCCTCACCCAGCCCGACGGCCCGCGCGCCGCGCTGCTCTGATGTTTTCGCCTTCGACAGAAAGGGACGGATAGCCGGTGTCGACGCCGTTCTATGTCTCACCCCAGCAGGCCATGGCCGACCGGGCGGAATACGCTCGCAAGGGCATCGCTCGTGGTCGCAGCCTCGTCGTGCTGCAGTACACCGACGGCATTGTCTTCGTCGGCGAGAACCCGTCCCGTGCGCTGCACAAGTTCAGTGAGATCTACGACCGGATCGGTTTCGCCGCGGCCGGCAAGTACAACGAGTACGAGAATCTGCGTATCGGCGGCGTGCGTTACGCGGATCTGCGCGGATACACCTACGACCGCGACGATGTGACGGCCCGTGGACTGGCGAACGTCTACGCGCAGACGCTTGGCACGATCTTCTCCAGCGCCGGCGAGAAGCCGTACGAGGTGGAGTTGGTCGTAGCCGAGGTCGGTGCGTCGGCCGAGGGTGACCAGATCTACCGGCTGCCGCACGACGGTTCGATCGTGGACGAGCACGGCTCGGTCGCGGTCGGCGGCAATGCCGAGCAGATCAGCAGCTTCCTGGACCAGCGTCATCGTGACGGCATGTCACTGGCGGAGGCTCTGAAGCTTGCGGTGCAGGCCCTGTCCAGCCAGGCCAACGGCAGTGATCGCGAGATCCCGGCCGAGCGTCTGGAGGTCGCGGTCCTGGACCGTACGAGGCCGCAGCAGCGGAAGTTCAGGCGGATCGTCGGGCGGCAGCTGTCGCGTCTGCTGGAGACCGAGGAGGCGGCCACGGCGCCCACGGATGCTCCGTCGGACATCGAGGAGACCGAGGAAGGCGGGGAGTAGCCCGCCTGCGGGAGAAGATCCCGTCGCCACGACGTCAGTGCCCCGGGCCGCCCGTGCGGTCCGGGGCACTGCTGTGTGCACAGGTGCCTGTGGTCACGGCCGGCCGGGCAGTGCCCAGTGGTGGAGTTTCTCGCCGTGCCGGGTGAGCCAGGTGCCGTCGCCGAGCGCTGTGACATCCGTGCCGACCCGGTGCGGGTAGCGCAGCCGGCCGGTGGGGCGCAGGGTTGCCGCGTCGCACAGCCAGTGCCGTGCGGCGGTGGGGCGTCCCGGGTGTGAGACCAGGCCGGTGACCAGGACGTGACCGGTGCCGAGCAGTCGGGCCTGGGCGAATTCGTCGTTGCCGGGGTCGAGGGCGAGTTCGGAAAGGTCCAGCGCGGCGGTCTGTTCGTCGTCGGAGGGGTCGTGGCAGGCGAGTTCGTCGCGGTCGTCGTTGACGGCGATGTGTTCGGCGCGGCGCACGGTGATGGCCCATGGGGTGTCCGGCAGGAAGCCGACGATCTCGTGCATGCCGACACTGCCGCGGATGTGGAGGCCGTCGTGGCGCGGTTCGATCCACCAGGTCGTCCAGCTGGCCCAGGCGGTCCAGCAGGACAGGGCCAGCAGATGCCCGCCGGGGTGCCAGCTCCCGGTCATGTCGGACGCGATCGAGGCCACGGGCCGCTCGGCGAGCACATCGCCTGTCGCTGCGTCCAGGAGCAGCAGGGTGTCCCGCTGGTAGGCCCGCTCGGCTGTGCCCGCAAGGGTCGGGACGAGCGCGCACACGAGGCGTCCGTCGGGGCTGACCGCGGGTGCGCCGGGTGGCTGCGGGTCGCGTGTGTTGCCCGGCCAGACGGGGTGGGGGAGTTCCCAGCGGGTCGTGCCGTCGGTGTCGACGGCCCGGATCCGTGCGCTCTCGGCAACGATCAGCGAGGCGTCGGGCAGTGCTGCGGGTCGGGCGTGGCGGGGGAGCGGGACGGTGTGCAGGAGCGATGCGTCGCCGGTGAGGAACGCTGCGCGGTCGTGCAGCTCCAGCCGGTCGCTGTGGCGCACCGTGAGTCGGTCGACGGGGGCGGGGTGCACGGTGCCGGCGACGAGGACGCTGCCGAGCAGCTTTGCGTCGATCGGGGGAAGCTGCGCACCGGTCATGATCGTGATCGTTCCACGGCTGGTCGGGGGCTCTCAATACGTGCCGTGGTGAATCGGTCAGACGTGGCGTGATCCGGCAGGGGGCGGGGTCGAGGCGGGGTCCGTGGCGTTTCGGGTAGCCGCGTGTCAGGCGGTGCGGCGGGCCGACGAACCCCGGACGACGAGTTCGACGGGCAGGACGTCCTGGGCGGGAGTGCGGTTGTCCAACACGGTGAGCAGGGCGGACATGCCGCGCTCGCCGATCCGTTCGGCCGGCAGCCGGACCGTGGTGAGCTCCGGTTCGAGCGCGGTGGCCAGTGCCAGATCGTCGAATCCGGTGACGGAAACGTCCTCGGGGACCCGCAGGCCGAGTCGCCGTACAGCCTTGCAGGCCCCGGCGGCGAGGATGTCGTCGTCGCAGACGAGGGCGGTGGGCCGGGGGCTTGGTGCGGTCAGTGCCCGTTCGGCCGCCTCCCGCGCCGAGTTCACGTTCAGCGGTGCGGGCACTGTGCGCAGTTCCGCGTCCGGTACGGCCGCCAGGGCCGTGTGCAGTGCCCGGGCTCGGACGTCGAACGTCCAGGAGGCGACGGCGGAGGCGAGGTGGACGATGCGGCGGTGGCCGAGTCCGAGCAGATGCTCCGTCACCTGCCGCATGCCGTCGGCGATGTCGAGGTTGACATGGGCGGCGACTCCGGTGTCCGCGGGGTCGCTGTCCAGCATGACCAACGGCAGGTCGGTGCCGCGGATGGCGGCGAGCGCATCGGCGGCGATGGAGGAGGCGATGACTCCGTCGAGGGCGGCGCGGGCGGAGGCGAACGGGTCCCGTGCGGGGCCGACTCCCTCGGGCGAGGGGTAGAGGACGACGCCGAAGCCGTGCCTTGCGGCGACGGTGGCGGCCCCGGTGTAGACGCGGGCGAAGAACTCGTTGGTCAGTGCGGGGACGACGAGCAGGGCGGTGCGGGTGTGCCCGAGGCGCAGATTGCGGGCGGCGAGGTTGGGCCGGTAGCCGATCTCCTGTGCCGCGTCGCGTACGAGGGCCGCTGTGCGTTCGGAGACGCGGCCGCGCCATTTCTCGCCGAGAACGAGGGAAACGGTGGCCTGCGAGACCCCGGCGACACGTGCCACGTCCTTGCTGGTGGGCCGGGTGGCGCCGGTCTCCGGCGGGACGGGACGGCCCTGGGGGGTCGGGTGTGCCATGTGGTGCCGTCCTCGGCCGCCCGTCCGGTGTCGCGATTGCCCGGGGCGGCGGCTCGGTGGACCCGCGGACTGTCGACATGGTACGTATGGAGGGCTAGGTTATACGTAAAACTTCGGCCCCGGGCCGGGGAAGAGGGGAGCGGCATGGCCGCCGGATACGCAGACATCCTCAGGGCGCCCCACGCAGCACGGCTGCTGATCGGCACCCTGGTCGGCCGGCTGCCCAACGCCACGGCGCACATCGCCATCGTCCTGTTCACCCGCGCCGAAGGCGGCAGTTACACCCTCGCGGGCGCCCTCGCGGCCGTCTACGGACTCGCCACCGCCGTCGGCCAGCCGCTGCTGGGCCGGGCCGTGGACCTCCATGGCCAGCCGAAGGTCCAGTTGCCCGCCGCCGTCGTCTCGGCGCTCGGCATGATGCTGCTGGCGGCCGCGGGGACCGGCTCGCTGCTCCTGGCGTACGCGGCCGTGATCGTCGCCGGACTGTTCACCCCACCCCTCGAAGGCGGCCTGCGGGCGCTGTGGCCGAGCGTGCTCGGCCAGGAGGAGCGCGTACACCGGGCCTACGCCATGGACGCCGTGGCGCAGGAGATCATGTTCACCCTCGGTCCGCTGCTCGTCACCCTCCTCGTCGCGCTCTGGTCGCCGGGCGCAGCTCTCCTGGTCATCAACGCGATAGGGGTCATCGGCGCCCTGTCCGTCGTCCTGTCCGCGCCCTCCCGCAACTGGCGCTCCGCGCCCCGCGAGGCGCATTGGCTCGGCGCTCTGCGCTCGCCGGGGCTGCTCGCCCTGCTCGGCACGTTCTTCTTCGTCGGTCTGGCCCTCGGCTCCATCACCGTCGCCGGTGTCGCCTACGCCGACGACCACGGGCGCGAGTCCGTCTACGGCTGGCTGATGGCCGCGCTCGGCCTCGGCGCCCTGTTGGGAGGCACTCTGTACGGCGCCCGCCAGTGGGCGGGCGCCCCCGAGCGCAGGCTGCGCGTCATCGTCGCGCTGCTCGCCCTCGGTTACGTACCGCTCGTACTGACTCCCGGTGTTGTGGCGATGACCGCACTCTCCGCGCTGGCCGGCGTTTTCCTGGCCCCCGCCATCGCCTGCGCGTTCATCGTCGTGGACCGGCATGCCCCGCGTGGCACGGTCACCGAGGCGTTCTCCTGGTTGGTGACCACCTTCGGAGTGGGGGCGGCCGTCGGCACGGCGGTCGCCGGGCCGGCCGTCGAGATCGGCGGTACCGCATGGAGTTTCGCGGTGGCGGGCGCCGGAGGTTTCGCCGCGTTGCTCGTGCTGACGGCCACTCAGCGGGTTCTGGCAGTTCCCGGCCGTACCGACGATATTGCGTCCTCGGGTCCGGACTCATCGGAAAATGATCGAAACGGTGCCGCCCAACCCGGTTTCAGTTCAGGCCGCGAGGCGTAATGTTCAGACATGGACCGCCGCATTTTCGGGCTGGAGAACGAGTACGGCGTCACGTGCACGTTCAGGGGACAGCGCCGACTGTCACCTGACGAAGTGGCGCGCTACCTCTTCCGCCGTGTCGTGTCATGGGGCCGCAGCAGCAATGTCTTCCTGCGGAACGGCGCCCGTCTGTACCTCGACGTGGGCTCGCATCCGGAATACGCAACACCGGAATGCGACAACGTGACCGAACTGGTCACGCACGACAAGGCCGGCGAGCGCATTCTCGAAGGCCTGCTCGTCGACGCCGAACGCCGCCTGCACGAGGAGGGAATCGCGGGCGACGTCTATCTCTTCAAGAACAACACGGACTCGGCAGGAAACTCCTACGGCTGCCACGAGAACTATCTCGTCGCCCGGCACGGCGAGTTCTCCCGACTGGCCGACATCCTCATTCCGTTCCTCGTCACGAGGCAGCTGCTGTGCGGCGCGGGCAAGGTGCTCCAGACCCCGCGCGGTGCCGTCTACTGCGTCAGCCAGCGCGCGGAGCACATCTGGGAGGGTGTCAGCTCCGCCACCACCCGCTCGCGCCCGATCATCAACACCCGGGACGAGCCGCACGCGGACGCCGAGCGCTACCGCCGGCTCCATGTCATCGTCGGCGACTCGAACATGTCCGAGACGACCATGCTGCTCAAGGTCGGCGCCACCGACCTCGTGCTGCGCATGATCGAGGCGGGCACGGTCATGCGCGACCTCACCCTGGAGAACCCGATCCGGGCCATCCGCGAGGTCAGCCACGACATCACCGGGCAGCGCAAGGTGCGTCTCGCCTCCGGTCGCGAGGCCTCGGCCCTCGAGGTCCAGCGCGAGTACTACGAGAAGGCCGCCGACTTCGTCGACCGCCGGGGCATCCGCACCGGTACCGTCGCCCAGGTCCTGGAGCTCTGGGGCCGCACGCTGGACGCGATCGAGGCCGAGGACCTCGACCGCATCGGCACCGAGATCGACTGGGTCATGAAGTACAAGCTCCTCGAGCGCTACCGCGCCAAGCACAACATGACCATGTCGCACCCGCGTGTCGCGCAGATAGACCTCGCGTACCACGACATCCACCGCCGCCGCGGGCTGTACTACCTGCTGGAGCGCAAGGGCCAGGCGGCGCGCATCTGCAACGACCTGAAGATCTTCGAGGGCAAGTCGGTGCCCCCGCAGACCACGAGGGCGCGACTGCGCGGCGACTTCATCCGCCGGGCACAGGAGCAGCGGCGCGACTTCACCGTCGACTGGGTGCACCTCAAGCTCAATGACCAGGCGCAGCGCACCGTGCTGTGCAAGGACCCGTTCCGGTCGGTCGACGACCGGGTGGAGAAGCTGATCGCCGGGATGTAGCAGCTGTGGGTGTCCGGCGGGTGCCGGACACCCACGGGCGCGGGGCCGCCCGGTGACCCAGGACAGCACCTGTCCTGCGTCACCGGGCGGCCCCATGTCGTGCACCGGACCCGCCCATATGGCTGCCCGATGATCGGTGGACGCGAATGCCCCACCCCGTAGAGTGTCGGCCACTGTCCCATGGCCTCGACTCACAGTTGGACTGATGAACTACAACACCAAGCGCCGTATCGCCTCACTGCTGGCCGTGCCCGCCCTGCTGTTCACCGCCGTCGCGTGTGGGTCCGACTCCTCGAACGACTCGACTGCGGGTGTGGCCGAAGTCAAGGGAAAGTTCGGAGAGAAGCCCGAGGTCTCCGTACCCAAGGACGAGAAGCCCGCCGACAAGACCGTCGTCGAGACGGTGACCGAAGGCAGCGGCGCGAAGGCGGCCAAGGGCGACTTCGTCCGTCTCGACTTCTCCGTGCGCAAGTGGGACGACCCCGCCGACCTCGGCGGCACCTGGTCGGCCCAGACGACCGGTGACCAGCCGCGTCGCCAGCCCGTGGAGCGCGTCGGCGAGCAGAGCAGGCAGCTGCCCCCGAAGGTCTTCGAGACCGTCGACGGGCGCAAGGCCGGCAGCCGGGTGCTGATCCAGGGCACGGCCGGCGATCTGATCGGGCAGGGGCTCAACCCGCAGTCGGGCATCACCGCCGAGGACACGCTCGTCTGGGTCGTCGACGTCGTCGCCGCGGCGAAGGTCGACCCCAAGGGCGAGGCCAAGGGGACGCAGGCGCCGCCCGCCGAGGGCATGCCGACGGTCAAGGCCGAGCCCGGCAAGGCCGCCACCATCACCATCCCCAAGGGCGTGAAGCCCCCGAAGGAGCTCAAGGAGCAGGTGCTGATCAAGGGCACCGGCCCGAAGATCGCCGCCGGCCAGGGCCTCATCGGTCAGTACACGGGCGTGAAGTGGGAGGACGGCAAGAAGTTCGACTCCTCGTGGGACCACGGGGGCGCCACCGCGTTCCAGATCGGTACGGGATCCGTGGTGCAGGGCTGGGACAAGGGCCTGGTCGGCAAGAACGTCGGTGACCGTGTCTTGCTGGTGATCCCGCCGTCCCTCGGCTACGGCGCGGACCCCTCCAGCGAGCTTGCCAAGAACACGCTGGTCTTCGTTGTGGACATCATCGGCGCCGTCTGACCGGTCATCTGTGAGACTGTCCCGGTTGCCCCGTTCATCATTTAGAGGAGCAGTTCAGTGAGCATCGAGAAGCCCGAGATCGACTTCCCGGGTGGCGAGCCGCCGGCCGACCTGGAGATCAAGGACATCTGGGAGGGTGACGGCGCGGTGGCCAAGGCCGGCGACACCGTCTCCGTCCACTACGTGGGTGTGGCCTTCTCCACCGGCGAGGAGTTCGACGCGTCCTGGAACCGGGGTACCCCGCTGCAGTTCCAGCTCGGTGTCGGCCAGGTCATCTCCGGGTGGGACCAGGGCGTGCAGGGCATGAAGGTCGGCGGCCGCCGTCAGCTGACCATCCCCGCGCACCTCGCGTACGGCGACCGCGGCGCGGGTGGCGGCCGTATCGCCCCCGGCGAGACGCTGATCTTCGTCTGCGACCTGGTCGCCGTCTGACGGACAGTTCCGCTGCGCTGCACGGCGTGACGAGGGCCCATGCCTGACGGCGTGGGCCCTCGCTTTTGTCCGGACACCCCGGGGCGGTACGGTCGACGGGCGTAAGGGACTTCATAAAAGAGGTGAAGGGCGTCGATGGCCATTGCCAAGGCCGAGCGGCTGATGAATCTGGCGCTGTGCCTGCTCGGGACCGGGCGCCCGCTCAGCAAGCGCGAGCTCCGGGGATCCATCGAGGCGTACCTGGAGGCCGGCTCCGACGACTCCTTCAACCGGATGTTCGAGCGCGACAAGGACGATCTGCGCGAACTCGGCCTCGTCATCGAGACCGTGGAATCCCTCGACGGCGACATCGGCTATGTCGCACGCCGGGACAGCAACCGCCTGCCGCCCATCACCCTCGACGCCGAGGAGGCCGCCGCGCTGGGCCTCGCCGCCAAGGTGTGGCAGCAGGCCCGCCTCGCCGGTGCCGCCAGCGGAGCGCTGCAGAAGCTGCGCGCCGCCGGGATGCCGGAGACCGAGGACGCGTACGAGGCACACCACAGCGCCCTCGAACCGCGTATCCCCGTCCACGAGGCCGCCTTCGAACCGCTGATGCTGGCCTGCCGGGACCGCAGGCCCGTCGTCTTCGACTACCGCAAGGCGAACGCGGCCCGTCCCGAGCAGCGTCATGTCGAGCCCTGGGCGCTCGAGTTCTGGCGCGGCCACTGGTATCTGGCCGGACATGACCGGGACCGGGGCGCCGAACGCGTCTTCCGGCTCTCCCGCATCACCGGCAAGGTGCGCTCGCGTACGGGTACGTTCACCGTGCCCGTACCCGACGTCGTCACCGTGCGGGAGACGGTCGAGAGCTGGGCGGGCGAGACCGCGACCCGTTCCGCCCGGATCCGGCTGCGCACCGGAGCCGGCTACCCGCTGCGCTCACGTGCCACCGCCACCCGGGAACTCGGTGACGGGTGGGACGAGTTGGAGATTCCGTACGGACACGGTCTGGACGCCTGGCTCGTCGAGTTCGGCCCGGACGTCGTCGTACTGGAGCCCGCGGACCTGCGGGCGGACGTGGTGGACCGGCTGCGTGCCGTGGCCAAGGGCTGAGGGGACGAGTACGACCATGGCCGCGAACGCCATCGACCAGACCCGGCGGATGCTGTCGCTGGTGACCTATCTCCGCGAGCGCCCCGGCGCCCGCATCGGGGACGTCGCCCGCGCCTTCGGCATCACCGAGGACGAGCTGATTTCCGACCTCGACGTCCTGCCCATGTGCGGCACCAGCTTCCGCGGCGGCGATCTGCTGGACATCGACACCGACGGCGAGCGGATCTGGTGGCGCAACCCCGCCGCCTCCGGCGAGTCCACCGCCGAACCGCTGCGTCTCGCCGCCGACGAGGCGACCGCCCTGCTGGTCGCGGCCCGGGCGGTGGCCACCCTTCCGGGGCTGCGCGAGGGCGACCGTGAGGCGTTGCTGCGGGCCACGGCCAAGATCGAGGGCGCCGCGGGCGAGGTGGCGGGCGCAAGCTCTCGCCTCTCGGTGACGTTCGAGTCCGAGGGCGGTGTGTTCGCCGACGTCGACCGGGCGATCTCCGAGCGGCGCCGGCTGTGGCTGCGGTACTACTCGCCCGCGCGTGACGAGCTCACCGAGCGCGAGGTGGATCCGATCCGCCTCTTCGCCGTCGGGCACACCTACATGGAGGCGTGGTGCCGGCTGTCCGAGGCGCGCCGGACCTTCCGGCTCGACCGGGTCGCCGAGATCAGGCTGCTCGACGAGGCGGCCGCACCCCCCGAGATCGAGCTGCGGGATCTTTCCGAAGGGCTGGTGCAGCCTGCTGCCGACGATCCCGAGGTGATCGTCGAGGTCGGCCCCGGCGGCCGCTGGGTCGCCGAGTACTACCCGCACGACAGCGCGGAGGAGCTCGCGGACGGTGGGCTGCGCATCACGCTGCGTACGCCCGCACCGGCCTCGCTGCGCAGGCTGGCGCTGCGGCTCGGCCGGGACGGCCGCATCGTCTCGCCGCCGGAGCTCGCCGCCAGCGCGCGCACGGCGGCGCAGGACGCGCTCGCTGCCTACGACAACGCCCACGACGCCCAGGGCTGAGGAGCACGGCACCCCATGTCCCTGATCCCCGGAATCCCCGCCACCGTCGGTCCTGTGCTCTTCAAGGCGGCCTGCCCCGACTGCCGGGCGCGCTTCGAGCTGTCCGCCGGTGCGCTGCGCCTGGCCATCGGCGGCAGCCGCCGTACCACCTTCTACTCGTTCACCTGCCCCGAGTGCGGCGCGGCCGTCCGCAAACCGGCCGGGGAGCGCATCGTCGAACTCCTCACCGGCGGCGGCGTGCGGACCCTGCGTCTGCACACGACCGCGTAGGAACGGTCTAGGCTCGTCGCATGTTCTGGCCCATGCTCGCCATCGCCCTCGGTTTCCTCGGGATCGCCGTCCTGGGCGTCCTCGGTATCAAGGTCTTCGTCGAGGCCCAGCGGCTGGGCCGCCAGGTGGCCCGCACCGCCGAGCGGATCGACCGGGCGGCCGAGGACCTGGAACGGGCGGCGACGGATCTGGCGCGTACGGGGGAGTCGCTGCGGTGACGTGGCTTCCCGGGGTCGACGGAGATCGCGGACGCACCCTCCTGTACAGCTGATACTGGCGGTACGCTGCTGGTGGCGGCTCCGGTGATGAGGCACTGTCCGCTGACGGGAGTATGCACGGGGATTGCCCTGCGTTTACCCGTGCGAGTTACGATCGCTGCGGTCGCTTCGGACATCTGTCCAGGGCGGCGCGCAGCCAAGAGCCCCAAGCCGCCTCGGTGAGAAGGTAGACACAGTTATGTTCCGACAGATCGGCCCCACCGAGATCATCATCATCGCGCTTCTCATCCTTCTTCTGTTCGGGGCCAAGAAGCTCCCCGACATGGCGCGTTCGCTCGGCAAGTCCGCCCGCATCCTCAAGAGCGAGGCCAAGGCGATGAAGTCCGAGGGCCAGCCGTCGGCGACCCCGGCGGAGCCGAAGGACACGGCTCAGGGTGGTCAGACGGCGCCTCGCACGATCCAGGCCGCGCCGGGCGATGTCACCAGCGCTCGCCCCGTCAACGAGCCCACCGACACCCCCCAGCGCTGACCCAAGGCCACTGAGACGGTGGCCTGACGCACGAGATGAGGACGTGGGTTGCTCAAGTCTGCCCGCTCGAAACCCGAGGAGAAGGACCCCGAGGGGCGGATGCCGCTCGCGGACCATCTTCGTGAGCTCCGCAACCGGCTCGCGAAGGCCATGCTGGCGATCGTCATCGCCTCGGTCGTCGCGGTGGCCTACAGCCAGGAGCTGATGGAGTTCCTCACCTCGCCCGTGCCGGAGTGCGTGGGGGACGGCCCGCAGAAGGGCGGCGTCTGCGCCAGGGTCGTGTACACCGACCTGCTGTCGCCGTTCACGACGACGGTCAAGGTCGTGCTGATGGCGGGCATCATCGCGTCCTGCCCGATCTGGCTCTACCAGCTGTGGGCCTTCGTCGCGCCCGGTCTGCACAAGAGCGAGAAGAAGTACGCGTACTACTTCGCCGCCGCGGCAGCACCGCTGTTCGCCGCCGGTGTGTACTTCGCCTATCTGATCATGCCGGTGAGCATGAAGGTGCTGCTCTCCATCACACCTTCCCCGGCCGAGAACCTCCTGAGCGTCGACAAGATCCTGGACTTCACGGTCCGGATGGTGCTGATCTTCGGGTTCTCCTTCGAGCTGCCGCTGCTGCTGATCATGATGAATCTGACGGGCATCGTGACCGGTCGCCGGATGCTCGGCTGGTGGCGTGCCGCGGTCATGATCATTTTCGTTTTCGGTGCGATCGCCACTCCGTCCACCGACCCGTTGGGCATGCTCGCGCTGTCCGGACCGATCATCGTGCTCTACTTCCTCGCCGTCGGCTTCTCGCTCCTCAACGACCGGCGCCGCCGCCGCAAGGACCCCGACGCGGAGCTCGACGACGACGAGGCGTCCGACATCGACCTCACGCCGTCGGCGCTCGGCGAGGTCGAGACGGTCTCCGCCTCCAGGGCGCTGCCCGAGCAGGCGTCCGGCGAGCCCGACGAGCGCCGGCACAGGCTGAACGGGTACGACGACATCACGTGACGGCGCAGCCGATCGCGCACGCACCGCAAGGGGCCGGGGAGAAATCCCCGGCCCCTTGCGTGTGCGGGCCGGGGCCGGTGCGGGTACGCCTACCGTTGGGTGCCCCGTCGTTTCCCCCGTCATTTAAAGATCCGCTCACTGTCAGAGGGGGCGGGTAGGCTCATGAGCAAGATGACCGAGGATCTCTCTCCCGCCGAGCGCTATGCCGCCGCCCGCGTCCGCGCCGTCGAGGAGGCCACTGCGTTGGCCCCCTTCCGCGCGATGTACGACTTCGATCTCGATCCGTTCCAGATCGAGGCCTGCCAGGCTCTGGAGGCGGGCAAGGGCGTACTTGTCGCCGCGCCAACCGGCTCCGGCAAGACCATCGTCGGCGAGTTCGCCGTCCACCTGGCCCTCGCCCAGGGCCGCAAGTGCTTCTACACCACGCCCATCAAGGCACTGTCCAACCAGAAGTACGCCGACCTGGTCAAGCGCTACGGCGCCGAGAAGGTCGGCCTGCTCACCGGTGACAACAGCGTCAACTCCGAGGCGCCTGTGGTCGTCATGACCACCGAGGTCCTGCGGAACATGCTGTACGCGGGCTCCCAGTCGCTGCTCGGTCTCGGGTACGTCGTCATGGACGAGGTGCACTACCTCTCCGACCGCTTCCGGGGCGCCGTATGGGAGGAAGTGATCATCCACCTCCCCGAGTCGGTGACCCTGGTGTCACTGTCGGCGACCGTGTCGAACGCCGAGGAGTTCGGAGACTGGCTGGACACCGTCCGCGGCGACACCCAGGTGATCGTCTCCGAGGAGCGGCCCGTCCCGTTGTGGCAGCACGTCATGGCCGGCCGCCGGATGTACGACCTCTTCGAGGAGGGCACCGACCACGGCGGTCGCGGCCAGAGCCGACGCGAGGTCAACCCCGATCTGGTGCGCCTGGCCCGGATGGAGAACCAGCGCACGTACAACCCCCGTGACAGGCGCCGCGGAAAGATGGTGCGCGAGGCGGACAGGGAGCGGGAGCGGCGGCAGCGCAGCCGCATCTGGACACCTGGACGGCCCGAGGTCATCGACCGCCTCGACGCCGAAGGGCTGCTGCCCGCCATCACGTTCATCTTCAGCCGGGCGGCCTGCGAGGCCGCCGTTCAGCAGTGCCTGTACGCGGGCCTGCGGCTCAACGAGGACGACGCGCGCGCCAGGGTCCGCGAGATCGTCGAAGAGCGCACCGCGGCCATCCCCACCGAGGATCTGCACGTCCTCGGGTACTACGAGTGGCTGGAAGGACTGGAGCGCGGGATCGCCGCGCACCACGCCGGCATGCTGCCGACCTTCAAGGAGGTCGTGGAGGAGCTGTTCGTACGGGGCCTGGTCAAGGCCGTGTTCGCCACCGAGACTCTGGCGCTGGGTATCAACATGCCCGCGCGTTCCGTGGTGTTGGAGAAGCTCGTCAAGTGGAACGGTGAGCAGCACGCCGACATCACCCCCGGTGAGTACACCCAGTTGACCGGCCGGGCAGGCCGGCGCGGTATCGACGTCGAGGGGCACGCCGTCGTCCTGTGGCAGCGCGCCATGGACCCGGGCGCGCTCGCGGGGCTCGCCGGCACCCGCACCTATCCGCTGCGTTCCAGCTTCAAGCCGTCGTACAACATGGCGGTCAACCTGGTGCAGCAGTTCGGCCGGCACCGCTCCCGCGAGCTTCTGGAGACGTCGTTCGCGCAGTTCCAGGCGGACAAGTCGGTCGTCGGTATCTCCCGTCAGGTCCAGCGCAACGAGGAGGGCCTGGAGGGCTACCGCGAGGGAATGACCTGCCACCTCGGCGACTTCGAGGAGTACGCGCGGCTGCGCCGCGACCTCAAGGACCGCGAGACCGAACTCGCCAAGCAGGGTGCGGCGCAGCGCAGGGCGTCAGCCGCGGCATCGCTGGAGAAGCTCAAGCCCGGTGACGTCATTCATGTGCCGACCGGCAAGTTCGCCGGACTTGCGCTCGTGCTCGACCCCGGTCTGCCGGCCGGGCGGACCGACGGTCACCGCGGACTCGAGTACCACGACGGGCCCCGCCCGCTGGTGCTGACCGCCGAGCGGCAGGTCAAGCGGCTGGCGTCGATCGACTTCCCGGTGCCGGTCGAGGCGTTGGAGCGGATGCGCATCCCCAAGTCCTTCAACGCCCGTTCCCCGCAGTCGCGTCGCGATCTGGCGTCCGCGCTGCGGACCAAGGCCGGGCACATCGTGCCCGACCGGCACCGCAAGCAGCGCGCCCCCGCCGCGGACGACCGGGAGATCGCCAGGCTGCGCACTCAGCTGCGGGCGCACCCCTGCCACGGCTGCGACGAGCGCGAGGACCACGCGCGCTGGGCCGAGCGGTACCACCGGCTCCAGCGCGACACCCACCAGCTCGAGCGTCGTATCGAGGGGCGTACGAACACGATCGCCAGGACCTTCGACCGGATCGTGGCACTGCTGACCGAACTCGACTACCTGCGCGGCAACGAGGTCACGGAGCACGGCAAGCGGCTCGCCCGGCTCTACGGCGAACTGGACCTGCTGGCGAGCGAGTGCCTTCGCGACGGGATCTGGGAGGGGCTCAGCCCCGCCGAACTGGCCGCGTGTGTCTCGGCGTTGGTGTACGAGGCACGTCAGTCCGACGATGCCGTCGCTCCGAAGGTGCCGACGGGCAAGGTCAAGGCGGCGCTGGGCGAGATGGTCCGCATCTGGGGCCGGCTCGACGCCCTGGAGGAAGACTTCAAGATCAACCAGGCGGAGGGGGTCGGACAGCGCGAGCCGGACCTCGGTTTCGCGTGGGCCGCGTACCAGTGGGCCTCGGACAAGGGGCTCGACGAGGTGCTGCGGGAGGCGGAGATGCCCGCCGGCGACTTCGTGCGCTGGTGCAAGCAGGTCATCGATGTGCTCGGCCAGATCGCCGCGGCCGCCCCCCGGGAGAACAGCACCGTCGCGAAGAACGCGCGCAAGGCGGTCGACGGGCTGCTGCGGGGCGTCGTGGCCTACAGCTCGGTGGGCTGAGCAGAATCCCTGGACGCAGCACGCCGACGTGGCGCGGCCCCGGTCATCACCTGCCGATGGCGGGCGGGGCCGTCGCCCCGGTCGGGCCCGGAATCGGTCAGCTCCAGAAGGCGTCCTCCTCGTCGAGGTCCTCGGTGCACTCGTCGATGTCGGTGATCTTGCCGTCGACGATGGTGAAGAACAGACCCTGACGGACTTCCATCCCGCGGTCGCCCCTGTCCGCACGCGACGTGTGGAAGGACATGACATGCCCGCGGCCGTCGGCGAGTACGGCCTCCACCAGCACCTGCATGGTGCCGTTGGTCTCCTCGCCCAGGCGCCGGAACAGCCCGAGGATGGCTTCGCGGCCCTTGTGATGCCCGGAGATGGGGTTGTGACCGGGTACGTGGTAAACGGCATCGGCCGTCATGAGTGAGCTCAGCGTCTCCATGTCGCCTTCGCTGAACGCCACGTACCCCCGGCGGACCAGGGCGCAGTCAGGGTGCTCGGACATGGCGAACCACACACCTTTCGTTGTGTTCGGTCCCGTTTCGTTCAATCATCCGCCGGGTGCGACGGGCTGTCCACGGCCAGCGAAACCGCCAGCCCGGTGAGCTCGGGCAACCGCAGCACCCGCTTCCCGAAACCCGGCAGGGGTACGTGCAGGGGCGCCGTCCAGCGCTCGGGCACGGCGTCGATCCCGTAGTACGCCCCGGCCAGCGCCCCCGTCACCGCGGCCACGGTGTCGGTGTCCCCGCCCAGGTCGATCGCCGCCGCCAGGGACTCCTCGAACGACCTGGTCGTCCGCAGCGCCCAGAGAGCCGACCCGAGGCACGGCCACACCGCGCCGTTGAACTCGGTCGCCTCGTCCGGGTGCCAGCCGGGGGCGAGGACGGTCGCCCAACGGGCGCGATGGGCCGCGTCGACCCGCGTGAGTGTGGCGGGCACCGCGGCCACCGGGTCCCCGCCGTCCAAGGCGACACGTATCAGCTCGTGGAGCACTGCCGTTCCCTCCCACGCCGCGCCGTCGCCGTGCGTGAGCGCCGCGATCCGGCGCGCGGCCGCCATGGTCGCTTCGCGGCCCGCGGTCGCGAAGTACACGGCCGATGTCGCCGCCCGCATCAGCGAGCCGTTTCCCGCCGCCCTGCCCGTCATCCGGAACTGCAGCGCGGCGGCCGTGTCCCAAGAGTCACCGCTGGTGAGGACCTGCTCTGTCTGCAGTCCGATGTCCTTCGGATCGCCTGCCGCCCAGCGCCGGAACCTCGCGAAGATGTCCGCTCCGGCCACATCCCTGTGCTCCAGCAGCGACTCCGCCACGAGCACGGCCATCTGCGTGTCGTCGGTCGCCTCGCCGGGGTCCCAGCCGCCGCCCCCGCACATCGCGCCGGGCCCGTCGCCGAACCGGGCCCGGTACACGCCCGGTTCACCGAACTCGAAGGGCGCGCCCAGGGCGTCGCCGACGGCGGAGCCGACGACGGTACCGATGGCGCGCGACATACGGGACAGGGGGAGTGGCTGCTGCATCGGGCCAGCGTAGAGGGCCTGGTGGAGGCTCTGTGGATACCGGCGTGAAAGCCCGGCCCCCGACCGATCCGAGGCCCCCACGGACCCGCCGTTGCCGCCGTGATCGCGGTCATGCTCCTCACCTTTGCCGTGGCCCTGCGTAGAGGTGCGCTGCTGCGTCGAGGGGGCGTGGGGCCTGGGTTTCACCGTGGTCGCCGCCGTCACCGTGACGTTCTCCGCGGGGGAGGGTGGCGACGGACGACGACCGCCCTGACGGTGGTGTGGGGGCTGCGGCTCGTGCTCCAGGTCGCACGGCGCGGCCGGGGACACGGCGACGGCAGGCCGGTGAGGGGCGAGCCGCACCGGCATGGCGGGGGAGCGGGGAGCCGGTCCGCCGGTCGGCGTGCCGTGCCGCGTCAGTGCCGGCCGCGGGCCCGTTCGAAGCGGGCCCTGGCGTCGGTGGCGTCCACCAACGGGTCGGGGTAGTCGATGCGGGCCCGCGTCAGGTCGTCCAGCTTCCAGGGCTGATGGACCGCGGGCCCCTCGACGGAGGCCAGTTCGGGCACCCAACGACGCACGTACTCGCCGTGGGGGTCGAAGCGCTTCGCCTGCGCGAGGGGGTTGAGGACCCTGTTCGGCCGGGTGTCCGTGCCCGTGCCTGCCACCCACTGCCAGTTCAGCTGGTTGTCGGCGATGTCGCCGTCCACCAGCAGATCGAGGAAGTGGCGGGCGCCGATCCGCCAGTCCACGTACAGCGTCTTGGTCAGAAAGCTCGCCACCAGCAGCCGCCCGCGGTTGTGCATCCAGCCCTCGTGGCGCAGCTGGCGCATCGCCGCGTCCACGACAGGCGTGCCCGTACGGCCCTCCCGCCACGCGGCGATCTCCTTCTCGTCGGCGCGCCAACGGTCGCCGCGCGGGCGGTAGTCGGACCACGACGCCTGCGGCCGCGCTGCGAGGACCTGATGGTGGAAGTCCCGCCACGCCAGCTGCCGTACGAACGCCTCGGCGCCCGCCCCGCCCCGGCGCCGTGCCCGGTGCACCAGTTCGGCGGCCGACAACGAGCCGAAGTGGAGATGGGGGGAGAGCCGCGAGGTCGTATCGCCCGCGAGGTCGTCGTGCCGGTCCGCGTAGGCGTCGGCCCCTTCGGTGTCATGGCCGAGCCACGCGGTCAGCCGCGCGCGTCCTTCCTGCTCGCCGCCCGCCGCCAGTGCGGGCGCCACCCCCTCGACGCCGTCGCGGCGCGGCAGCGACAGCCCGGCCAGTTCCGGCACGTGAACGGAGCGCGGTGCCGCCATGGGCGCGCGCACCCCGGCCGCCTCCCACTTGCGGAAGTACGGAGTGAACACCGCGAAATGGTCCTTCCCTGCCGGGACCACCTGGCCGGGTGGGAGAGCGGTGATCACCCCGTCGTGGACCCTGAGCCCGCATCGCAGTCGGTCGAGCGCGAGGCGCAGCGCCGCCTCCCGGCGCGCCGCGAAGTGACTGACACCTGCGGCGACATGCACCTCGCGGGCGCCCGTCTCGGTGACCACCCGGCACACCTGCTCGGTGACCTCACCCTTGCGCACCACGAGCCGCCCGCCCCGCTGCCGGAGGCCCGCATCGAGTGAGGCCAGGCAGTCGGCGAGGAAGGCCTGCCGGTTGGGCGCGTCGAACCCCACTCGGTGCACGCCGGGGTCGAGGACGAACAGCGGCACCACCGAGTCCGTGGCACGCACCGCGGCAGACAGCGCGGGCTGGTCGTGGACCCGCAGATCGGAGGTGAAGAGCATGACGGAGACGCTCATCGGGTCTGCTCCTTCCGGCCGTCGACGGCCGCGGATGCCTGGCGGGGAAGGCCGGCGAGGGATGCCTCAGGCGTTCCCCACCGGCTCGGACGCCACACGGGTACGCGTCCCTTCAGGCGGTGTCCGGCGCGCCGTGTGATCGGGCCGGGAAGTCGACCGGCCCGAGCGCCTCGGAGGTCGGCTGCCGCGAACCGTCCGCCGGTGCGACCGTGATGCCCATGCCGGACGCACGCCCCCGCAGGTTGGTCCGGGGCGTCCGGCATGGGCATCCGTGGACAGCCCGGGGCGTCTGGGGCTGTGGGCCCGTGGACAGTCCGGGACGTCCGCGGCGGTGCGTCCGTGGACAGTCCGGGGCCCGCAGCGTGTCACGGCCGGGCTTCCGCCACGCCCTCGCGGGACTGCGTCCGGGGCCGGGTCCGGCCCTCACGTGCCGCGCGCAGGGCGAGGAAGACGAGGAGGCCGATCGGCGACAGCAGGATCGTCAGCACCAGCAGGGGGCTCATCACCAGCGCCGGGACACCGAGCCGCCTGCCCTCGAGGTACATCCACTGGCCGAGCAGCAGATCCCAGGCGATCACCTGCGCCCAGATCGCGCCTGCGCCGTCGGCGAGGGCCACGAGATCGCGGAACGTGTCGAGGTCGGGGCTGCGGACGGCCGACCACAGCTCGGGGAAGACGGGTACGGCCAGGGCGAGATACACCAGCAGGACCGGCACGACGGTCAGCGACGATGCGGCGACCCACTCGGTGAGCCGCGCGCGCGGGGCGAGGACCATCAGCAGCCACACGGGGGCGGCCAGCCAGAACGAGAGCTCGAAGAGGAAGCCGGTCATGCCAGGATCTCCTTGCGTTCGTCGGTGGGTGCGTGGGGTCGGGGAGCGGTGCGCAAGGAAGCCGCGACGCCGGCCGCGGTGGCTGCGAGGACAGCCGCTGCGGCGGTGAGCGTCACACCGTCCGGATGGATGAGGGCCTGGCCGCGCAGCGCCTGCCATGTCACGAGGACGAAGCCGGCGGCGTATGCCCCGGAAGCGACGAGGACCAGCCGCAGGCGGACGTGCTCGTCATGCAGCCGCCCGAACCTCGGGGTGAGACGGGCGAGGAGCAGCAGGACGAGCGGGAGCACCTGGAGCGCGTGCAGTCCCACGAAGTGCGGTACGCGCAGGTCACCGCCCGTGGTCTCCCATCCCGTCAGTGGCATCGAGGGGCCGCCGTCCGTGACGCCCACGGCATGCGCACCGACGACGTCGGCGTGCCCGCGCTCCTCCTGAGCCTGCTGCTCGGGTGTCGGCTGCGCCATCAGGAAGCCGATGCCCGCGCCCGCCAGTGCCAGCACCGAGCCGAACCGCAGGGCCCAGGCCGACGCGCGGTCGGCGAGCCGGGCGCGGAAGAGCAGGAAGGCGATGAGCAGGGCTCCTGCCCACAGCACGACGACGGTCACCCCCATCGCGTCGAACAGGGCCTTGTCGAAGGGGGTTTCGTTGTTGAAGTGGCTGCGCCGCCCGCGGGCCGCCTGGCCGGTGATCAGGATCATCTCGATGAGGCTGGTCGCGGCGACGACGGTGCCCGCCCACCACCCGGGCCGCCGGAAGCGGGGCAGTAACGACAGCATCCACGCCAGCGAGAGGGCGTAGGCGACGAACGAGACCGAGAACTTGAACGGCTTGAACCAGATGGGAGAGCCGGCCAGTACGCGGTCGTCGACGGCCATTCCGACCGCCGAGAACACGGCGAGTACGGCCATCGACGCGGCGAACGCGACGAGTGGCCGGTGCCAGGACGTCCAACTGGACATGGAGGTACCCCCCGTAGTGAGTATAGATAGTGAAGCTGTCTGCTATCCGATAGCGAGACTATCTATGATGGGGGTTGAGTTGGCAAGGGCGGAGAGGTGAACGCGCGGTGCGCATTGGTGAGTTGAGCCGCAGGGCCGGGGTCGCGGTCCCGACGATCAAGTACTACGTACGCGAAGGGCTGCTCCCGGCCGGACAGCTGACGAGCCCCAACCAGGCGAGTTACGACGACGGGCACGAGCGCAGACTGCGGCTGATCCGGGCCCTGCTCGATGTGGGGGGCCTGTCGGTCGCGGCCATTCGCGACATCCTCGCGGCCATCGACGATCCGGGCATGTCGAGGCACAAGGTGCTCGGCGAGGTGGCGCACCGGATGATTCCGCAGTACGCCCACGGCGGCGAGGACGATGCGCTGGATGCCGCGAAGGAGCAGGTGTGCGAGCTGATCGCGCGCCGTGGCTGGCGCGTCGACGACTGCGACCCCGCGGCTGTCGCGCTGGCCGAGGCGCTGGCGGCCCTGCGCCGCGTGGGCCACGGGGCGTTCGCGGAGGTCCTGGACGACTATGCGGAGGCGGCGGACCGGGTGGCCGCGGCGGACCTGGCGTTCGTCGCACGCCGGGCGGGCCTGGACGACCTGGTGGAGGGGGTGGTGGTGGGCACGGCCCTGGGGGACGCGATGCTCACGGCGCTACGCAGGCTGGCGCAGACGCATCACTCGTCCGAGGTGTACGGGGCGGGGTGAGCCGAGGGCTTCTCCCCTTGCCCGCCTTCCCGAAGCCGGGCTCCCGCTCCCTACGTCTGGCGGCGTGGGGGCCCCGGGGCCCGGCACCGCGCTCCGCGCGGTTTCCGGGGCTCCGCCCCAAGCCCCCGCTCCGGGCTCCGCCCCCGTGCCCCCGCTCCGCAATCACCCCCTACGCCCTGCGGGCGTGGGTGAGGTGCCCCGGACGGAGTCTGGGGGGTGCCCCAACGGGGCTGGATTTACGGCCCGTCCCTCCCTCGGCCGCCAGGCCCTGGGGGGATTGAGGACACGGCGCGAAGCGCGCTACGGGTTCCGCGGCTTGCCCCGGTTCGGGAAGATGCGGGGTGGGGAACGCCCTCGCGCAGCGGAACCCCCGGGTACACCCCCGCCGCGAGGCGTTACGCCGCGGACTCCTGCTCGCGTTCCACCTGGTCGTTCCACTCCCGCTTGATCGCGCGCCAGCCCTCATCCGTCTTGCCCAGACGCCAGTAGCCCGAGATCGACAGCTGCTCGAGGGGGACCTGCCGCTCCAGTCGCAGGTGGCGGCGCAGCTCCTTCACGCACGCCGCCTCACCGTGCACGAACGCGCAGACCTTCCCCTCCGGGAAGTCGAGCGCCGACACCGCCGCCACCAGCGCCTCGCCCGCCGGGCGGTCGCCGCGGTGCAACCAGGTGATCTCCACACCGTCCGCGGTGACGATCTTCTGCTGGTCCTCGGGGCCCCCGACCTCGACGAAGGCGTGCACCACGGCTCCTGCCGGAAGCTGCTCCAGGGATGCGGCGATCGCCGGCAGCGCGCTCTCGTCGCCCGCCAGCAGATGCCAGTCCGCCGTCGGCGCGGGAGCGTACCCGCCGCCGGGGCCGAGGAAGCGCACCGTCTCGCCGACCCGCGCCCGTGCCGCCCACGGCCCGGCGAGCCCCTCGTCGCCGTGGACCACGAAGTCGACGGTCATCTCGTGGTGGGCGGCGTCCCAGTGCCGCACGGTGTACGTGCGATGGGCGGGCCACTGCTCGCGGGGGAACTCCGCGCGGATCCGCTCCATGTCGAACGGCTCCGGGTAGCTCACGCCCTCCGGCGCGAAGATCAGCTTCACATAGTGGTCGGTGAACTCGCCGATCGCGAACGAGTGCGACCGATCCAGGCCCAGCACGACCCGCACCATGTGAGGGGTGAGCTGCTCCGTGCGCACCACCTTCGCCTCGTGCACCTTCGGTGCCTTGCGGTCCGGTCGATCTGCCACGGTGCTCTCCCTGGAACTTGGTGCTTAGGCTTGCCTAAGTTAACACCCCGGGAGGGTGAAGTCCTCAGCGCCGCAACGCCGACTGCAGCCGGATCACGGCGCCCCCCAGCCCCCAGCGCTCCGCGAGCTCGTCCAGCGCGGCAGGATCACGCGGTGCGCTCGGCAGCGCGGCGTCGAACGCGGGCAGCGGCACGTCCGAGGCGACCCGGACCACCTTCGGCGCGACGGCCACATAGGGCCGTGCCTCGTCGAGCCGCTTGCGCTGCGAGGGCGTGAGCTTCGACGTGCGGTCGTCGACAGCTGCCATGATCCCGGCCAGGTCGCCGTACGCGTCGAGCAGCTTCGCCGCCGTCTTCTCGCCGATGCCCGGCACGCCGGGCAGTCCGTCGCTCGGGTCGCCGCGCAGCAGCGCCAGGTCCACGTAGCCCGGCCCGTCCACGCCGTACTTCTCGCGCAGCCACGCCTCGTCCGTCGTCTGCAGTGTCCCGACCCCCTTCAGGGGGTAGAGCACGCGTCGCTCGCGGGCGTCGTCGACGAGCTGGAACAGGTCGCGGTCGCCCGTCACGATGTCGACAGGGCCGGTGGCGCGTGCCGTCAGCGTGCCGATGACGTCGTCCGCCTCGTAGCCGTCGACGCCGACACGGGCGATGCCGACCGCGGCCAGCACCGCCTGGATGACCGGCACCTGGGGATCGAGGGTGTCCGGCGTCTCCTCGACATCCGGGCCCTGCTCCTGCTCCTCGGCGACGCGGTGCGCCTTGTACGAGGGGATGAGATCGACCCGCCACTGCGGCCGCCAGTCGTTGTCCCAGCAGGCGACCAGATCGTCGGGGCGGTGGTCCTGGACCAGCCGGGCGATGAAGTCCATCAGGCCGCGCACCGCGTTGACCGGGGTGCCGTCGGGGGCCCGGACCGAATCGGGGACCCCGTAATAGGCACGGAAGTACAGGGAGGCAGTGTCGAGGAGCATCAGGCGTCGCGTCACAGGGACGATGATGCCGCACCCCACCGACAGCACCCTGGCGACGGCACCCCACCGACAAGCGACCCGACGGCAGCACCCCACCGACAAGCGACCCGGCGGCAGCACCCCGGCGACGACACCCCGGCGACAGTTCCTGGCACCGGGCCCGTGACGTGGATCACCTTTGCGTTTGCCCTGGTCGGGCCAGGGCAGGCGCGGGCCCGGAGCAAACCCTGTCGCAATTTCAACCATTGCATCGGACAAGCGGGCGGACCCCGCCGCGCTCCACGGCCTGCCCGCGGGGGTGGCGGGCCGTTTTTCGGTTCTACGCGTGAGGTGTATGTGTCCAGGCTGCAGGCCGAGCACTTGTACAAAGTGTTCGGCAGACGACCCGACGAAGCGGTGACCAGGCTCGAAGGCGGCACCGACCGCGACGAGCTGCGCGCCGACGGTACGACGGCCGCGGTCATCGACGCCTCGTTCACCGTCGAACCCGGTCAGATCTTCGTCGTCATGGGTCTTTCGGGATCCGGCAAGTCCACGTTGCTGCGCATGCTCAACGGACTGCTGGAGCCCACTGCCGGACGTGTCCTCTTCGACGGTCAGGACCTGACCGCCCTCGCCCCCCGCGACCTGCGTGCCGTGCGCTCCACCAGGATCAGCATGGTGTTCCAGCACTTCGCGCTCTTCCCCCACCGCAGCGTCCTCGAGAACGCCGGCTACGGACTCGAAGTGCAGGGCATCGCTCGTGCCGAGCGTGACAAGCGCGCCGCCGAGGCCCTCGAGATGGTCGGCCTCGCAGGCTGGGAGAACTCCTGGCCCGACGAGCTCTCCGGCGGAATGCAGCAGCGCGTCGGCCTCGCCCGCGCCCTCGCCACCGACGCCGACCTGCTCCTGATGGACGAGTCCTTCAGCGCGCTCGACCCGCTGATCCGCCGCGACATGCAGGACCAGCTGCTGGAGCTGCAGAAGCGGCTGAAGAAGACCATCGTCTTCATCACCCACGACCTCAACGAGGCGATGCGCCTCGGCGACTCGATCGCGGTGATGCGCGACGGCAGGATCGTCCAGCTCGGCACCGCCGAGGACATCCTTGTCACGCCCGCCAACGACTACGTGGCCTCCTTCACCCAGGACGTCGACCGCTCCCGTGTGCTCACCGCCGGCGCGATCATGGCCGACCCGCACACCGCGTACGGCACCAGGACGGACAGCGGCAAGCAGATGCGCAACGCGAAGGACGTGCTGGCCGCCGCGCCGGCCACCGTCACCGCGGACACCCCGATCATCGAGCTGTTCACCCCCTGCTCCACCAGCGGCACCCCCGTCGCCGTCACCGACGACGAGGGCGAGCTGATCGGCGTCGTCCCGAGCGCCCGGCTGCTCGCCGTCCTCGGCGAACCGATGAACCCCCTCTCGCCCGCGGACATCCCCGCACCGGCTGCCGTGATCATCGACAAGACCGACGACGCCGGCTCGGCGGACGACGCGTCCGGCAAGGCGGTGGCCAGTGCCTAGGTTCCCCCTCGGCGACTGGGTCGACAGCGGTGTCGACTGGCTCCAGCGCCATCTGTCCTGGCTGTTCGACGCGATCAGTTCGCTCGTCACCGGGATGTACGACGGTATCGACGCGGCCCTCTCCGCGCCCGAGCCGCTGCTCTTCGCCGGCATCCTCGCCGTCGCCGCCTGGTGGCTGCGCGGGCTCACCGCCGGTGCGCTCGCCTTCGCGGGCTTCGCACTGATCGACTCCATCGAGCTGTGGGAAGACGCCATGTCGACCCTGTCGCTCGTGCTCGTCGCGACCATCGTGACGCTGGCGATCGCCGTACCGCTCGGCATCTGGGCCTCGCGCTCCAAGGCCGTCAGCGCGATCACCCGCCCGGTGCTCGACTTCATGCAGACGATGCCGGCCATGGTCTATCTGATCCCCGGCATCATCTTCTTCGGCGTCGGCGTGGTACCCGGCATCATCGCCACCATCGTCTTCGCCCTGCCGCCCGGCGTGCGGATGACCGAGCTCGGCATCCGGCAGGTCGACGGCGAACTCGTCGAGGCGGCCGAGGCGTTCGGCACCACGCCGCGCAACACCCTGCTGCGCGTCCAGCTCCCGCTCGCCCTGCCGACGATCATGGCCGGCATCAACCAGGTCATCATGCTCGGCCTGTCCATGGTGGTCATCGCGGGCATGGTCGGCGGCGGCGGCCTCGGCGGAGCGGTCTACCGGGCCATCGGCAACGTGGACATCGGCCTCGGCTTCGAGGCGGGCATCTCCATCGTCATCCTCGCCATGTACCTGGACCGGATCACCGGAGCACTCGGCCGTCAGGTCTCCCCGGTCGGCCGCCGAGCGCTCGCCAAGGCGCGTTCCGGTGCCGCCGCGGGCGCCAAGGTCTGGAACCACCGCCCGCAGCCCGCCGTTGCCGTCGCGGGCATCGTCGTCCTCGCGCTCGTCGCCGGAGGCATGGGCATGTTCGGGGGCGCGAAGACGCAGACCACCTCGGACGCGACGAACGTCGGCCAGGGCAATAAGATCTCCATGGGCTACATCCCGTGGGACGAGGGCATCGCCTCCACGTTCCTGTGGAAGGAGCTCCTGGAGCAGCGCGGTTTCGAGGTCGACACCAAGCAGCTGGAGGCCGGTTCGCTCTACACCGGGCTCGCCGGTGGGCAGATCGACTTCCAGACCGACTCCTGGCTTCCCGTCACGCATGCCTCGTACTGGGAGAAGTACCAGGACAAGCTGGAGGACATGGGCTCCTGGTACGGTCCCACGTCGCTGGAGCTGTCCGTCCCCGCCTACATGAAGGGCATCGACTCCCTCGATGACCTCAAGGGCAAGGCGGGACAGTTCAAGGGCCGCATCATCGGTATCGAGCCCAGCGCCGGGATGATGGGCATCCTCAAGGACAAGGTCCTGAAGGACTACGGCCTCGAGGGCGAGTACAAGGTCGTCGACGGCTCCACGCCCGGCATGCTGGCCGAGCTGAAGCGCGCGTACGACAAGAAGGAGCCCGTCGTCACCACTCTGTGGTCGCCGCACTGGGCGTACAGCACCTACGACCTGAAGAAGCTCAAGGATCCCAAGGGCTCCTGGGGCAAGGGCGACGGTGTGCACACCCTGGCGCGCAAGGGTTTCACCGCCGACAACCCCCAGGTCGGCAAGTGGCTCAAGAACTTCCGGATGACCGAGGAGCAGCTCACCGGCCTCGAAGCCAAGATCCAGGAGACCGGCAAGGGCAAGGAGCAGGACGCCGTCCGCGCCTGGCTGAAGGAGAACCCGGGCCTCGCCGACAAGTGGGCCCCGGTCGCCAAGGCAGGAAAGGCCGGCAAAGGCGGCAAGCACGAACGCTCCCGCGCACTGAACGTCGCCTGGTTCCCGTGGGAGGAGGACATCGCCGCCACCTACCTGTGGAAGGCCGTCCTCGAGGAGCGCGGCTACACGATGAACCTCAAGCAGTTCGAGGTCGGCCCGATGTACACCGCGCTCTCCCGAGGCCAGATCGACGTCCAGTTCGACGGCTGGCTGCCCAGCACGCAGAAGAAGTACTGGGACAAGTACGGCGACGAACTGACCGACCTCGGGTCCTGGTACGGCCCGACGTCCCTGGAGCTCGCCGTCCCGTCGTACGTCGAAGGAGTGGATTCCCTCGACGACCTCAAGGGGCGCGGCGACGAGTTCAAGGGCCGCATCGTGGGCATCGAGCCCGGCACCGAGACCATGAACATCCTCAAGAACAAGGTTCTGCCGGAATACGGCATCGAGGAGGAGTTCGAGGTCGTCGACAGCTCCACCCCGGGCATGCTCGCCGAGCTGAGGCGGGCGTACGCCAAGAAGGAGCCGATCGCGGTCATGCTGTGGACCCCGCACTGGGCCTACAGCGAATACGACCTGACCAAGCTGGCCGACCCGAAGAAGTCCTTCGGCGAGGGCGACGAGATCCACACCGTCGCCTCGAAGGACTTCCCCCGGCAGTACCCGCAGCTGACCAAGTGGTTCAAGGACTTCCGGCTCGACGAGAAGCAGCTCGCCGGCCTCGAGAACGAGATCCAGAAGCGCGGCGCCGGGCACGAGGAGGAGGCGGTGAAGGCCTGGATGGACAAGAACCCGGGCATCACCGACCGGATCGCGCCGTTGTAGCGGCGCACAGCACCGCACAAAGGGGTGGGTCCCCGCCGGGCACGGCGGGGACCCACCCCTTTCGGCCGTCACCGCTGCGATCCCGCTACTCCTGCGCTTGATGAGTACGGACGGGCCGATGCTGCGTATGGTGAGACAGGACCCAGGGGAGGGGAGCCCGCCGATGGACGCGAAGGACGCGAAGGAGACCAAGGAGAGGGAAGACCCTCTCCGCGTGGGCACCGCCGTGCGCAAACGCCGCCGTGCCCTGCGCCTCACCCTTGCCACCGTCTCGGCCCGCAGCGGACTGTCCGTGCCCTTCCTCAGCCAGATCGAGAACGAACGCGCCCGTCCCAGTACCCGTTCCCTCCAGCGCGTCGCCGACGCTCTGGACACCACGGCCGAGGCGCTCCTCGCCGCCTCCGACGCGGCGCGCACCATCGACCTCGTGCGCGCGGACGATGCCGGTCCCGAGGGGCGCGACGGAGTACGCACCCTCGTCCGTGGCCGGCACCAGTTGCACGCCGTGGAGTACAGCGGCGAGCAGGAGACGGAAGGCGAGTTCCAGCACCGCAACGACGAGCTGCTGTACGTCGCCGAGGGCGCGGTGGAGGTCGAGGCCGAAGGCCGCGCCCACCGGCTGGGCCGCGGCGACTCGCTCTTCCTGTCCGGCGGCGTACGGCATCGTTGGCGCGCCACCACCGCCGACACGCGCATCCTCGTCGTCGCGGTCGCCGACCACATCGCCGCCACGACCGACCCGCGCGGCTGACCGCCATGCGCGTCGTGTCCCTCGTTCCCTCCCTGACCGAGGCTGTCGCCGCGACCGCGCCCGGACTGCTCGTCGGCGCCACCGACTGGTGCAGCCACCCCGCGGATCTCGATGTCGTGCGCATCGGCGGCACCAAGAACCCCGACGTGGCGGCCGTCGTCGCGCTGCGGCCCGACCTGGTGATCGCCAACGAGGAGGAGAACCGGGAGCCCGACCTCGCTGCCCTGCGAGCCGCCGGGACCGAGGTCCTGGTCACCGAGATCCGTGGGCTCGACCAGGCACTGCGCGAGCTGGAACGGGTGCTCACGGACGGCTGCGGGCTCGCCCCGCCGCGCTGGCTGGACGAGGCCCGGGAGGCATGGGAGGCGGTCGAACCCCTGCCGGCGCTCCGCGCGGTCGTCCCGATCTGGCGCAGACCGTGGATGGTGCTGGGCCGCGACACCTTCGCGGGCGACCTGCTCGCCCGGCTCGGTGTCGGCAACGTGTACGCGGACCACACCGACCGCTACCCGCGGATCCCCCTGGACGAACTGCAGGGGAGTGGCGCCGACCTCGTGGTGCTGCCCGACGAGCCGTACGCGTTCGGCCCGCACGACGGCCCCGAGGCATTTCCCGCCCAGCCCGCCGCCCTCGTCGACGGACGGTTGCTGACCTGGTACGGCCCCTCGCTGGCGCAGGCCCCCGCCGCGCTCAGCGCCGCGCTGCGAGCAGCTCTCCCCGCAGCACGCCGCGGACGGTGAGCCACCCCGCGGCCGCCCAGGCCGTCAGGAGGAGGACGTACAGGGCGGCCGCCAGCCACTCGTAGGCGACCAGACCCGTGTGGTGCGCCAGCGTCTCCGCACCCGTGACGCAGGTGCCGACCGGGAAGGTGAAGGCCCACCAGCTCATCGTGAACGGCAGCCCGCCGCGGGCGGCGCGCATCACCATGGCGCCGGCGAGCGCCAGCCACAGGAGGGCGAACCCCATCACCGGCACCCCGTAGACGACGGCGAGCGCGGCCAGAGCGTGCGCGTACGGAGCCTGAATCGCTCCGGGAGCCACGTCCGCGAGCTTGTTCACGGCGGTGGTCGACTGGCCGAGCGGGCCGAGGACGAGAAAGAGCGCGGGCGTCAGCGCGAGTGGCAACGGGCCGTGGTGCACCAGCCGGGCGAAGACGACGGGCAGGATCAGGAGCGTCGCCAACAGGCTGATACCGAACATGGCGTAGCTCGCGAGCAGCAGCGCCTCGCGCCCCTGCCCGGGAGGCAGATACGGCACCAGCTGCGGCCCGAAGGACGCGGAGACCATCGGCGCGACCACAGGCAGCAGCCACACGGGAGAGGCACTGCCCGGCGTCAGCCGGTGACGGACGACCATCAGATACGGCACCGCCACGGCCACCACCAGCCCGACGGCCGTCCCGACCGTGAACAGCACGGCTGCTGCGATCAGCGCGGCAGGCGCGCCGAGCAGGGGCCGTCCGACCGTGAGCGAGCCCGAGCCGACCGCCAGCAGCGCCATCGACAGACAGCCGTAGAACGGCGCGACGGCCGGATCGAGCAGATGCGCACGGGCCTGGTCACGGTGGTGGATCCAGTGCGCCGCACGGGCAGCCAGCAGCACGGCGAGCAGCACTGCCGACAGCGCCCAGGCGCCGGTGCACGCGGCGTGCAGCCCCGGGACGGTCACGGGCAGCGCTGCACCCGCGGTGCCGACGATGGCCGTCCCCATCACCGCGGCGTACCAGTTCGGCCCGAGGTCGCGGACGGAGGGAAGCCGGGCCGCGCCGGGGTGTCCGGGGGTGGTGAACGGGTGGCTGCGGGGCTGGACGGCGGTGACCATGACGTCACTGTCGTACCCGGGCACGTCCCCCACCAGGGACCTTCGCCCTATCACCCCATAAGCTGGTCTTATGAGTGACGAGGAGCGTGTGCCGCTCGCCCATCGGGTGCCCGAGCTGGGAGCACTGGAACTGCTCCTCGCAGTGGCCCGCCACGGCAGCCTGGGGCGTGCGGCCTGCGAGGTCGGCATCACCCAGCCGGCCGCGAGCAGCCGCATCCGCTCCATGGAACGCCAACTGGGCGTGGCGCTCGTCGACCGCTCGCCCCGTGGGTCCCGGCTCACGGAGGCCGGAGCACTCGTCACCGACTGGGCCCGCAGGATCGTCGAGGCGGCCGAGGCGTTCGACGCGGGCGCCCAGGCGCTGCGCGGCCGACGCGATTCGCGGCTGCGGGTCGCCGCAAGCATGACGATCGCCGAATACCTGCTCCCCGGCTGGCTGATCGCCCTCCGCGCGGAGCGTCCCGGCACGGCGGTCTCGCTGCTCGCCGGCAACTCGGCGGCGGTCGCGGAGCGGCTGCTGACCGGCGAGGCGGACATCGGCTTCGTCGAGGGCCTGTCCGTACCGGACGGGCTCGACGGGACGGTCATCGGCCACGACCGCCTGTTCGTGGTCGCCGCGCCCGCGCACGCCTGGGCGCGGCGCCGCAAGGCCCCCATCACGGCCGCGGAACTGGCCGTCGCTCCGCTGGTCCTGCGCGAACGGGGCTCGGGCACGCGGCAGGTCCTCGACTCGGCGCTCTCCGCTTTCGGCGGCCTCGCCGAGCCACTGCTCGAACTCGCCTCCACGACCGCGGTGAAGGCGGCGGCGGTGAGCGGGGCGGGCCCTGCGGTACTGAGCGAACTCGCGGTGACGGAGGAACTGGCGTCACGCCGCCTGGTCCGGATCCCGGTCGAGGGCGCGCGCCTCGACCGCGATCTGCGGGCGGTGTGGCCCCACGGCCGGCGCCCGACGGGCCCGGCGCGCGACCTGCTGTCGCTGACCCGGGGCTAGGGCCTCTCGTTCGGATCTTGCCGGGCTCGCGCCCCCGCGGCCCTCACCAGCGCCGACATCACCCGCACGTCCGCCCCCATCTCCGGATGCCACTGCACGCCCAGCACCCACCCCCCGACGCCCTGTCGTTCCACCGCCTCGACCGTCCCGTCCTCCGCATACGCGCACGGCACCAGCTCCGCCCCCAGGCGGTCCATCGACTGGTGGTGGTAGGTCGGGACCGACGACTCCTCCGGCACGATGCCCGCGTACAGAGTCCCCGGCACCGGCTTCACCCGGTGCTCGCCGAACACACCCACCGCACCGCCCGGACCGGTGTGGCCGGCCAGGTGCTGGACGAGCGTCCCGCCGAGTGCCACGTTCAGCAGTTGCATGCCGCGGCAGATGCCGAGCAGCGGCGTACCGCTCGCCAGCGCCGCCCGGATCAGGGCGAGCTCCCAGGCGTCGCGCTCCGGCGCGGGCGGGCCGGTGCGGGGGTCGCGTTCCGCTCCGTACCGCGAAGGCTCCACGTCCGGGCCGCCCGAGACGACCAGACCGTCGAGGCGCGACACCACGGAGTCGGCGAGGGCCGGATCGTCGGGCGGGAGCATCGCGGCGATGCCCCCGGCCGACTGGACGAGCCGTGGATAGCCCGCCGGCAGCAGCGCGGCGGGCAGCTCCCACACGCCCCACCGGGCGGACTGCTCCCAGTAGGTGCTGACGCCGATGAGCGGCTTGGACACGGTGCCTCCGATCCCAGGATCCGTCAGTGGACCCGTCAATTCCGTTCGAGTTCGGCCTCCGCGGCCGCCAGCGCCGCGAACTCCTCCTCCGGTGCCCGTGCCACCAGATGGTGCCTGCTGTAGAACGCGAAGTAGGCGAGGGCCACGGCGTACACGGCGAGTGCCATGAATGCGGCGTCCTTGTCCACGAGGAACGTCGCCACCAGCGCGGACAGCGCGAGCACAAAGGCGACGGACGAGGTCAGGACTCCGCCGGGGGTGCGGTACGGGCGGGGGAGTTCGGGCTCGCGGCGGCGCAGCACGATGTGCGAAAGCGCCATCAGCGCGTAGCTGATCGTCGCGCCGAAGACCGCGATGTTGAGCATCCGCGCGCCGTTCCCGGTGCCCGCCGCGAGGGCGAAGCCGATCGCGCCGGGGATCAGCAGCCCCAGGTACGGGGACTTGCGGCTGCTCGTCAGGGACAGGAACCGCGGCAGGTATCCGGCGCGGGAGAGAGCGAACAGCTGCCGGGAGCCGGCGTAGATCAGCGAGAAGAAGGAGGCGACGAGACCGGCGAGGCCCGCGTAGTTGACGAAGCGGCTCAGCGGCGTGGGGTCGCCGTCCCCCTGGAGCGCCACGACCAGCGGATTCCCGGCCTCCTGGATGGCGGCCGAGCCGCGCGCGCCGCTGGCGACGAAGAACGTCAGCACGGCGAGCAGCACCAGGATGCCCATCGAGATCGCCAGTGCCCTCGGCATCGAGCGCACCGGGTCCTTGGCCTCCTCGGCCGCCAGCGGCACGCCCTCGACGCCCAGGAAGAACCACATGCCGAACGGGAACGCCGCCCAGATCCCGAGGAGGCCGAACGGCAGCCAGGAGCTTGCGCCGAACGCGCCCTTGTCGACCGGGATGTCGTCCAGGCCGCCGGCGCTGAACTCCGTGAACGCGCCGACCGCGAAGATCAGGAGTGCCGCGACCGCGATCGCCGTCACCACCAGGCTGAAGCGCAGCGCCTCGCCGACGCCCCACAGATGAATCCCGATGAAGATCGCGAAGCAGGCGAGATACACGGGCCAGCCGGACTCCAGGCCGAACAGGCCCAGGGATTCGACGTAGTCGCCGATGAAGATGGAGATGGCGGCGGGAGCGAGGATGTACTCGATGAGGATCGCCGTGCCGGTGAGGAAGCCGCCCCAGGTGCCGAGGGCGCGGCGGGCGAACCCGTAGCCGCCGCCCGCCGTCGGCAGGATCGCCGACAGTTCGGCGAGGGCGAAGACGAGACAGGCGTACATCGCGCCCATCAGCAGGGTGGCGATGGCCAGTCCACCGAAGCCGCCCTTGGACAGCCCTATGTTCCAGCCGGAGAAGTCCCCGGAGACGACATAGGCCACGCCGAGGCCGGTCAGGAGCAGCCAGCCCGCGCTGCCCCTGCGCAGGGTGCGTCGATCCAGATAGGTGTCGCCCGCGGGCTCGGCTGTCGCGGGCGGGGTCGTGATGCGTGGGGTGGTGCCTTCGGCCATGGGTCGCTCCTGGCAGTCAAAGGTCCTGGAGTTCAAAGGTTTGTTCGGACACCATTGCGGCAGCCCCCACGACAGCGCAAGCCCCCTGCGTAAAGCCGCGGTTACGGATCGGCCGACGAACGCCGTGCCGGTGCCCGCCCTCACCCCTCGGAAGCGGGCCGGTTCCGCCGGCATCCTCAGGCCAGAAAGCCCCGCAGCAGCGCGGCCGTCCCCTCGCAGTGCTCGCGCATCACCTCGCGCGCCGCGTCCGCGTCGCCGTCCAGCACCGCCTCGACGAGCACCGCGTGCTGTTGCTGCGAGTGCTCCAGATTCCGTACCAGCAGCGGGATGCAGTCGAGCAGATCGTTGAGCGTCGCCCGCACGGCGGCGTACTGCGCGGTCAGTGCCGGCGAACCGCACAGCTCCGCCACGGTCAGGTGCAGCAGCGTGTCCGCCCGGCGGTAGTCGGCGAGCGGCGCGTCCTGTGTCGCGGCCAGTGCCCGCCGCAGCCGCTCGCTCCCGTCGTCCGTCAGCCCGTGCGCCGCGCACAGCCCGGCCGCTCCTACCTCCAGCACCTCGCGGAACCGCAGGGTGTCCTCCACGTCCACCCCCGCCACGCGCCGGCGCAGTTCGTCCTCGCCGGGGCTGTCGGCCCGCTGCAGGACGAACGTGCCGCCGTAGCGGCCGCGCCGGCTCTCCACCAGCCCCTGGTCGGTGAGCACCTTGAGGACTTCGCGCAGGGTGACCCGGCTGATGCCCATCCGCTCGGCCAGTTCCCGTTCCGCGGGCAGCCGCTCGCCTCCGGAGACCAGGCCGAGTCGCAGGAGCTGGAGGATCTGCTCCAGCGCCTCCTCGAATCCGTTGCCCGCGCGCACGGGGCGCAGCACGGGCGTGAGCCGGTCGGTCGGCCCGTCTGTCGCCCCACCTGTTGTCGCCACCTCGCCGTTTCCCCTTCCCAAGCAATGGTCTTCAGCAATACCTTATGACTCCCGGCTGACGAAAGGGCCTGATCCCCGTGGCAGACCGCAAACCACCGCTCTCCCTCGACGACCTGCGCGCCCAGGTCGAGAGCGGCGAGATCGACACAGTCGTCCTGGCCTTCCCCGACATGCAGGGACGGCTTCAGGGCAAGCGGTTCGCCGCACCCTTCTTCCTCGACGAGGTCGTCGCGCACGGCACGGAGGGATGCAACTACCTCCTGGCCGTCGACACCGAGATGAACACCGTCGACGGCTACGAGATGTCCTCCTGGGAGCGGGGGTACGGCGACTTCGCCATGCACCCCGATCTCACCACGCTGCGCCGTGTCCCCTGGAACGAGGGCACCGCCCTGCTCGTCGCGGACCTCGCCTGGAACGACGGCTCGCCCGTCGTCGCCGCGCCCCGCCAGATCCTGCGCCGCCAGCTGGAGCGCCTGGCCGAGCACGGCTTCACGGCGCACGTGGGCACCGAGTTGGAGTTCATCGTCTTCAAGGACACCTACGAGCAGGCATGGGACCGTGACTACCGCGGCCTCACCCCCGCCAACCAGTACAACATCGACTACTCGGTCCTCGGCACCGGCCGCATCGAGCCCCTGCTGCGGCGCATCCGCAACGAGATGGCCGCCGCCGGACTGACCGTCGAGTCCGCCAAGGGCGAGTGCAACCCGGGCCAGCACGAGATCGCGTTCAAGTACGACGAGGCGCTGGTCACCTGCGACCAGCACACCGTCTACAAGACCGGGGCCAAGGAGATCGCCTCCCAGGAGGGCGTCTCGCTCACGTTCATGGCCAAGTACAACGAGCGCGAGGGCAACTCCTGTCACATCCACCTCTCGCTCCAGTCCCTCGACGAGCCGGGCACCAACGTCATGGCGGGCGACGGACCCGGCGGCATGTCACCGGTCATGCGCCACTTCCTCGCCGGCCAGCTCGCCGCGCTGCGCGACTTCTCCCTCCTGTACGCGCCGAACATCAACTCCTACAAGCGGTTCCAGCCCGGCTCCTTCGCCCCCACCGCCGTCGCCTGGGGCTACGACAACCGCACCTGCGCCCTGCGGGTCGTCGGCCACGGCCGTTCGATGCGCTTCGAGAACCGGCTGCCCGGGGGCGACGTCAATCCGCACCTCGCTGTGGCCGGACTCGTCGCGGCCGGCCTCCACGGGATCGAGCAGCAGCTCGAACTCCCGGACGCCTGTACCGGAAACGCCTACAGCGCCGACTACGAACACGTCCCCACGACCCTCCGTGAGGCCGCCGAGCTCTGGGAGAACAGCCCCATCGCCAAGGCCGCCTTCGGCGACGAGGTCGTCGCCCACTACCGGAACATGGCACGCGTCGAACTCGAAGCGTTCGACGCCGCGGTCACCGACTGGGAGCTGCGCCGCTCCTTCGAACGCATGTGAGGCCCTCCTTGACCGTCGAGCACCACGTACTCAACCCCGCCACCGAAGAGGTCGTACGGACCGTCCCGGCGACCTCGGCCGCCGAGGTCGACGCCGCGGTCGCCCGCGCGACCGGCGCCCAGCGCGCCTGGGCGGCAGCCGCCCCCGCCGACCGGGCGAGGCTGCTGCGCCGCTTCGCCGCCGTCGTCGACGGCCACATCGAGGAGCTGGCCCGACTGGAGGTCCTCGAGGCCGGGCACACCATCGGCAACGCCCGCTGGGAGGCGGGCAACGTCCGCGATCTGCTCGAATACGCGGCCGGGGGAGTCGAGCGGCTGAACGGCCGTCAGATCCCTGTCCCCGGCGGTATCGACCTCACGATCCTCGAACCCCTCGGCGTCGTCGGCGTCATCGCGCCCTGGAACTTCCCCATGCCGATCGCCGCCTGGGGCACCGCCCCCGCGCTCGCCGCCGGCAACGCCGTCCTGCTCAAACCCGCGGAGACCACCCCGCTCACCGCCCTGCGCCTCGCAGAACTCGCCCTGGAGGCGGGGCTCCCCGAGAACCTGTTCCAGGTGCTGCCGGGCGCCGGTGACATCGCGGGCAACGCACTGGTCGAGCACCCTGGCGTCGCCAAGATCGTGTTCACAGGATCCACCCGTGTCGGCAAGCGGATCATGGCCAAATGCGCCGACCACGTGAAGCGGGTGACGCTCGAACTCGGCGGCAAGAGCCCCAACATCGTCTTCGCGGACGCCGACCTGGACGCCGCCGTGGCAGCCACCCCCATGTCCTTCCTGGACAACAGCGGACAGGACTGCTGCGCACGCACCCGCATCCTCGTCCAGCGCTCCGTGTACGACCGCTTCCTCGCCCTGCTCGCCCCGGCGATCGAGTCGGTCGTCGTGGGCGACCCGGCCGACGAGAAGACCGGGATGGGGCCGCTGATCTCACGCGCCCAGCTGGAACGGGTGCGGGGATACGTCCCCGACGGCGCCGAGGCGATCCGCGGCACGGCGCCGGAAGGACCCGGCTTCTGGTTCCCGCCGACCGTCCTCACCGACATCGCGCCGGACGCGCCCGCCGCCTGCGAAGAGGTCTTCGGGCCGGTCGCCGCCGTCCTCCCGTTCGAGGACGAGGAGGACGCCGTACGGCTCGCCAACGCCACCGAGTACGGCCTGTCCGGCTCGATCTGGACCCGCGACGTGGGACGTGCCCTGCGCCTTTCCGGCGCCGTCCGGGCGGGCAACCTGTCCGTCAACTCCCACTCCAGCGTCCGTTACTGGACCCCGTTCGGCGGCTACAAGCAGTCCGGCCTCGGCCGCGAGCTCGGCCCCGACGCCCTCACCGCTTTCACCGAGACCAAGAACGTCTTCATCAGCACGGAGGCCTGACGCCATGACCGTTGAGACTGTCACCTCTCCCGAGGGTTCCCCCCAGCCCCCCGCCTGCCGCCGCCTGGTCGGCCGTACCGCCGTGATCACCGGCGCCGGCAGCGGCATCGGTCTCGCCGCCGCGCGCCGACTCGCCGACGAGGGCGCGCACGTCGTCTGCGGCGACATCGACGAGAACGCGGGCAAGGCCGCGGCCGACGAGGTCGGCGGCACCTTCGTGCGGGTCGACGTCACCGACCCCGAACAGGTCGAGGCGTTGTTCAAGGCCGCGTACGACACCTACGGCAGTGTCGACATCGCCTTCAACAACGCGGGCATCTCGCCGCCCGACGACGACTCGATCCTCGAGACCGGACTGGAGGCGTGGAAGCGCGTCCAGGAGGTCAACCTGACCTCCGTCTACCTGTGTTGCAAGGCGGCGATCCCGTACATGCGGCGCCAGGGCCGCGGCTCCATCATCAACACGGCCTCGTTCGTGGCGCGGATGGGTGCGGCGACCTCGCAGATCTCGTACACCGCCTCCAAGGGCGGGGTGCTCGCCATGTCGCGCGAACTGGGCGTGCAGTTCGCCCGCGAGGGCATCCGTGTGAACGCGCTCTGCCCCGGGCCGGTCAACACCCCGCTCCTCCAAGAGCTGTTCGCCAAGGACCCGGAGCGGGCCGCACGCCGCCTCGTGCACATTCCGGTCGGCCGGTTCGCGGAGGCTGAGGAGATCGCCGCCGCCGTGGCGTTCCTGGCCAGCGACGACTCGTCCTTCGTCAACGCCACCGACTTCCTCGTCGACGGCGGGATCTCCGGGGCGTATGTCACCCCTGTGTAGGCGGCTTCGCCGCCCCGCATAGGGTGGCCGGATGAGCATGACGACCCCGCCCGGCTGGTATGCGGACCCGCAGGCGCCCGGCACCGAACGGTGGTGGGACGGCTCCGCCTGGACCGCGCACTCCCGCGCGGCCCAGGCCGTGGTGCCCACGGCGACACCGGGGGCCGGCGCGTTCGGGCCGCACACCGTGCCGCTGCAGCATGCAGCGGGCGGTGGCGGAAACGGCTCGGGCAAGCGGCGCACCGTCGCGCTGGCCGCCGCCGGCGCCGTACTGGTCTCGGCGGTCGCGGTCGGCGCCGTCCTGCTCGGCAAGGACGACGAACCGGCCGACCCCAGGTCCGGACCGACCGCCGCGTCCCCAACGGCGCCGCCGGCGACCACGGGACCCGACGACACCGCCTCCCCCTCGGCGACGGCGGCCGAGGACGCGACCCAGCTCGTCGACCAGCTCAACGGCATCACGATCCCCATCCCCGAAGGCTGGGAGAAGTCCGAGAGCATCATCGGGTCCGGCACGACCATGTACACGGACCAGACCTACGACTGCCCGGGCGGCGGGTCCTCGATCTGCCGCCACGGACAGGTCACCTCCATGACGGCGGTCCCGTCCGGCTCCGCCCCGGCGACGGCCCGGGCCGCGGCCGAGCGGGACATCGAGGAGGCGGCCGACAAGGCGTACGAACAGGACGCGCTCGGCACCCGGATCCACGGCGGCATCACCTCCCACACCGTGGTGAAGGCGCAGAACTTCGCCGTCGCCGGGCGCTCCGGTTATCTGGTGCGCTGGCGTGTGATCACCGGGGCGGGTCCCGGCGGCTATGTGCAGTCGCTCGCCTTCCCGTCCAGCGTCGGCACCGAGGCGCTGGTGGTCGTCCGCTTCGCGTTCGACGCGGGCCCGGACGGGCCCGGGCTGGACGAGATGGACAGGATCGCGGCCGGCATCCGCCCGATCGGGGACGCCACGAGCGGGGGAGTCGGCAGCAGCATCGGGCCGAGCTGACGGACGCGTCCGTGGTCCCCGCCAGGATCCGCCGGACGCCTTTCAGGGCAGGTCACGACCGGATCCGTCGGACGCCCCTCACGGCATGTCACGAACGGATCCGCCCGAGGGGCCTTCGTCGGCGAGCGCGCGGTAGAGCGAGGCAACCGAAGGGTGTCGGCCGGCGTTCTTGCCCGTTCTGATCGTGAGCCGCCCGGCGATCTCGGCGACGGGCATGCCCTCGTCGCGCAGGGCCCGTGCCCGCGCGAGCATCTGATCGTCGATCACCTTCGGGCGTCCTGAGCCGCGCCGTGGCCCGGTCTCCCCATGGCCGGCGTACTCGACCCGGAGCGGGCCGGGACCGAACTCCACCGACGGGGATTCGCAGAATTCATTCTCAGAATTCAGCGCGCTGTCGGGGACGGTGTCGCCCAGTGACTCCAGCAGGCCCCGCAGCAGCGCCGCGAGGGTGTCGCGGTCGGTTCCGCCGAGTGCACCCAGCACCCGCTGTTCGGTGGCGAGGTGATCGGGCAGGGCCCGGTCGACGAGCGCCAGGCCCTCGTCGGTCAGCGAGACGTGGACGACGCGCCCGTCGGAGGTGCTTGGGGTGCGCGTGACCAGGCCGCGCGCCTGCAGCCGGTCGAGCCGCTGGGTGATCGCGCCCGAAGTGACCATTGCCGACCGCATCAGCGCGGCGGGTGTGAGCCGGTGGTCCGGGCCGCTGCGGCGCAGCGTGGCGAGCACGTCGAAGGATGCCCTGTCCAGCCCGTGTGCCGCGAACGTCCTTGCCAGCTCCGCGGTCACGAGCCGCGACAGCCGCGACAGTCGGCCGATCACGGCCATGGGTGAGACATCCAGGTCCGGCCGCTGCATGCCCCACTGTCGAAGGACGAGGTCCACGTGGTCTGCCATGAGAACAGTCTAGGCAATTCCTTAGCGATGAGGTACTTTGGCTTAGTGCTAAGCAATCGACTGAGAAGCACCCAACTCGGCATCGTCGTGCTGACCGCACTGGCGCCCGCGATCTGGGGCACCACCTACCTGGTCACGACGGAACTGCTGCCGCCCGACCGCCCGCTGCTGGCCGCGGTGATCCGCGCACTGCCCCCGGGCCTACTGCTCGTCGCCTTCACCCGGCAGCTCCCGAAGAGCATCTGGTGGTGGCGGGCACTCGTCCTCGGCGCCCTGAACATAGGCGTGTTCCTGGCGCTGCTGTTCGTCGCCGCCTACCGCCTGCCCGGCGGGGTGGCCGCCACGGTGGGAGCCGTTCAGCCGCTGTTCGCCGCCGGGCTCTCGGCCGCGCTGCTCGGTGACCGGCTCGCCCCGCGCACCCTGGTCGCCGGCATCGCGGGGGTCACGGGGGTGAGTGTGCTCGTCCTGCGGGCGGACGCGAGGCTGGACGCGGTCGGCGTCGCCGCGGCGCTCGGCGGCGCCCTGGTGATGGCCACCGGTGTCGTCCTCGCCAAGCGGTGGACCTCCCCGGTGTCCCTGCTCGCCACGACCGGGTGGCAACTGGTCGGGGGCGGGCTGCTGTTGCTCCCAGTAGCGCTGCTCGTCGAGGGTCCGCCTCCGGCCGGACTGACCGCCGCGAACCTCGCCGGGTACGCGTATCTGTCCCTGATAGGCGCCGGTGTCGCGTACGTGCTCTGGTTCAGGGGCATCCGGGCGCTGCCCCCGACCGCGGTCTCTTTCCTGGGCCTGCTCAGCCCGTTGGTCGCCACGATCCTCGGCCTGATCGTCGCGGGCGAGCGGCTCAACGTCCTGCAGGCGCTCGGCGGACTCGTCGTGCTCGCCGCCCTCGTCGCCGCGCAGACCGGTATGCCCCGACGCCCCCACCTCGACGACACGCCTTCCGGCACCCGTCCACACCCCTCACGACACCAAGGAGTTTGACCATGCGCATCATCGTCTTCGGCGCCGCGGGAAATGTGGGACGCAGGACCGTCAGCGAAGCGCTGTCCCGAGGACATGAGGTCACGGCCGTCGTGCGGGACCCGGCGCGATCGGCCGAACTGCCCGCGGCCGCCCTCCACCGCGTGGGCGACGCGGCCGACCCGGACGCGGTCGCGGCGCTGAGCGCCGGTCAGGACCTCGTGATCGGCACGACCCGCCCCGCACCCGGCCGGGAACAAGAACTGGTGGCGGCCACCGAGGCGTTGCTCACCGGAGTCACCCGCACCGGCGTACGGCTGCTCGTCGTCGGCGGTGCCGCCTCCCTCACCCTGCCCGGCGCGGGAGCGGTCACGGTCGCCGGTGACCCGGCGTTCCCCGCGGAGCTGCGCCCGATCGCCGCCGCGTGCGCCGCCCAACTGGAGGTGTGCCGGGCGGCGGGCGGCGGAGCGGACTGGACGTACCTGAGCCCGCCCGCCCTACTGGAACCGGGGGAGCGCACCGGCGCCTACCGCCTGGGCACCGATGAGCTCCTCGTCGACGACGACGGGAGGTCCTTCATATCCATGGAGGACTTCGCGGTTGCGCTGCTCGACGAGGCCGAGCGCCCCAAGCACCCGCGCACACGCTTCACCGTCGCGTACTGACGAACAGCGGACCCGCGCAGGGCCGCCGTCCGGACCGTCGGCGGCTACAGGAAGGTGCGGCCCTCGCCCCGATACGTCGGCGCGGTGCCCGTCACGCGGTCGCCCTCGACCAGATGCAGCGTGTCGAACCGCTCGCACAGCTCGCCCGCCTTGGCATGGCGGAACCACACCTTGTCGCCGATCAGCAGATCGTCGGCGGGGTGACCGATCAGCGGCGTCTGCACCTCGCCCGCCCCCTCCCGGGGGTCGTAGTGCAGCCCCTCGGGGAGATACGGCACCGGCAGGCGATCGGCGCCCGCCGCACCCGACGCGGGATAGCCGCCGCCGAGCACGGTCACCACGCCCACGCCCGGCCTGCGCACCACGGGCTGGGCGAACAGCGCGGCCGGACGCGCGGAGAACGAGCTGTAGTTGTCGAACAGGCGCGGCACGTACAGCCCCGAGCCGGCCGCGATCTCGGTCACGGCGTCCTCGGCGGCCGTGTACTGGACGCTGCCCGTCCCGCCGCCGTTGACGAACTCCAGGTCGGGCTCCACCGCGCGCACCGCCCGCACCACGGCCGCCCGCCGTGCGACGAGCTCCGCCCGGGCCGCGCGCTGCATGAGCCGTACGGCACGCGACCGCAGTGGCGAACCGTCGACCGCGTCACCCACGCCGGCGATGTGTCCCTCGTACGCCATCAGCCCCACCAGCCGGAAGCCGGGGCGACGGGCGATCGAGCGGGCCAGCTCGGCGAGCTCGGCGGGCTCCCGCAGCGGAGACCGGCGGGCACCTATCCGCACCCGGCCGCCGAGAAGACGAAGGGAGGTGTCGAGTTCCAGACAGACCCGCACCTCCTCCTTGCCGCCGCCCCGGGAGCGGTCGATGACCTCCAGCTGCGCGAGATCGTCGACCATCACCGTCACGGCCGCGGCCAGCTTGGGATCCGTCGCGAGCTCGGCGAAGCCGGCCCGGTCCGCCGACGGATACGCGAGCAGCACGTCCTCGAACCCGGCCCGGGCCAGCCACAGGGACTCGTCCAGGGTGAACGACATGATCCCGGCGAATCCGTCCCTCGCCAGCACCCGTTCCAGCAGGGCCCGGCAGCGCACCGACTTGCTCGCCACCCGGACCGGCTTGCCGGCGGCCCGGCGCACCAGATCGTCGGCGTTGGCATCGAAGGCCTCGAGATCGACGATGGCGAGCGGAGCGTCCAGATGCGCGGTGGCCTTGTCGTAGCGGGCCCGGTCTGCAGCACGGGGAGTCATGGCCTGAGCTTGCCAGACTCGATTACCACGGGGTAGAGGGATGTTCTGGGCAGATCCGTACGGACCCCCGGTCACATGGCGGTCGGGCCGGGTACAGCCCGTTAGAGTGACATGCGGGCGAACGGGCCTGCCCCGAACGGTGATCCGTCGGTGGTGAGTGGACAAGCAACGGGGGGCGGAATGAGCACGGAGGCGCAACGCCCTTCGGGCGCCCAGCCCCCGCCCCGCTCCCGCATCACCGACGCGATCCTGCCGCCCGACAGGCCCCGCGGGGACGACGCGCCGACGGCCCCCGGAGGATCCTCCGCCCCCGCGCCGCACGCCCCCGTGCCTCCGCCTGCGTCCGGCCCCGGCCCCACGCCGACGGTGGGAGAGCCCCGCCGCCCCGTGCCCGGCCCCGCAGGCCGAACCGCGCCGCCCGCCCCGGACGCGGGCCGAAACGCTCCGTCCACCGGCAGCCCCGCCGCCTCCGCGCGGACCGCAACCGACCCCGCGCCGCGCGCCTCCGTGCCCCCGCCCGCCGCGCCCGCGGGCGGCCCCGCGCCCGCCCGGTCGGCGGGTGCGCCCCTGCCCCCCGCCCGTAGCGCAGGGGCAGGCACGACGCCGCCGATGCCCACGGCCGCGCCCTGGGCGCCGCCTCCCGCCACGAACGGCAACGGGGACGCCCCCGCGGTCGAGACCACCACGCGTCTGCGTCCCGTCCCGCCCGCGCCCGCCGCCGCGCCGCCGCCCCCCGTGCCGCCCGCCCCGCGGCGCAGGCCCGTCGGGACCGTCGACATGACCCCGCGCCCCGGCGCGCCCCGGCCGCCCGCCCATGTCTGGGCGCCGCCGGAGACACCGGCCGAACTGACCACGCGCCTGCGGCCCGTGCGGGCCCGGCACCCTGCCCGGACTGTCGGCGCGATCGTCTGTGTCGTCCTCGGCCTGGGGCTGATCGGCGGTGCCGCCACCGGCCTGTGGCTCACCGGCGACGCGGGCGCCGACACGTCCGAGCAGGACACGTACGCCACCGTGCGCACGATGTGGCACAGCGTCCCGGTCGACACGCTGTTCCCCCGCACGCTGCGCGGCGACGGCAGCGGCCCCGGCGGCGCCGACCGGGTCTGGACGCGGATCGCCGTGGCCCCGGACAGCGGCTGCGCGCCCGCGCTCGACCCGCTCCTCGTCAAGACGCTGGAGCCCGTCGGCTGCGCACGCGTCCTGCGCGCGACCTACACCGATGCCACCGCCAGCAGCGTCACCACCGTCGGCCTCGTCTTCACGGAGGCCGAGAGGGACGGCATGCTCGCGCTGCACAACCGCTTCTCCACCGAAGGGCTCGGCGAGCGCCCGGACCTGATGCCGCGCACCTTCCCGGCGAAGGGGACCGCCGCGGCCGGGTTCGGGTCGGATCAGCGCGCCAGCTGGACCGTCGACGTCGTGACCGAGGCGCCCGTCGTCGTCTACGCCGTCTCCGGCTTCGCCGACGGCCGGGCCGTCGGCGACCCGCAGCCCGCCGACGAGGCCAAGGGCGACGGCGCGATCACGGCCGCCGCCCAGTCCGGACTCGGTCACGACACCGCGGGCATCGCCGAGGGCATCGAACGCGGCCTGCGCACCGCCGCCGCCGGCCGGGCGACGGAGAAGACCGAATGAGACTCCACCTCGGCCGCCACCGCCTCGCCGCCGCCGTCGTGGCCGCTGCCTTCGCAGTGCTGCCCGCCGCGACACCCGCGCACGCCGACGCGATCCGTGCCCAGCAGTGGGGCAACGATGCCCTGCACGCGGAGCAGGCCTGGCAGACGACCAAGGGCCGCGGCATCACGATCGCCGTCCTGGACACGGGAGTCGACGACCAGCACCCGGACCTCGAAGGCGCCGTGCTGCCCGGCAAGGACTTCATCGGCTTCGGAGCCGAGCGCGGTGACCGCGCATGGGCCCGGCACGGGACCGCGATGGCGGGCATCATCGCCGCGCGTGGCCACGGGATCGGACGCGAGGCCGGCGTCGTCGGAGTCGCTCCCGAGGCGAAGATTCTCCCCGTCCGCGTCATCCTCGAAGGCAGCGACAAGGCCCGCGACCGGGCCCGCAAGTCCCGTGGCACCGCACTCGCCCAGGGCATCCGCTGGGCCGCCGACCAGGGCGCGGACGTCATCAACCTCTCCCTCGGCGACGACAGCGAGTCCGCGCACCCCGAAGCCGGCGAGGACGCCGCCGTGCAGTACGCCCTCTCCAAAGGGTCCGTCGTCGTCGCCTCCGCAGGCAACGGCGGCGAGAAGGGCGACCACATCTCCTACCCCGCGGCCTACCCCGGCGTGATCGCGGTGACCGCGGTCGACCGCTTCGGCACCCACGCCTCGTTCTCCACGCGCCGCTGGTACGCCACGGTGAGCGCCCCCGGTGTCGACATCGTCATCGCCGACCCGGACCGGAAGTACTACCAGGGCTGGGGAACGAGCGCCGCTGCCGCCTTCGTGTCCGGCGCCGTCGCCCTCGTACGCTCCGCCCACCCCGACCTCACCCCGGCGCAGGTGAAGAAGCTCCTGCGCGACACCGCCCGCAACGCGCCCAAGGGCGGCCGTGACGACTCGCGCGGTTACGGATTGGTCGACCCCGCGGCGGCGATCACCGAGGGCTCGGGCCTGCGCCCCGCCGACCTCACCTCGGCCGCCTCTGGCTACGACAAGCAGTACTTCGGCCGGGGGCCGGACCCCGACGACGGGAGCGGACCCCCTGTGGGCGTGCTCGCGCCGGTGGCCGGCGGGCTCGGCGCCGTCGCCCTCGCAGCGGCCGTCGTGCTCTGGCGAGGCGGCAACCGGAGCCGCAGCACTTACTAGGTCCTGTCCGGGCGATCTTCTCGGGTCCGCGACGCCGGCTACGGCATTCCCCCAGCCTTCGGCCGGTGGTACTCCCCCCGGCGGAGCCAGGGGGAGTACCCCCACGCTGTGTTGTCGGAGTCGCCCAAGTACGTCCAGTACGAGGACGATCTCCCCCGGCCTGGCGGCCGGGTGGTGCCCCCACCGCCTTGCGATGCGTCCCCTCGGCCTGGCGGGCCGGGGGAGGCCCCATGCATCTGACGCCGCGGGCTGATCCTCGAAGATCGCCCGGAAAGGACCCAGGGGCCCGTCCCCCTCACCCCAGCCGGGCCGCCTCCCGTGCCGCCGCCTCCACCCGTGCGATGCCCGCCTCGCGCGTCGGATGCCCGTCCGAGAGCACCGCGATCAGCCGGTCCCCGGACCGTCCCACCGAGTGCACGACCCACAGTCCGCTCGCCCGCATCGGCATCCATCCGTTCTTCAGTGCCCACGCCCCGCCCGCGGCGGACACCCCCCAGTCCTGGCCCGGTACCACCTGCGCCATCAGCGATCTCAGATACGGGTGCGGACCGCCGAACACCTCGCGCATCAGCTCGAGCTGGTCCCGCGCCGTGGTCCGGGTCAGCCCCCACGCCCGGTCGGCCACCGTCCCGGTCAGCCCGAACCGCGCATGCGCGGCGTCCAGCCCAGCGGCCCCGCCGATCCGCTCCCACAGCGCCGTGGCCGCGTCGTTGTCGCTGCGCACGATCATCGCGTGCGCCCACTCCCGCTCCCGTTCCGACAGGGGTTCCGGCAGCGCGGCCAGGATCGACACCTTGACGATGCTGGCGCACGGATACGTCCGCTCGTCGCCGTACGCGAAGGGCTCACCGCCGCCGAGGCGGAGCACGGCGACCGAGAGGCCGGCACTGGCAGTCATGGGCAGGAGGTTAGGCTCGACGCGTGGCGCTCAAGAACATTCCCGACCCCGGTTTCTCCGACGACGACGGCACCGCCGACGCGGCCCTGGAGGCGGCACTCGCCGCCTGGTCAGTGGACGGCTCCGCCGAGGAGCCCGTGCTGAGGGCTCTCAGGAGCGCCCGGCTCCTCGTGCCGGTGGTCGCCGTCCTCGGTGAGGTCGAGGAGGACGAGGAGACCGGCCTGCGCCGCGAGAAGACCAGCGACATGGCCGTGCCGACGCTGACCGCGGGCGACCGGCGCGCGCTGCCCGCGTTCACCTCGATCGCCTCGCTCGCCCGCTGGAACCCCGAGGCACGGCCCGTCGCCGTACCGCTGCACCAGGCGCTGCAGGCGGCCGCGCACGAGAAGGCGGACACCGTCGTCATCGACCTGGCCGGACCCGTTCCGTACCAGCTGACGGGCCCCGCCCTGCTTGCTCTCGCCGAGGGCCGCACCAGCACCGACCCGCTCGCCGACCCGGCCGTGACCGCGGCCGTGCGCGAGGCGCTGGCCGGCGAGCCCGCCGTACTGCGCGGGTACCTCGGAGCTGGCCGAGGCGCGGACGGCACGCTGGCGCTGGTCCTCGCCGCGGACGCGGTGCCCGGCGAGGCGGTGCGCCGGATCGCGGAGGCGCTGGCGCAGGACGACGTACTGAGGGCCCGCCTGGTGCGGGGCCTCGACCTGGCACTGCTGCCCGGCGAGGCCACCCCTCCGGGCGAGCCCCTGTACGTCAACGAATAGGTCAGCCGTAGACCGGGCCGGTGTACTTCTCGCCGGGGCCCTGTCCCGGCTCGTCGGGCACCAGCGACGCCTCGCGGAACGCCAGCTGCAGCGACTTCAGGCCGTCACGCAGCGGCGCCGCGTGGAACGAGCTGATCTCGGTGGCGCTCGCGTCCATCAGACCGGCCAGCGCGTGGACCAGCTTGCGCGCCTCGTCCAGGTCCTTGTGCTCCTCGGCATCCTCGGTGAGCCCGAGCTTCACCGCGGCGGCGCTCATCAGGTTGACCGCGACCGTGACGATCACCTCGACCGCGGGGACCTCGGCGATGTCGCGGGTCATGGCGTCGAAGTCGGGGGCATCGGCGGGGGAGGGCTCTTGGGGGGAGGTCGCGTCACTCATGAGGCACACGATATGCCCCGTGGCACGGGGGCCCGCTCCGGCCGCCGGTTAGCCGCATCCCCGGGGAGCTGCTAACCTTGTGTAACGACCGGCTGGACACTTCCGTGTCCGGCCCACAAGTGGAGGCTCCGATCTCCCACCTGGCCGCTCTCAGGGCGGCGGGTCACCGGTCAGGCGGCGCCCATCGTTCCGTACGGACGATGGAAGCCGCCCGATGTGCGCCCCGCGGTTGACCGTGGCGGTGTTCCGGTAGTGACGGAGCATTCGCCTGTGTCCCGTCCGGGGCATTTTTCGTGTTCCGGCGCGGTTGGTCTGAGGAAAACAGACGTTACATGGCTGTCTGCCAGACATCCGTGTGGTGCTACTTAGGAGGATCCATCAGCGCCGAGCCCCGCATCAACGACCGGATTCGCGTTCCCGAAGTGCGACTTGTCGGTCCCAGCGGCGAGCAGGTCGGGATTGTTCCGCTTGCCAAGGCCCTTGAGCTCGCTCAGGAGTACGACCTCGACCTCGTCGAGGTGGCGGCGACCGCCCGTCCGCCCGTGTGCAAGCTCATGGACTACGGGAAGTTCAAGTACGAGTCGGCCATGAAGGCCCGTGAGGCGCGCAAGAACCAGGCGCACACGGTCATCAAGGAAATGAAGCTCCGGCCGAAGATCGACCCGCACGACTATGACACCAAGAAGGGTCATGTCGTCCGGTTCCTCAAGCAGGGCGACAAGGTCAAGATCACGATCATGTTCCGTGGTCGTGAGCAGTCCCGCCCCGAACTCGGTTTCCGTCTGCTGCAGCGTCTCGCCGCAGATGTCGAGGACCTCGGTTTCATCGAGTCGAACCCGAAGCAGGACGGCCGGAACATGATCATGGTTCTTGGCCCGCACAAGAAGAAGACCGAGGCCATGGCCGAGGCGCGTGAGGCTCAGGCCGCACGCAAGGCGGAACGCCAGGGCCCGCAGGACCAGGGCTCCGACGCTCCGGCCGACACATCCTCCGAGGCGTGACCCGAGGGGCCTGCCGCACAGGCGGCCCCGGGTCCGGCCCGGATCCCATAACCACGATCTGACGCTCCCGCAGTCCGGTGGCCACACCGGGGGAGCGCCACTGATGAGGAGAGAACGGCGCGATGCCGAAGAACAAGACGCACAGCGGTGCCAAGAAGCGCTTCAAGATCACCGGCTCCGGCAAGGTGCTCCGCGAGCGCGCCGGCAAGCGCCACCTGCTCGAGCACAAGTCGTCCCGTCTGACGCGCCGCCTCACCGGCAACGCCGAGATGGCCCCGGGCGACGCCGCGAAGATCAAGAAGCTTCTCGGCAAGTGACGTCCGCCGTCCCCCGCACAGGGGACGGGACGCCGGGACCGGGACCTATTCGTTTCCGGGCCGTGTGATCACCGACCACGGCCCCGCTACAAGGAGTTAAACAAGTGGCACGCGTCAAGCGGGCAGTCAACGCCCACAAGAAGCGCCGGGCGATCCTCGAGCAGGCCAGCGGCTACCGCGGCCAGCGTTCGCGCCTGTACCGCAAGGCCAAGGAGCAGGTCACCCACTCCCTGGTCTACAACTACAACGACCGCAAGAAGCGCAAGGGCGACTTCCGTCAGCTGTGGATCCAGCGCATCAACGCCGCTGCCCGCCAGAACGGTATGACGTACAACCGCCTCATCCAGGGTCTGAAGGCCGCCAACATCGAGGTGGACCGCAAGATCCTGGCCGAGCTCGCGGTCAACGACGCCAACGCGTTCGCCGCGCTCGTCGAGGTCGCCCAGAAGGCGCTTCCGAGCGACGTCAACGCCCCCAAGGCTGCTGCCTGACGGTTGCGTCGAGCCGACCGGACCCGCAGGCCCCAGGCCTGCGGGTCCGGTGTGTTTGAACCGACGCCGGAAGCCTTCCTTCCGTACCCGGACCGAGTCAGAGAGCCGCAGGCACATGCCCACCCCCGAGCTGATCTCCCCCCGTTCCCCGCGGGTGACCGCCGCGCGGCGGCTCGCCAAGCGCAACTTCCGGGGCAAGGACCGGCTGTTCATCGCCGAAGGGCCGCAGGCCGTCCGTGAGGCCGTCGCCCACCGCGGACCCGGCGGCGAGCCCACCCTCGTGGAACTGTTCACCACCGTCGAGGCCGCCGAGCGCTACGCCGACATCGTCGATGCCGCACATGCCGCCGGGGCGCGCGTCCACCACGCCGCCGACACCGTGCTCGCCGAGGTGTCCCAGACCGTCACCCCGCAGGGACTCGTCGGCGTCTGCCGCTTCCTCGACTCGCCCTTCGAGGACATCCTCGCCGCCGCGCCCAGGCTCGTGGCCGTGCTCGCCCACGTACGCGACCCCGGGAACGCGGGCACCGTGCTGCGTTGTGCCGATGCCGCGGGCGCCGACGCCGTCGTCCTCACCGATGCCTCCGTCGACCTGTACAACCCCAAGTCCGTGCGTGCCTCGGTCGGTTCGCACTTCCATCTGCCCGTCGCCGTCGGCGTCCCCGTCGAACAGGCCGTACAGGGGCTGAAGGACGCGGGGGTGCGCGTGCTCGCCGCCGACGGCGCGGGTGACGACGACCTCGACGACGAGCTCGACGCGGGCACCATGGGCGGGCCCACTGCCTGGATCTTCGGCAACGAGGCATGGGGGCTGCCGGAGGAGACCCGCGCCCTCGCCGACGCCGTCGTCCGTGTCCCCATCCACGGGAAGGCCGAGAGTCTGAACCTCGCGACGGCCGCTGCCGTATGTCTCTATGCCTCGGCACGCGCCCAGCGCGCCGGCGCCCGGGCGGCTGCCTCCCGCTGACCGCAGCGCACCGGCCGTACCGGCTCGGGGGGTCGCCACGTCACCAACAGCTAGTAGGGTGACGGGCTCGGGGACCCACTCGGAAGCGGAGAGGTGGGGTACGGGGACATGACCGTCGGGACCAGCAGGCCGAACCGGACACCGGAGGCCTTCCTGCGCCCTGCGGGCGGACTCGACGCGTGCGGGATCGACCCCGACGACCTCCCCGACGGGCTGGTCGTCGCCGACGAGAACGGCCGCGTCGTCTGCTTCAACGAGGCGGCCGTGAGGATCACCGCCGTGCCCAGGGCGGACGCCATCGGTGCACCCCTGGAGCGCGCGCTTCCGCTGGAGGATCTCAAGGGCCGCCGCTGGTGGACCCTGACCGACCCGTACGGCGGACTCGCCACCCGTGGCGGGCAGCCCGAACGCAATCTGCTGCTGCCCGGCGGCCGGGAGGTTCTCGTCTCCGCCCGCTATGTGCGCGACAGGCCCACCGGCCCGCTGCGCCGCCTCGTCGTCAGCCTGCGCGGCACCGAGGCCCGGCGCCGTACCGAACGCAGCCACGCCGAACTGATCGCCACCGTCGCCCACGAGCTGCGCTCCCCGCTGACCTCCGTCAAGGGCTTCACCGCGACGCTGCTCGCCAAGTGGGAGAGGTTCACCGACGACCAGAAGCGGCTGATGCTGGAGACCGTCGACGCCGACGCCAACCGCGTCACACGGCTGATCGCCGAGCTCCTCGACATCTCCCGCATCGACTCCGGACGCCTCGAGATCCGCCGCCAGCCCGTCGACATGGGCGCCGCGATCACCCGGCACGTCCAGGCCCACATAGCCGGCGGCCAGGCGCCCGACCGGTTCCTCGTGCACATCCGGCCGCGGTTGCCCGATCTGTGGGCGGACCCCGACAAGGTCGACCAGGTGCTCGGCAACCTGCTCGAAAATGCGGTGCGCCACGGGGAGGGAACCGTCACCATCGAGGTGGCGCCGGCATCGGCGAAGGACGACGAGAAAGGCACGGCGGTCACCGTGAGCGACGAAGGCCCCGGCATCCCCGAGGAGTCGATGGGCCGTGTCTTCACCCGCTTCTGGCGGGGGAGCAAGCGCGGTGGCACCGGTCTGGGTCTCTACATCGTCAAGGGCATCGTCGAGGCGCACGGCGGAACGATCACCGTCGGCCGGGGACCCGGCGGCGGCGCCGAGTTCCGATTTATCCTGCCCGTCGGCACTCCGGCCCACCTCCTCTAGGAGTCCACCGGGCGGCCCACGGGCTCATTCGTCTCCCCACACCCCGTTAGACTCGACCTTTGGCACCTTTGCGTCCTCGGTCGTCCTTGGTCGACGTGCGGGGTCCCCAGCCAGCCCATCGGAAGTACGGGAAGAGATGTCCGCACCCAATAAGTCGTACGACCCTGTTGAGGTCGAGGCACTGAAACCGGAAGAGATCGAGCGCATGCGGGACGAGGCGCTTGCCGCCTTCGCCGCCGCAGCAGATCTCGAAGCGCTCGCCCATGCGAAGACGGCGCACGCCGGTGGCACGTCGCCGCTCTCGCTCGCCAACCGTGAGATCGGCGCGCTGCCGCCCCAGGCCAAGGCCGAGGCCGGCAAGCGCGTGGGCCAGGCCCGCGGCGCCGTCAGCAAGGCGCTCGCCGCCCGACAGGCCGAGCTGGAGGCCGAGCGCGACGCCCGGGTGCTCGTCGAGGAGGCCGTGGACGTCACGCTGCCCCACGACCGCGTCCCGGCCGGTGCCCGCCACCCGCTGACCACGCTCTCCGAGCGCATCGAGGACATCTTCGTGGCCATGGGCTACGAGGTTGCCGAGGGCCCGCAGGCCGAGGCCGAGTGGTTCAACTTCGACGCGCTCAACATCGGACCGGACCATCCGGCCCGTGGTGAGCACGACACCTTCTTCGTCCAGGACGACAAGGGGGGTGCCGACTCCGGCGTCGTGCTGCGCACGCACACCTCGCCCGTGCAGATCCGCTCCCTCATCGACCGCGAGCCGCCGGTGTACGTGATCTGCCCCGGCCGCGTCTACCGCACCGACGAACTGGACGCCACGCACACTCCGGTGTTCCACCAGGTCGAGCTGCTCGCCGTGGACGAGGGCCTGACCATGGCCGACCTCAAGGGCACGCTGGACCACATGGTGCAGGCGCTGTTCGGCGAGGGGATGAAGACCCGGCTGCGGCCCAACTTCTTCCCGTTCACCGAGCCGTCCGCCGAGATGGACATGGTCTGCTACGTCTGTCGCGGCGAGTCCGTCGGCAACCCCGACCGGCCCTGTCGCACCTGCTCCAGCGAGGGCTGGATCGAGCTCGGCGGCTGCGGCATGGTCAATCCGAAGGTGCTCGTCGCCTGCGGTGTCGACCCCACCAAGTACAGCGGATTCGCCTTCGGGTTCGGCATCGAGCGGATGCTGATGTTCCGCCACAACGTCGAAGACATGCGAGACATGGTCGAGGGTGACGTCCGGTTCACCCGGCCGTTCGGGATGGAGATCTGATGCGGGTCCCGCTTTCTTGGCTGCGGGAGTACGTCGACCTGCCGGCGACCGAGACCGGCCGTGACGTCCAGGCCAAGCTCATTGCCGCCGGGCTCGAGGTCGAGACCGTCGAGCCGCTCGGTGCCGGGCTCAAGGGCCCGCTGGTCGTCGGCAAGGTGCTGACCATCGAGGAGCTGACCGAGTTCAAGAAGCCCATCCGCTTCTGCACCGTCGACGTCGGCCAGGCCAACGGCACCGGCGAGCCGCAGGAGATCGTCTGCGGCGCCCGTAACTTCGTCGTGGGCGACAAGGTCGTCGTGGTCCTTCCCGGCGCCGTGCTGCCCGGCGACTTCGCGATCTCCGCACGCAAGACGTACGGCAGGACGTCCCACGGCATGATCTGCTCCGGCGACGAGCTCGGCATGGGCGACGACGGCAGCGGCGGCATCATCGTGCTGCCGCCCGAGCACGAGGTCGGCACCGACGCGATCGAGCTCCTGGAGCTCGTCGACGAGGTCCTCGACATCGCCGTCACCCCCGACCGCGGCTACGCCCTGTCGATGCGCGGCGTCGCCCGTGAGGCGGCCACCGCCTACGGTCTGCCGCTGCGCGACCCGGCGCTGCTCGACGTACCCGGCCCCAACTCGTACGGCCCCGTCGTCGACGTCGCCGACCCCGTCGGCTGCGACCGCTTCACCGCGCGCACCGTCGTCGGCCTGGAGCCCGAGGCGCACTCGCCGATCTGGCTGCGGCGCCGTCTGCAGAAGGCCGGTATGCGGCCGATCTCGCTCGCCGTCGACATCACCAACTACGTGATGCTCGAACTCGGTCAGCCGCTGCACGCCTACGACCGCTCCCGTCTCGACGGACCGATCGGGGTGCGCCGCGCCGAGCCCGGCGAGAAGCTCACCACCCTCGACGGCACCAAGCGCGTCCTGGACGCCGAGGACCTGGTCATCACCGACAACCGCGGGCCGATCGGTCTCGCCGGTGTCATGGGCGGTGCGAACACCGAGATCGCGGACGCCACCCCCGACCCGGAGACGGGCCGGATCACGGGCACCACCGAGGTCGTCATCGAGGCCGCGCACTTCGACCCGGTCGCCGTCGCTCGCACCGCGCGCCGCCACAAGCTGTCCTCCGAGGCGTCCAAGCGCTTCGAGCGGGGCGTGGACCCGCAGGCCGGGGCCGCCGCCGCGCAGCGGACCGTGGATCTGCTGGTACTGCTCGCCGGCGGTACGGCGGAGGGCGGTGTCACCCAGATCGTCGCGCCCACCACGCCGCGCACGATCGCGATGCCCGCGAACCACCCCGACCGGGTGGCGGGCGTCGACTACGGTCGCGAGACCGTCGTGCGCCGCCTCCAGGAGGTCGGCTGCGACGTCTACGGGCAGGACGAGCTCGTCGTCACCGTCCCGTCCTGGCGGCCCGATCTCGCCGCGCCCAACGACCTCGCCGAGGAGGTCATCAGGCTGGAGGGCTACGAGAACCTGCCCTCCACGCTGCCCACGCCGCCGTCCGGCCGCGGGCTCACCGCCCGCCAGCGGCTGCATCGCCGTGTCGGCCGGGCGCTGGCAGGCGCCGGATTCGTCGAGGCACCGAACTATCCGTTCGTCTCCGAGCAGGTCTTCGACCAGCTCGGTCTCGACGCGGACGACGCCCGCCGCCGCGTGGTCAAGCTGGTCAACCCCCTCTCCGACGAGGAGCCGGCGCTGCGCACCACGCTGCTGCCGGGTCTGCTCGGCGCGCTGCGCCGCAACGACGGCCGCGGCAGCCACGATCTCGCGCTCTTCGAGACGGGGCTGGTCTTCCGGCCGACGGGCGAGGAGCGGCGCGCGGTCGCGCTGCCGGTCGACCGGCGTCCCACGGACGCGGAGATCGCCGAACTCGACGCCGCACTGCCGCGACAGCCGCGCCGTGCCGCTGTCGTCCTGGCGGGCGCGCGCGAGCAGGCCGGCTGGTGGGGGAAGGGCCGTCCGGCCGACTGGGCGGACGCCGTGGAGGCGGCCCGGCTGCTCGGCCGCGAGGCCGGTGCCGAGCTGACGGTCCGCGCCGACCAGCACGCGCCGTGGCACCCCGGCCGCTGCGCGGCGTTCTATGCGACCGTCGACGGCGAGGAGACCCTTGTCGGCCACGCGGGTGAGCTGCACCCGCGGGTGGTCAAGGCGCTGCACCTGCCGGACCGGACCTGCGCGATGGAGATCGAAATCGACCTGCTGGAGCGTGCGTCCGAAGGCGTCGTGCGGGCACCGAGCATCTCCACCTTCCCGGTGGCCACGCAGGATGTGGCGCTCGTCGTCGCGGACGACGTGCCCGCCGTGGATGTCGAGACCGCGCTGCGTGAAGGCGCGGGCGAACTGCTGGAGTCCATCCGGCTGTTCGACGTGTTCACCGGCGAGCAGATCGGCGAGGGCCGTAAGTCCCTGGCGTACGCGCTGCGCTTCCGCGCGGCGGACCGCACGCTGACGGTCGACGAGGCGTCGGCGGCTCGCGACGCCGCGGTGGCCCTGGCGACGGAGCGCACGGGGGCGGTACTGCGGGGCGTGTGACGCCTGTGCGGCATGCCCGATGCGTGCGTGGGGCGCGACCGGTCGGACCGGTCGCGCCCCACGTGTGTGTGCGGGCCCGCCGCGGGGGCGCTTCGCCTACCCGCCCTCCCCCTACGGCCTGGCGGCCGCGGGTGGGGTACCCCCATCCCGAACCGGGGCAAGCCCCGGCCCCGGTACCGCGCTCCGCGCGGTAGCCTCAATCGCCCTGCGGGCGTGGGGGACCCGCAGACGGGCTGACACGTCAGCCTCGCCGGCGCTTGAGGCACGGGGGTACGGGGGCGGAGCCCCCTGAAACACCGCGCGAAGCGCGGTAGTGGGTTCGGGCGGGGGAGGGAAAACGCCCCCGCCGACGGTCGGCCGGGCGCGGTCCGGGGAAGCACGCGCGCGGCCGCCCACCTCAACCTCCCATCAGCGTCGCCGAGTTCGACCCCGCGGCCGGCGCCGCCCGCCCTGCCGCGGAGTGTCGGGCAGATCAGCAGGGCAGACGACGCGGGAGGGGCCGCCGCACTGTACGAGGGGGAGCCGGCGGCCCGGCCGCCTCTGTGAGAGGCAGTTCAGTCAACCGGCGCCCGGTGCCCGGCGGGAGAGCACGCAAGCCGCAGAAAAGCGCACTTGTTTCACACCCCGTGCGAATCGCCCTCTACTAGGCTGAGGTGGACCCGGCCAACGGAGGGTGCTCATGCAGCCCAACACCCTGCTCGACGCACTGCTCGACGAAGCGGGTATCTCCCACGCCGGTCTCGCGGCCCGGGTCAATCAGGCGGGCCGGGCCAGAGGGTTGGATCTGCGGTACGAACACACCGCGGTGGCCCGCTGGTTGAAGGGCCAGCGGCCGCGCGGCCAGGTGCCCGATCTGATCTGCGAGGTGTTCGCCGCGCGCCTGCGCCGGGTGATCACGCTCGGCGACATCGGACTCGGGGTGCCCGGCGAACCCGCCGCCCAGCAGGCCGCGTCCCTGTCCGGGTTCGTGGAGCGGGCCACCGCCCTGTGGCGTTCGGACGAGCAGCAGCGGCCCCACATCATCGAGGCGCCTGCGGTCACCGGGACGCCCGCCGTCATGCCGGTCTGGGAGTGGGAGAACCCTCCCGAGGACGCGGACGTCTCCCGGACCGGCCAGACACACGTCAGCATGGCCGACATAGAGATGCTGCGGGCGGCCCGCGCCCACTACGAGCTGATGTACCGCAGAGCCGGCGGCATCGCGACCCGCTCCCGGATCGTCGGCTTCCTCAACAGCGAGACCGCTCCGCTCCTGCGCGGCTCGTACAACGACACGCTCGGCCGGCAACTGCACCGTGCCGCCGGGGGGCTTGTCGCCGTCGCCGGGATCTGCGCGTACGACTCCGACGCCCACGGCCTGGCCCAGCGCTACTTCCACCAGGCGCTGCGGCTGGCGAAGGCGAGCGGGGACAGGGGGCTCGGGGCGTACGTGATCGCCCTTCTGGTCAACCAGTCGTTGTTCATGGCCCAGCACCGGCAGGCGGTGGCCTTCGCGGAGGCGGCGCTGCGGGCCGCCGGCCGCCAGATCACCCCGGCTCTTGCCGCCGATCTCCATGCCATGCAGGCCAAGGCGTACGCGCATCTCGGGGACGGGACGAGCGCCCTTGCGTGCATCCGGCGTGCGGAGTCGGAGGCCGACCGGATCCGCCCGGGACAGGAGCCGGACGAGACGGGATATGTCCAGCCGGGGCTGGTCAACGTCCAGGTGGCGGAGGCGCTGTTGAGCCTCGGCGACCTGCCGGCGGCCCGTGCGCATGCGGCGGCGGCCGTGGACACCCCGGCGCACGACCGCGGCCGGGTGCACCGGCTCGCGATGCTCAGCCAGATCGAGCTGCGCCAGGGCGAGGCGGACCGGGCCGCGCGCACGGCGGCGCAGATGGTCGAGCGGGCCAGGGGGATGGAGTCGCGGCGGCTGCGGGACCGGCTGCGGACCGTTCGGGAGCACTTGGCGACGAGCGGCTGCGCCGATGCCGCGGAGGCGGCCCAACTCATCGACGGGGCACTGCGCGTTCCCCTCTGAGTGAGGTCCTGCTGCGATATTGCCATCTACTCGTCGGAAGGTGGCAGAAACGTGCAGTGGACGAACTTAGGCGAACAAACCGTGTATGAGAACCGCTGGTTCAGGGTCAACCTGGCGGATGTCGCGCTCCCCGACGGCCGTCACCTCGACCACTTCCTGATCCGGCTGCGGCCGGTGGCCGTCGCGACCGCGGTCAACGAGGCCAACGAGGTGCTGATGCTCTGGCGGCACCGCTTCATCACCGACAGCTGGGGCTGGGAGCTCGCGGCGGGCGTCGTCGAGGACGGGGAGTCCGTCGCCGACGCCGCGGCCCGCGAGATGGAGGAGGAGACCGGCTGGCGTCCCGGTCCCCTCGCGCATCTGCTCACCGTCGAGCCCTCCAACGGTCTCACCGACGCACGGCACCACCTCTACTGGGCCGAGGACGCCACGTACACCGGCCACCCCGAGGACGACTTCGAGTCCTCGCGCCGTGAATGGATACCGCTGAAACTGGTGCCCGACATGATCGCCCGCGGTGAGGTACCGGCCTCCAACATGGCGGCCGGTCTGTTGATGCTCCACCATCTGCGTCTGGGGTAGTGCGGCAGATCCCAGGGCTGCTCCTGGCCTACGGGCTCATCGCCTGCCACACCGCCACCGCGAGCGCTCCCACTGCCGTGAGCGCGGCGACGGCGGGCAGCGGCCATCGGGCGTGCTCGAGCGCTCCGACGCGTGCGGCGAGATCGGCCAGTTCCCGGTCGATCTGGTCGTTGCGCTGCGCGAGCAGCGCCAGATGGCCGTCGATGCGGGCCAGACCCACGTCGATGCTGCGGCGCAGTTCGGCGAGTTCTTCGACGGCCACTAAGTGATCCGGGTCGGTGGACACGGGTGTTTCTCCTGTTCAGGTAGTTGTGCGCGGACCCTTCGCTCTTCGTCTGCTGAGCGGGACCGAGTCAACTCGCCCTGACGGGAGGGCGGGAGCGTGTGCGCATGGCATATGCGAGCACGCTCCGCGCGCCCCGTGTGAATATGTGTTCGATTCATGTCCCCGCGGCACCGGCGGGGGTGTGTGTCAGGAGTACGAGTAGAAGCCGGAGCCCGTCTTGCGCCCCAGCCGGCCCGCGTCCACCATCCGCTGGAGCAGCGGGGGAGCGGCGTAGAGCGGCTCCTTGTACTCCGCGTACATCGAATCCGCGACCGACGCCACGGTGTCGAGGCCGATCAGGTCCGACAGCTTCAGCGGCCCCATGGGGTGGGCGCAGCCCATCTCCATGCCGTTGTCGATGTCCTCACGGCTCGCGATGCCCGACTCGAACATCCGGATCGCGGACAGCAGATACGGGATGAGGAGTGCGTTCACCACGAAGCCCGAGCGGTCCTGGGCGCGGATGGGGTGCTTGTCCAGCACCTGCTGCACCACTGCCTCGGAGCGCTTGATCGTCTCTTCCGACGTGGTCAGCGCCGGGATCAGCTCGACGAGGCCCTGCACCGGGGCCGGGTTGAAGAAGTGGATGCCGATGACCTGGTCGGGACGCGAGGTCGCGACGGCCAGCTTCACCAGGGGGATGGAGGAGGTGTTGGAGGCGAGAATCGCGTCCTGCCGGGTCACGACCTGGTCGAGCACCTGGAAGATCTCGGTCTTGACCTGCTCGTTCTCCACAACGGCCTCGATGACGAGATCGCGGTCGGCGAACTCCCCGAGATCGGTCGTGAAGGAGAGGCGCTCCAGGGTGGCGTCGCGCTCCTCCTCGGTGATCTTGCCGCGCTCCGCCGCCTTCGTCAGGGAGTTGTACAGCCGGGTGCGGCCGATCTCGAGTGCCTCGCCCGTGGTCTCGGCCACCTTGACCTCGAGACCGCTGCGGGCACACACCTCCGCGATACCCGCGCCCATCTGGCCGCAGCCCACCACTCCCACGCGTGCAATGTCGGCCATTGACTCCGTCACCTGATGCCTTTCGCTGGTCCTTCGTCCGGCGGGTCCCCCGTACGGTTCCGGCGCCCGCCGACCCCCCGACGTTACTCCGGATGCGCGGGTGGGTGGACGCCCGGGGCGGGCATGCTCCAGCCGACACGGCATTCGGTATCGAAGGGAACAAGGTGTGGCCTATGGGGCGCATGGGGAGAAGGGGTTTCGTGGTGACCGCGGCGGGAGCCCTGGCCGCGGTCGCGGCCGCCGGGGACTCGGCAGCCTCCGCCGGGCCCGCAGGCCGCGAGGGGGCGCCGCGCCGGGCGACGCGTGAGTTCCGCGGGGTGTGGCTGGCGACCGTGGGGAACCGCGACTGGCCCTCCGTACCGGGCCTGACAGCGGCCGAACAGCGCGCCGAGCTGCTCGTCCATCTCGACACCGCGGTGCGACGGCGGCTGAACGCGGTGGTCTTCCAGGTGCGGCCGACCGCGGACGCGCTGTGGCCTTCGCCGCACGAGCCGTGGAGCGAATTCCTCACAGGAACGCAGGGGCGTGACCCCGGCTGGGACCCGCTGGGCACCGCCGTGACCGAGGCCCACCGGCGGGGCCTGGAGCTGCACGCCTGGTTCAACCCGTACCGGATCGCGATCCACGCCGACATCTCCCGGCTGGTGCCCGCGCACCCGGCCCGCAGGCACCCGGACTGGGTCGTGCGGTACGGCGGGAAGCTGTACTACAACCCGGGCATGCCCGAGGTCAGGGCGTTCGTCCAGGACGCGATGATGGACGCCGTCCGCCGCTACGACATCGACGCCGTCCACTTCGACGACTACTTCTACCCGTACCCGGTCGGCGGCGAGGTCTTCGACGACGACGCGGCCTGGGACCGTCATGGCGCCGGGCACCCGGACAGGGCTTCCTGGCGGCGGGCCAACACGGAACTGCTGGTCCGGGAGATGGGCGCGCGCATCGCGGCCGAGAAGAAGCGGATCCGGTTCGGGATCAGCCCCTTCGGTGTCTGGCGCAACGCCGCCACGGATCCCCTCGGGTCACGCACGGAGGCGGGCACGCAGACGTACGACGACCTGTACGCGGACACCCGCACCTGGGTGAAGAAGGGCTGGATCGACTACGTCGTCCCACAGGTCTACTGGCACATGGGCTTCAGCATCGCCGACTACGCGACGCTGGTGCCCTGGTGGGCAGAGGTCGCGGCGGGCACCGGAGTCGATCTGTACATCGGTGAGGCGCTGTACAAGGCGGGAGCGCCGGGGCAGCCCGCCGCGTGGCAGGACCCCGCGGAGCTCTCCCGGCACCTCACGTACGCAGGACGCCACGCAGCGGTCGGCGGGCACTGCTTCTTCTCAGCGCTGGAGGTGTCGGCCGACCCGATCGGTGCGATGTCGCGGGTGGTGGCCGACCACTACCCGACACGTGTGCGCACGAAGGACTGAGGCGGGACACGGAGAACGGGCCCCGGACGCGGTGACGCGTCCCGGACCCGCCCGGTCACGCTTTTTCTTTGTGCTGGACTTCGCAGTCGGGGCCGGGTGACAGCAGCGCCTCGTGCCCGTCGTCGAAGCGGACGCGGAACGGAGGGCTGCCCTCCTGTCCCAGCACCTCGAGGACTTCGGCGACCTTGTCGTGCTGTCCCACGGTCCTGCCGTGCACCAGCAGTGTGTCGCCCACGTTCGCTTGCATCAGGAGTGACCTCCTAGAAGCGGTCGGTCCGTTTTGGCGGGTCGTTTCGAGTCTACGGCCGGGGGTCCGCCGCGCATCCCCGGCCGTCGTGGTCCTTTTCAGGTACGGGCCCGCTGGGTGACCGCGATGCACACCAGAACGGCGACGGCAGCGATCGGTGCCGCGGGGGAGATGTCCTCGCCGAGCAGGGCGACCGACCAGACCAGGGTGAGAAGGGGCTGGGCGAGCTGGAGCTGGCTGGCCCGTGCGATGCCGATCTCGGCCATGCCGCGGTACCACACGTACAGCCCGAAGAACGTCGATCCGGCGGCGACCCAGACCAGCCCGGTGACACCCCGGGCGGTGAGGTCTACCGGCTCGAAGGACAGGGCGACGAGGGAGCCCGCCACGCACAACGGCAGACACAGCACCAGGGCCCAGCCGACCACCTGCCACCCCGGCATCACGCCGGCGAGCCTGCCGCCCTCGGTGTAGCCCGCGGCACAGACCAGGAGGGCGCCGAAGAGATACAGGTCGCCGGTGTGCACCGCGCCGCCGCTCTGCTGGACGGTGAACGCGATCACCACCGCGGCCCCGGCGAGTGCGGCGGCCCAGAAGGTCCGGGAGGGGCGCCTGCCCGTGCGCAGGGCCGCGAAGGATGCTGTGGTCAGCGGGAGCAGGCCCACCACGACGGCGGCGTGCGAGGTGGTGGAGGTCTGCAGGGCGAGGGTCGTCAGCAGCGGGAAGCCCACCACGACACCGCCGCCGACCACGGCGAGCCCCGCCCAGTGGCGGCGCGCGGGCAGGGGGACGCGCAGTGCGAGCAGGAACCCGCCCGCGAGCACGGCGGCCAGGACTCCGCGCACGGCGACCAGCGACCAGGGACCGAAGCTGTCCAGCCCCCAGACCGTGGACGGGAAGGTCAGGGAGAAAGCGACCACGCCCAGCGCGGCGAGGACGGTACCGCTGCTGACCGCTATCGATGTGGTGGGGGTAGCGCTATCCTGTGCTGTCATGCAAGAGCGTAGCAGTGTGGCTGAACTGGCAGATTCGCTGCGGAGCGAACTGAACCGCTACTCGCCAGGTGGAAAGCTGCCGTCGAGCCGGGCTCTCGTCGAGCGCTATCGCGTCTCGCCGGTGACGGTGTCCCGCGCGCTCGCCCAGCTCGTCGCCGAAGGCCTCGTCGTCACCCGGCCCGGGGCAGGGGCGTTCCGGGCCCGCCCCCGAACCGACACCCCGCCGGTCGGGGACACGTCCTGGCAGGAGGTCGCCCTCAGCGCGGACTCCGCCTCCGAGGTCGTACCGCGTGCGGTCGACGCATCCGGGGTGCTGGTCACGCTGGCCGCGCCGCCGCCCGGTGTCGTCGAGTTCAACGGCGGCTATCTGCATCCCTCGCTCCAGCCCGAACGGGCCATGGCGGCCGCACTCGCCCGTGCGGGACGGCGCCCGGGCGCCTGGACACGGCCACCGACGGACGGCCTCCCGGAGCTGCGTGAGTGGTTCGCCCGCGGCGTGGGCGAGACCGTCGGGCCGGCGGACGTCCTGGTCACGGCAGGGGGCCAGTCCGCGCTGGCCACCGCGCTGCGCGCGCTCGCGCCGCCCGGAGCGCCCGTGCTCGTCGAGTCGCCCACGTATCCCGGCATGCTTGCCATCGCCCGTGCCGCCGGGCTGCGGCCGGTGCCCGTCCCCGTGGACGCGGAGGGAGTGCGGCCCGATCTCCTCGCCGCCGCCTTCCGTGCCACCGGCGCCCGCGTCTTCGTCTGCCAGCCGCTGTTCCAGAACCCGACCGGTGCGGTCCTCGCGCCCGACCGCCGTCCCGAGGTGCTCCGCATCGCCCGCGAGGCCGGGGCGTTCGTCGTCGAGGACGACTTCGCCCGGCGGCTCGTCCACGAGGATGCGGGCGCACCGCCGCGGACGCTCGCGGCCGACGACCACGACGGGGTGGTCGTCCATGTGAGCTCGCTCACCAAGGTGACATCGCCCAGCCTCCGGGTCGGCATGCTCGCCGCCCGCGGACCGGTCCTCGAACGGCTCCGCGCCATTCACGTGGTCGACAGCTTCTTCGTTCCGAGGCCGCTCCAGGAAGCCGCCCTCGAACTCGTCGGGGCGCCCGCCTGGAACCGTCATCTGCGTTCCGTGGCAGCCGAGTTGAAGACCCGTCGCGACACCCTGACCGCGGCACTGCGCCTGCGGCTGCCCCAACTCGCCCTGCCGCACGTGCCCTCCGGCGGCTACCACCTCTGGCTGCGTCTGCCCGAGGCCGCCGACGAGAACGCCCTCGTGGCCGCCGCGCTGCGCGCCGATGTCGCCGTGGCGCCGGGGCGCCCGTACTTCTGCGCCGAACCGCCGGCCGGCCACATCCGTCTGAGCTTCGCGGGCGTCGCGGGTCTCGCCGAGATCACGGAGGGGGTGAAGCGGTTGCAGGCCGCCTGGGCGGAGCTGCCGGGGTGAGCCGACGCCTGCGAGAGCCCGTCGGCGAGAGCGGGACGAGCGGCGGTCGTCGCCCTTCGGGTCGCCCCTTGACCTGCGAGGCGTTCCCCAGCACCATCACGCCATGAGTGTCCGGGTCACGTTGGTCGCCGCCGCGCGCAGCTCCTCGTTGCTCACCGAGCGGTTCGACGACGACCGGCCGCTCGACCAGGCGGGCTGGCACGAGGTGCAGATCGCCGCGCACGCGCTCGTGCCGCTGAGCGCGGCCGAGCTGCGCTACTGCTCGCCCACCGCCCGCAGCCGGGCGACCGGCGAGGCGCTGGGCTTCGCGCCTCTCGCCCAGCCCGCGCTGCGCGACTGCGACATGGGCCGGTGGCGCGGCTTCACGCTGGCCGAGGTGACCGCGCGCGAGCCCGCAGCGGTGGACGCCTGGCTCGCGGATCCGCGCAGCGCCCCGCACGGGGGCGAGCCGCTGCTCGCCTTCATCACGCGGATAGGGAGCTGGCTGGACACCCGTCCCGCGGACGACGGCGGCTCCATCGTCGCCGTGGCCGAACCCGCGGTCGTACGCGCGGCCTTCGTCTACGCCCTCCGTGCGCATCCCTCGATGTACTGGCACGTCGACGTCCGCCCGCTGTCGACGATCACCCTCGCCGGCTGCCCCGGCCGCTGGAACCTGCGCCTGGAAGCGACGGCCTGACCCCCGCGACGGTCACACCGGGCCCAGCTCGCGCCGCCTGCGCTCCAGATACGCCGCCTCCGCCGCGTTCCCCGTGCTCGCGATCGCCGCTGCGTACTCCTGCGCCGCCTCCGTCCCGCGTCCCAGCCGCCGCAGCAGATCGGCCCGCACGGCGTGCAGCACATGGAATCCCTGCAGCCGCGGCGCCACGTCGTCGACCAGGGCGAGCGCGACCCGCGGGCCTTCTGCCTCGGCGACCGCGACCGCACGGTTCAGCGCCACCACCGGAGTGGGCGCGATCACCGTCAACTCGTCGTAAAGCTCCACGATCCTGCCCCAGTCGGTGCCGGCCGCGTCCGGGGCTTCGCTGTGCACCGCGCCGATCGCCGCCTGGATCCGGTACGGCCCCGGGCTGCCGCGGCGCAGGCACCGTCGGACCAGCGCCTGGCCCTCGGCGATGAGCGCACGGTCCCACAGCGACCGGTCCTGTTCCGCGAGCGGTACCAGTTCGCCGCCGGGCCCGGTGCGCGCCGGGCGACGCGACGCGGTCAGCAGCATGAGCGCCAACAAACCCAGGACCTCGGGCTCGTCGGGCATCAGCTCGGCCAGGAGCCGGCCCAGGCGAACGGCCTCGGCGCACAGGTCGTCGCGCACCAGGCGGTCGCCGGAACCCGCGCTGTAGCCCTCGTTGAAGACGAGGTAGACGACGGCCAGCACCGCGGGCAGCCGGTCGGGCAGCTCCGCCTCGTCCGGGACCCGGTAGGGAATGCGGGCATCGCGGATCTTGCCCTTCGCACGGACCAGCCGCTGGGCCATGGCCGGTTCGGCCACCAGGAACGCGCGGGCGATCTCCGCGGTGGTCAGCCCGCCGAGCAGCCGCAGTGTCAGGGCGACCCGGGCGGCGGGCGCGAGCGCCGGATGACAGCAGGTGAAGATCAGACGGAGCCGGTCGTCGTGCACGGGGCCCTCCTCAACGGGCGGCTCGGCTGCGTGGAGCAGCGCCGCCTGAGCGTGCCGGTCCGCGCGGGCGGCCTCCCGTCTCAGCCGGTCGATCGCCCGGTTCCTGCCGGTGGTGATGATCCAGCCCGCGGGGCTGGGCGGGGGACCGGTCGCGGGCCACCGCTCCAGCGCCGTGGTGAACGCGTCCTGCACCGCCTCCTCGGCGATGTCGATGTCGCCGAAGACACGGACGAGGACGGCGACCGCACGGCCGTACTCCTGCCGGAACACGTGCTCCACGGCGGCCGCGCCCACCGGACCCGTGCCCTCCGGTCCGCCGGCCCCGTCCTCACCGTTCGTCACCCGCAGCCGCCGTTGTGCTGCTCCAACGGCCTCACCTCGATGGGCAGGGTGATCGCACGGGCGAGCTTGCGGCCCCATTCGAGCGCCGCGTCGAGATCGGGTGCCCGGATGACGGTGAAGCCGCCGAGGTGCTCCTTGCCCTCCACGTACGGGCCGTCGGTCATCAGGACCTCGCCGTCCTCCAGCTTCAGCACCGTCGCGGTGCTCGGCGGGTGCAGGCCGCCCGAGAGAACCCAGGCGCCGGCCTCCCGGAGTTCGGCGCTGACGGCCTCGACGTCACGCATGATCGGGTCGAGGATCTCGGGCGGGGGCGGGTCGCCGTCGGGCTGGTAGATGCTGAGCAGGTACTCCTGCATGGTGGCCTCCTCGGTGCGGACGCGGCGTCGCGCCGCGTTCTCACCCTCTACACGAACGGGCCGGGCCGGAATCGACACGCCTCACCGAAAAAATCCGGTCGGCCGACCGGGTGGACGTCGCGTGCTTCAGCCAGTCGTCGCGCAGGGCGCAGGCCAGGGCAGACATGGGGGCGTCCAAGGGCCGTGCGTCCGAGGACTGTCCGCTCCGATCCGCCGGGCACGCCTCGGTGGTCCCACGCCGCTCCAGGTCAGGTGCGGGCGACGATGATGACCGCCTCGCCCGCACCGGCCCGTCGGATCACCCTGCGGACGTCAGGAGCGCGGTCCGTCGGTCCGTTCGGCGCGCGCCGCGTTCTTCTCCTTGATGCGCGCCGCCTCCTTGCGGACCTCGGCCTGGGTGGCGCGTTCCTGCCGCAGCCACTCGGGAACGTCGTTCTTCAACGCCTCGATCTGCTCGGTCGTGAGGGCCTCGGTGATCCCGCCGCGTGCGAGACCCGCGATGGAGACGCCCAGCTTCGCCGCGACCACCGGTCGGGGGTGCGGGCCGTTGCGTCGCAGTTCCTGCAGCCACTCGGGCGGATCGGCCTGCAGCGCATCGAACTCGCTGCGCGAGACCACACCCTCCTGGAATTCGGCGGGGGTGGCCTGGAGGTACACACCCAGCTTCTTCGCCGCGGTTGCGGGCTTCATTGTCTGGGTGGTCTTGTGCGACGTCATGACGTCAAGGGTATCGAGCGTGTGCGCGGGCTCTGACCACGACCGGTAGCCTGGCGCGGTGACAGGCTCGGAAGCACCCCCCTCGTTCAGGCTCGCGTACGTCCCCGGTGTGACGCCGGCCAAGTGGGTGCGGATCTGGAACGAGCGGCTGCCGGACGTACCTCTGACCCTCGTCACGGTGGCCGCCGCCGAAGCGCCCGACATGTTGCGGGCCGGCGGCGCGGACGCGGGATTCGTGCGGTTGCCGATCGATCGGACGGACCTCAGCGCGATTCCGCTCTACACCGAGACGACGGTGGTCGTCGTCCCGAAGGACCACGTCGTCGCGGCGGTCGACGAGGTGTCCGCCGAGGATCTTGCCGACGACATCGTGCTGCACCCCCTGGACGACACCCTCGTATGGGAGCGGCGGCCGGGACTGCCCGCGAAGGAGCGCCCCGCCACGACGGCGGACGCCGTCGAACTTGTGGCGGCAGGAGTGGGACTCCTCGTCGTCCCGCAGTCGCTCGCCCGCCTGCACCACCGCAAGGACCTCACCTACCGGCCGGTCTCGGACGCCCCGGAGTCGCGCGTCGCGCTGTCGTGGCCCGAGGAGGCGACCACCGACCTGGTGGAGCAGTTCATCGGGATCGTGCGCGGGCGGACCGTCAACAGCTCACGAGGGCGACCGGCCCCGGCACAGCCGAAGGCCAAGCGCCCCGACACGGGCGACGCGCGGCGGACGCCCGCAGCCCGCAAGTCGACCGGCAAGACCCCCCGGTCCGGCTCCGGCGCCCCGCGCCGCGGCAAGGGCGGCAAGCCGCGCCGACGGTCGTAACCCCGGGGTCGGCCGCGCCGCGGGGCGCAGCCGACGCGGGCGTACGGGGAGGCATGCCGCCGACGCCGTGGCCGCGTGACGGGGTCAGGCGGTGAACCCGAGCGCCAGGGCGCCGACCACCGGCGCCGCGTACAGCAGGGGGAACGCGATGTGCGCGTACCAGCGCGCCCGGATCACGGTGACGACCGCCCCGGCGAAGTACAGCACCAGGCCGATTCCGGCCGCGACCCCGATCACCGGCACGAACAGGCCGACGACCAGGCCCGCGGCCCCCGCGGCCTTGGCCGTGCCGAGCCAGGGTATCCACGAGGCGGGAACGTGGTAGTCGGCCATGGGCTTCACGACCCACTCGGCGCGGAGGAAGACAGAACCGGCCGAGAAGCCCGCCATGGCGGCGGCCAGGAGGGTGACGACGACGTAGGTGGTGGACATCAGCAGTGCTCCTCATCAGGCGGAAGCCGGTGCGAGGTTCGCTCCGGCCGAGGTGAGTTCGTCACTTGCTTGACACTGCGCGACGGTCGGATGTGACAGGACGGGCGAAGAAATTTCTGCGGCCCAGGGCTGCCTCGGCTCCCCGGGGGCGGACAGGCCTTCAGCTGGGCGAGCAGGTGCGGGCCACGGTCTCCGGGCGATGGATCGGTGCGAGGCCCTGAAGGTTCTCGTCACCCCGTGAGGGCGAGGTCCCCGGCGGGCGGACATGTGACTCAGCGCTTCGGTTGGCGAGTTGAGTGTTGTGGTCGGCCCGCAGGGTAGCGGTACGCGCTGACCTGCCAGGACTTCGAGAGAAGTCGTACGGGAAGCGGCGCAAGCGGGCTGTTCCGGGGGCATGACGGTTACGGTCCACGCTTCGGACATCGCACCCTTCGGATGATCCAGGGGCGTCAGAATGGCGCGATGGACCATCACTTCGTCGGCATCCCAGAGTTGACCGGCGTTCCCCGTGTTGCGGTCGTCATCGACGTCATGCGCGCCTTCACCGTGGCTGCCTGGGCCTTCTCGCGTGGCGTCGAGAGGATCGTCCTGGCCTCAACGGAGAGTGAGGCACTCGCCTTGAAGGAGAGCCGCTCGGGGTGGCTGGCTTTGAAGGACGGAGCTCCGGCAGCGGGCTTCGACGCGGTGAACTCACCTGGCTTGCTCAGGTCATGCGATTTCGCTGGTCGCACGCTGGTGCAGAAGACGACGGCAGGAACCGTGGGCGCTCTGGCCGTCGCGAACGCGCCGCTGGTCTTGTGCGCGAGCTTCGTGGTGGCCGGCCCGACGGCGCGGTTCCTGCAGACCGAGGACTCCGGTCCGGTGACGTTCGTTGTCACCGGCGAGGGGGGCCGGGCCGACGAGGACCTGGCCTGCGCTGAATACATTGGTCAACGTATGGCCGGAGGCGATGTCGAGGCGGCCCCGTATCTCCACCGCGCGAGGACTTCTCGTGCCGCGGCAGACCTCGCCGGTGGGCTGCGGAGCGGATACCACCCGGACGATGTCGATCTCTGCTTGGAAATCGACAGGTTCTCCTTTGCGATGGTGGCTCGCCAGGAAGAGTCTCTGACGGTGCTCCGCCCCGTTGCGGTGCCTGACATCCTGTCCAGTACCCGCTGACCTGCTGCTGGGCCAACTCAAGCGCTAAAGGCGAACTCGGCCGGTCAGCCACGGGGCAGCGGCGCCGCCCCCGCTTCGTTGCATAAAACTGCAGAGCTGCGTATAGTCATGCCATCCACGAGGAGGGTTCGATGACGGTTCTGGCAGCAGTGGCAGGGGCGAGCGGCTATGCGGGCGGGGAACTGCTCCGCCTGTTGCTGGCCCACCCCGAGGTGCAGATCGGCGCCCTCACCGGCAATGCCAACGCGGGCCAGCCGCTCGGCGCCCTGCAGCCCCATCTGCTTCCCCTCGCCGACCGGGTTCTCCAGCCCACCACGGCCGAGGTGCTCGCCGGTCACGACGTGGTGTTCCTCGCCCTTCCGCACGGACAGTCCGCCGCCGTCGCCGAGCAGCTCGGGGACGACGTGCTCGTCGTCGACATGGGCGCCGACTTCCGGCTGAAGGACGCCGCCGACTGGGAGGCGTTCTACGGCTCCGCCCACGCCGGTACCTGGCCCTACGGTCTCCCCGAACTGCCGGGTGCCCGCACCGCGCTGGAGGGGTCCAAGCGCATCGCGGTGCCCGGCTGCTATCCCACGGCCGTCTCGCTCGCACTTTTCCCCGCCTACGCGGCAGGACTTGCCGAGCCCGAGGCCGTGATCACCGCCGCCACCGGCACCTCCGGCGCGGGCAAGGCGCTCAAGCCGCACCTGCTCGGCTCCGAGGTGATGGGCTCCATGACGCCTTACGGCGTCGGCGGCGGCCACCGCCACACCCCCGAGATGATCCAGAACCTGAGCGCCGTCGCGGGGGAGCGGGTCACCGTCTCCTTCACCCCGACACTCGCCCCCATGTCCCGCGGCATCCTCGCCACCTGCTCCGCCAAGGCGAAGCCGGGCACCACGGCCGCCGATGTCCGGGCCGCGTACGAGAAGGCCCTGGCGGACGAGGAGTTCGTCCACCTCCTCCCCGAGGGGCAGTGGCCGGCGACGGCGTCCGTGTACGGGTCCAACGCCGTGCAGATCCAGGTCGCGTACGACGAGGCCGCCGGCCGCATCATCGCCGTCAGCGCCATCGACAACCTCACCAAGGGCACCGCCGGCGGCGCGGTGCAGAGCATGAACATCGCCCTCGGACTTCCGCAGGCGACGGGTCTTTCCACGATTGGAGTTGCGCCGTGAGCGTGACCGCAGCGAAGGGATTCACGGCCGCGGGCATCGCAGCCGGGATCAAGGAGAACGGCAACCCGGACCTGGCCCTCGTGGTCAACAACGGGCCCCGCCGCGCCGCCGCGGGAGTCTTCACCTCCAACCGCGTCAAGGCCGCCCCCGTCCTCTGGTCCGAGCAGGTCCTCACGACCGGCGAGGTCACCGCCGTCGTTCTCAACTCCGGTGGCGCCAACGCCTGCACAGGCCCCAAGGGGTTCCAGGACACGCACGCCACCGCCGAGAAGGCGGCCGAGGTGCTGGACATCGGCGCGGGCGAGGTCGCCGTCGCCTCCACGGGTCTGATCGGGGTCCTGCTCCCCATGGACAAGCTGCTGCCCGGCATCGAGCAGGCCGCGTCCCAGCTGAGCGAGCACGGCGGCGAGAAGGCCGCCATCGCCATCAAGACCACCGACACCGTCCACAAGACGGCGGTGGCCACCGGCCAGGGCTGGACCGTGGGCGGAATGGCCAAGGGCGCGGGCATGCTCGCCCCCGGACTCGCCACCATGCTGGTCGTTCTCACGACCGACGCCGACCTCGACGCCGCCACCCTCGACAAGGCGCTGCGCGACGCCACCCGCCTCACCTTCGACCGGGTCGACTCGGACGGCTGCATGTCCACCAACGACACGGTGCTGCTGCTCGCCTCCGGCGCGGCCGCGGTGACGCCCGCGTACGACGAGTTCGCCGCGGCCGTACGCAGCGTCTGCGACGACCTCGCCCGGCAGTTGATCGGCGACGCAGAAGGCGCGTCCAAGGACATCCGCATCGAGGTGATCAACGCAGCCACCGAGGACGACGCCGTCGAGGTCGGCCGTTCCATCGCCCGTAACAACCTCCTCAAGTGCGCCATCCACGGCGAGGACCCCAACTGGGGCCGGGTGCTCTCCGCCATCGGCACCACCCGGGCCGCCTTCGAGCCCGACCGGCTCAACGTCGCCATCAACGACGTCTGGGTCTGCAAGAACGGCTCCGTCGGTGAGGACCGCGAACTGGTCGACATGCGCTACCGCGAGGTGAAGATCACCGCCGACCTCGCCGCCGGAACCGAGTCCGCGGTCATCTGGGCCAACGACCTCACCGCCGACTACGTCCACGAGAACAGCGCGTACAGCTCATGACGAACCCGACGCGGAAGCACACCGCCCTGCCCAAGGCACAGATCCTCATCGAGGCGCTGCCCTGGCTGACCCGCCATCACGGCAAGACCGTCGTCATCAAGTTCGGCGGCAACGCCATGATCGACGAGGAGCTGAAGGCCGCCTTCGCCCAGGACGTCGTCTTCCTGCGCCACGCCGGCCTCAAGCCCGTCGTCGTGCACGGCGGCGGCCCCCAGATCTCCGCCGCGCTCGACCGGCACGGCCTGGTCAGCGAGTTCAAGGCGGGGCTGCGGGTGACCACGCCCGAAGCCATGGACGTCGTGCGGATGGTGCTGGCCGGCCAGGTCCAGCGAGAGCTGGTCGGGCTGCTCAACCAGCACGGCCCGCTCGCCGTCGGACTCACCGGCGAGGACGCCCACACCATCACCGCCACCAAGCACCAGCCGCAGATCGACGGCGAACTCGTCGACATCGGCCGGGTCGGCGAGATCACCGCCATCGACACCGGAGCCATCGAGGCCCTGCTCGCCGACGGCCGCATCCCGGTCGTCTCCTCGATCGCCCGCTCGCAGGACGACGGACACGTCTACAACGTCAACGCCGACACGGCGGCGGCGGCACTCGCCGCGGCGCTCGGCGCCGAGACCCTGATGGTCCTCACCGACGTCGAGGGCCTCTACGAGGACTGGCCGAACAGCGACGAGGTGATCAGCCGCCTCACCGCCCTGGAGCTGGAGAAACTGCTTCCCGACCTCTCCAGCGGCATGGTCCCCAAGATGGAGGGCTGTCTGCACGCCGTACGCAACGGGGTCAACACGGCCCGTGTGATCGACGGCCGAGTCCAGCACGCGATCCTGCTGGAGATCTTCACCGACGAGGGCGTCGGCACGATGGTCGTGCCCGACGGACAGGGGGAAAAATGACCGGCAACCAGGACCTCGCGCAGCGGTGGCAGAGCGTGATGACCGACAACTACGGAACACCGAAGCTGTCCCTCGTCCGCGGTGAGGGCTCGAAGGTCTGGGACGCGGACGGCACCGAGTACACCGACTTCGTCGGCGGCATCGCGGTGAACGCGCTGGGTCACGCCCACCCCGCCGTCGTCGAGGCCGTCTCCCGTCAGATCGCCTCCCTCGGCCATGTCTCCAACCTCTACGTCGCAGAGCCGCCCGTGGCGCTCGCCGAACGGCTGATCCAGCGGTTCGGCCGCCCGGGACGGGTCTACTTCGCCAACTCCGGCGCGGAGGCCAACGAAGCCGCCTTCAAGATCGGCCGGCTGACGGGCCGTCCGCACATGGTCGCCACCACCGGCGGCTTCCACGGCCGGACCATGGGAGCTCTCGCCCTCACCGGGCAGCCCGCCAAGCAGACGCCGTTCCTGCCGCTGCCCTCCGACGTCACCCACGTCCCGTACGGGGACGCCGAAGCGCTGCGCGCGGCCGTCACCGAGGACACGGCGCTCGTCATCATCGAGCCGATCCAGGGCGAGAACGGTGTGGTCGTACCGCCCAAGGGCTATCTGGAGGCCGCCCGCGAGATCACCCGGGCCACCGGCACGCTCCTCGTCCTCGACGAGGTCCAGACCGGCATCGGCCGGACCGGCCACTGGTTCGAGTACCAGGCGCACCAAGGCGTCGAGCCCGATGTCGTCACGCTCGCCAAGGGTCTCGGCGGCGGTCTGCCCCTCGCCGCGACCGTCGTCTTCGGCGAGGCGGCCGAGCTGCTCAAGCCCGGCCACCACGGTTCGACGTTCGGTGGGAACCCGGTCTCCTGCGCCGCCGGGATCGCCGTCGTCGACACCCTCGCAGCCGACGGACTGCTCGACGAGGTGAAGCGGCTCGGTGAGAAACTGCGGGACGGAATCGAGGCCTTGGGACACCCGTTGGTCTCCCATGTCCGTGGCAGCGGCCTGCTGCTGGGTATCGTGCTCACCGGACCGCTCGCACCTCAGGTGCAGCAGGCGGCCCAGGGTGCCGGTTTCCTGGTGAACGCCCCTGCGCCCGATGTCGTACGGCTCATGCCGGCCCTGACCATCGGTGACGCCGAGGTGGACGCGTTCCTCCAGGCGCTCCCCGGCATCCTTCAGGAGAGCAGCGGGGAAGGACGATCCGGGGAATGAGACGACGATGACCGACGGCCAGGACACCGAGCACGGCGGCCCCGCCGTTCCGCAGACCCGCACGGCACGCCACCGCCGGATCGTGGACATCCTCAACCGGCAGCCGGTGCGCTCGCAGAGCCAGCTGGCGAAGCTCCTCGCGGACAACGGGCTGAGCGTCACGCAGGCGACGCTCTCCCGTGACCTCGACGAGCTGGGCGCGGTGAAGATCCGCAACACCGGCGGCGAGCTGATCTACGCGGTGCCCAGCGAGGGCGGCTTCCGCACCCCGCACGCACCGCTCGGCGAGTCCGCGAAGGAGGAGCGCATGCGGCGCCTCTCCGGCGAGCTGCTGATCTCCGCGGAGGCGTCGGCGAACCTGGTGGTGCTGCGCACACCGCCGGGCGCGGCCCAGTTCCTGGCCTCGGCCATCGACCAGGCCGAACTGCACGACATCCTGGGCACGATCGCGGGTGACGACACCCTGATGCTGATCAGCCGCGATCCGCAGGGCGGCCAGGCACTGGCGGACCATCTGCTGCGGCTCGCCCAGAACGACCGTTAGGGCGCGCACGACGCATCAGGGCCATGACCCCGACACGGCACTTCGTCTCCCCGGGCCTTCGGGCCCGGGGAGACGCTGACGTGGCGCCCGGGACGGGGCCGGAGCGGTCGGTGTCAGGCCGTCAGCTTCGCCGAGTGGCGGGCGAATCCACTCGTCTGCCAGGTGAGCCCGTCCGCGGTGACGGCGAAGCCCTCCGTGTCGGGGAGCTCCTCCAGCCAGTCACGGGCGCGCCACCCCATGGCGTACGCGGCCGTGGCCCGGGCGTCCGCCTGGGTGAGGCCCGGGCAGACGACGGTCATGGACGCGAGACCGTCCGCGGGCGGGCGCCGGGTGTGCGGATCGACGATGTGGCAGCCCCGCTCGGCCGGGCCCGACGTCGCGACGCCGAGGGTCCGGTCGGTCTCGACGACGGCGACCAGCCCACCGGGACACAGCGGGTCGGAGATACCGACCCGCCACGGGCCGCCGTACAGCTGGACGTCGCCGCCGCCGTTCAGGCAGACCGCCTCCGCGCCGGAGGAGGCGAGCATGCGGACGGCGCGTTCCACCGCCCAGCCCTTGACCAGACCGGTCGGGTCCAGCACGCCCGCATAGTGTGCGGTGAACCAGCCACCGCTCAGACGCTCCTCGTCCTCGCAGCCGCGCAGCACCTCGGCGACCTCGAACCCACAGTCCGACAGGGCCAGTTCACCCCTGCCGAGCCGACTGATCCGGCTGTCCGGACGGTAGGTCGAGAAGATCTCGTCCGCGCTGTGCAGACCGGCCACCGCGGCGGCGAGCCCGGCCCGCACGCGGGCGGTGTCACCGTCGGCCGCCATCCTGATGTCGAACGAGAACACCGTGCCCATCGCGTGCTCGACGTGACGCAGCCGCGCCCGGTCCGTCATCACAGGCCCGCCTTGTCGATCGCGCTCTGCAGGGACTGGATGTAGCCCTCGCTGGTGTAGCTCGCGCCGGAGACGGTGTCGATCTGGGCGTTCTGTGCGGTGACGGCGGCCTGGTTGAGCTTGGGGACGGCATCGGCCGCGATCTTGCGGCTGTTGGCGTCGGCGGAGGGCGTCTTCACCGCCTCGGCGGCCGTGATCTTTCCGCCGCTGACGGTGATGCTGACCTGGACGTCGCCGTACTGGGTGCTCGCCACCGAGCCGAGCACCGTCTTCGGCGCCCCGGCGTCCGAGCCCGCACCCGTACCCGCTTCCGCGCCACCCGCTCCCGTTGCTGCTCCCGCTCCCGCTCCGGAGGATGCCGCGTCCGAGTCGCCGGAACCGGCGTCGCCGGCACCCGCCCCGGCTTCCGCACCCCCGTTGCCACCCGTTGCGGCTTCCTCCTGCGCACCGCTGTCCCCGGCCCCGGCACCGCCGCCTGCCCTGTCCAGCGCGCTTTGCAGCGACGCGATATAGCCCTCGCTCGTGTACGTCGCGCCGGAGACGGTGTCGATCCGGGCGTTCTGCGCGGTGACGGCGGCCTGGTTGAGCTTGGGGACGGCATCGGCCGCGATCTTGCGGCTGTTGGCGTCGGCGGAGGGCGTCTTCACCGCCTCGGCGGCCGTGATCTTTCCACCGCTCATGGTGAGGCGTACCTGCACCGGCCCGTACTGGGTCTCGGACACGTCCCCCAGCACCGTCCGGCCGCCCGCGGTCTCGATCCCGCCGCCGCCCGTTGCCGAGGCGGCGGGCGGCACGGCTCCGCCGGCCTCGGACGATGCTCCGGCCACCGAGGTGCCCGGCTGCTTCAGGGCGAGGAGCAGTACAACGGCCGACGCGGTGCCGGCGATGCCCAGCACGATCCGGCGCAGTGGGTGTTTCCTGGTCACTGACGGCCTCACATCTCGAACGACTCGTGGTGGATACGCCGGGACGGGACTCCCGCCTCGCGCAGCGCGTGGAACGACATCTCGGTCAGGCCCGGTGGCCCGCAGAGATAGACGTCGTGCTGATCGATGTCCGGCAGCACCTCCTTGAGGCGTTCAGTGGTGATCTCGGGCCGCGAACCGTCCGGGCCGTTCACGGCGTACATCAGCCGCGCGCCGCGCACCTGCGCGATCTGCTGCAGCTCCTTCCACAGCGCCAGGTCCTCGGTCGTGCCCGCCCGGTAGAGCAGGGTCAGGTCCCCGGGGCCGCCGGGCAGGGTCTCGAACAGCGCCCTCAGCGGGGTGATACCGGCGCCGCCGGCGATCATCAGCACCTTGCTGCGGCTGCGCCGGCCGGCGGTCATGGCGCCGTACGGGCCCTCCGCCCATACCCGGGTGCCGGGCTCCAACTGGGAGAGCGCCGTGCTGTGCCCGCCCACGGCCTTGACGGTGATGCGCAGCAGATCCGGACGGGGCGCGGCGGAGAGGGAGTACGGATTGGCGCTCCAGCGCAGCCCCTTGGCGAGGAACCGCCAGCGGAAGAAGTGGCCGGCCTCCGCCCCGAGCCGGTGCAGCCGCCGCCCTGAGATCAGCACGGAGACCACACCGGGGGCCTCGTCCACCACGGCCTCCACCCGCATCCGGTGGTTGAGGTTCAACAGCACGGGAGCCAGGATCCGGTAGCGGAGGAGCAACACGCCGACCGCGCCGTACAGCACGTACCAGATGGTGCGTGCGGTCGGGTTCGCGACGAACTCGGCCCCGGTGGCGAGCTGGTGCCAGAAGGTCAGGTACACGGCCACGTAGGTGAGGAGGTGCAGGTAGTACCAGGTCTCGTAGCGCACCCGCCGCCGTACCGCACCGGCCGAGACGACGCCGATGACGAGCAGCAGAACGGTCCCGATCGTCGCCTTGATCATTTCGGGGAAGTCGACGACGACGGTGACGCTCTGCTCCACGAAGCCGGTACGGCCCTGGACGGAGTATCCCCAGATGGTCATGACGACATGGGCGACGACGAGGGAGATCGCGTACCGGCCGCTCATCGCGTGCCAGCGGGTCGCCCGGTCGGATCCGACACCCCGCTCCAGGGCGGGCACGCGCGCCATCTGGAGCACCACGAGCGCGATCATGTACCCGCCGAGCAGTCCGGTGATCCGGCCCGCGCCGATCAGCCACTGCGCGGTGTCCATCGTCACCACGGCCGTGTTCTGCCACCACAGCCACATCACCCCGGCCGCGCCCGCCCAGGCGACGGCCAGCAGCGCGGCCGCCGGCGAACGCCGGGGCCGGATCGCGCGCATGGTCTGCCGCCTGGCGGCCCGACCGCTCTGCATCATCACCACGGCTGCTCCTCGGCTGCTCCGTATCGGAGGTGGATACGGAGCGGAGCCTGCAACAGTTCAATGGGGCGCGGTCTTTGTGTCCCCGGCGAACGGCGCCCGGGTCAGTACCGTGTCAGGGCCGTGCGTCCGGATGTGGTGCCGATGGCGATGTGCGGGGAGCGGCCCGGCTCGGCCCAGGCCAGGATCCGGCGCATCGCGGCGACCGGTACGGACACGCAACCGGCAGTCGCGCCCTTGCCGTTGACGTGGAGAAAGATGCCGGCGCCGCGTCCGCGCACCGGACGGTCGTAGTTGAAGCCGATGACCAGGGCGTGGGCGTACTGGGTGCGGTACGACACAAGGTGCTCCGACTCGGCGGCCCGGCAGTCCGCCGGCAGTCGCTCCACCCAGCGGTTGTACGCGCGCGATGCGGTGTCCTGGCACCACCAGGAGTCGTTCGTGACCCGGCGGTAGCGGTGCCCGGTGCCGGCCGGCGGGGGCTTGATCCCGAAGGCGTACGGCAGAGCGAACAGCCCGGTGGGCGTGGTGGACGTGCCCTGCTTGCGGCCCGAGCCCTCGGTGAGACCGTTCGCGCCGAAGCGGGCGGCGGCGGACCCGGCCGCACGCCAGCTGCCGTCCGGCCGCCGGTCCCACCAGGTCACCTTGCCGGTGGTGGAGCCGGTGGTGGGGGCCTCCGCGGTGATCAGCTGACTGCCGCCCCCGGTGTCGGCCATACGGGCGGGCAGCGGGGAGGGGGCGGTGGGTGCGGCGGCGACGGAACCGGCGGCGAGGAGCAGCAGAGCCGTACCGAGTGCGAGACGGGGGCGCATGGTCAACGACCGTATGTCCGCTCCGCTGCGCCCGCCGCCGGGCGCGCGCCGAACGGGTCAGTCCGTGCGCGCGGGCAGCGGCAGCGGCAGTGCGGGCAGCCCGTCCAGACTGACGCCGACGTGCTCCTTCTGCTCGCAGTACGCGGCGAATTCCTGGTCCGACTTACGGCCGAGATGCTCGGCGAGCTGGGTGCGCTCCTCGCGGTAGTCCATGAAGGGCACGGCGAACCCGCAGGCGTCGCTGATGCGGACTGCCCGGACGACGACGACCGCGCGGGCACCGGGGCCGTCGACGTCCGAGAAACGGCCGATCCACTCGGCCCAGTTCGGGTCGTCCCGGAAGACGGCCTCGCCCTTGCCGTGCACGCGCAGCACCTTCGGCGGCCCGGAGAACGCGCACCACATCAGCGTGATGCGCCCGTTGCCCTCCTCGCGGACGTGGGCGATGGTCTCGGCGCCGCTGCCGCCGAAGTCGAGATAGGCGAGCGTCTCGCCGTCGACGACCACGAGCGTGCCGCTGCGCCCCTTGGGCGAGACGTTGACGTGCCCGTCGCCGGCCAGCGGGGCGGTGGCCGTGAAGAAGACCGGCTGCTGCTCGATGAACTCGCGGATTCGGCCCTCAATGCGTTCGTACGTTTTCCCCATGGGCGAATTATCGACCGTCCTCCTCTCGCCCCGCGGGGTGTTTCATCCGCCGAGACCGAGGCGGTCGCGCATGCCGGTCATGACGTACGCGCTGAACAGGTGCGTGCACTGCCGCAGCAGGGCGTCCACCTCGCCGTCGCCCTTCATCAGGTCCTGCAGCCAGCCCCGGCCCTGTACGGCGGCCTCCGCGCTCCGCCGCAGCTGCGGATCGGGATCGGCCAGCAGGGCCACCGCCGCGCGGAGTTCGACCCGTCCGCCTCGGGCCTTCAACAACCGGAACGCTGCCTGGCGGGTGTGCCGGGGCCGCTGCGGCGCCAGCCGCTCGGCGAGCTCGTCCGCCGACAGGCGGTGTGCCGATGGAAGCAGTGCGAGGGATGCCTCGCGTGCCACGGCGGCCGACGGGTCGTCGAGCAAGGGGTGCATCGCATCGACGTCGGCGGAGTCGAGAAGCCGGAGACCCGCCGCGGCCTGCGCCCGCACCCCGGCGACGGGGTGTGCCAGCAGAGGACGGAGCAGCTCCGCGTCCTGGCGGTCCCCGCACTCGGCAAGACCGACCGCGGCGCCCGGAACGACGGTGTCCGGGTCGGTGCACAGCTCGACGTAGCGCGTGTGCGGGTCACCGCCGTCCTGCCGCACGAGCCAGCGCGCGCAGGCGCGCACCAGGGCGGACCGGTCGGTGAGGTGGCCGAAAGCTTCGCTGGCCCGTCCCGCACGTCGAAGTGCGGTGACACCGGCGGACCGTACGAATGGTGCGCGCGCACCGAGAAGAATGTCGACGGCCTCGTCGTCCGGCCCTTGGGCGGCCATCGCGGCGAGAGCCGCGTCGGACCACATCCGCCACAGCACCGGGTCCGGGCCGGTGGTGGCCCGCCGTGCGAGCTCCCGGGCGCCGAGCACTCCGTTGTCGAGGGAGATGCGGGCGGCGAGCCGCCGGGTCGCCGTGTCGGGGCTGTCGAGGAACTCGGTGAGCAGCGGAGCGGGGGCGCGGCGCAGCGAGTTCTCGAACTGTTCCCGTGCCCACACGCCCTCACGTCGCCGACCGATCCGCAGGACGAGTGGGGTGAGCAGGCGCAGTGTGTCCTGGGACGGGCTCTCCAGGGCACGGGCGAGCTGTCTGCGTGCCTGTTCCCGTACGGGCTCCACCCAGTCGGCGCAACGGATCACGACGAGCGGCAGCAGGGCGGGATCGCCGTTGCTTCGGGCGAGGGCGTTCTCCCGTACCCGTCCGTCGGGGTGGCACAGCGCGGTCTCGGGCCGGATCCTCAGCTGTTCCTGCAGTTCGCCCGCGTACCACCAGGCGCTGCGGACGGCCCGGTCCAGCGCGGCCCATGCGGCGGGGTCCCGTGGATCCATCACATCGGCCACCGCGGCGCCCCGGGCCAGCCGCAGTCCGGCGTCCCTCCACGTACCGCCTCGTGCGTCCATGCATGCCCTCCCCGGCCGGTGCGTCCCGGCAGCGTAGGCGTGCCGGGTCACGCCTCACCAGCGAGTTTCCCCGACTTTGACAAAACATACGGAGCACTGCATAGTTATACCCATCAGCGTTTGCACCGTAAGGAGAAACCCGTGACCGAGCGCGTCGTACTCGCCTACTCGGGCGGCCTGGACACCTCCGTCGCCATCGGCTGGATCGCCGAGGAGACGGGCGCCGAGGTCATCGCCGTTGCCGTGGACGTCGGCCAGGGCGGCGAGGACCTGGACGTCATCCGCAAGCGCGCGCTCGCCTGCGGTGCCGTGGAGGCCGAGGTGGCCGACGCCAAGGACGAGTTCGCCGAGGAGTACTGCCTCCCCGCGATCAAGGCCAACGCCCTCTACATGGACCGCTACCCGCTGGTCTCCGCGCTCTCGCGTCCGACGATCGTCAAGCACCTCGTCGCCGCCGCGAAGAAGCACGGCGCGACCACGGTCGCCCACGGCTGCACCGGCAAGGGCAACGACCAGGTCCGCTTCGAGGCCGGCATCGTCGCCCTCGCGCCCGAGCTCAAGTGCATCGCCCCGGTCCGTGACTACGCGATGACCCGGGACAAGGCGATCGCCTTCTGCGAGGAGAAGCAGCTCCCGATCGCCACCACCAAGAAGTCGCCGTACTCCATCGACCAGAACGTCTTCGGACGGGCCGTCGAGACGGGCTTCCTGGAGGACATCTGGAACGCGCCGATCGAGGACATCTACGAGTACACCTCGAACCCGGCGGAGCCCCGCGAGGCCGACGAGGTCGTCATCTCCTTCAAGGAGGGCGTCCCGGTCGCCATCGACGGCAAGCCCGTCACCGTCCTCCAGGCCATCCAGCAGCTCAACGAGCGGGCCGGCGCCCAGGGCATCGGCCGGATCGACATGGTCGAGGACCGGCTCGTGGGCATCAAGTCCCGTGAGGTCTACGAGGCCCCCGGCGCGATCGCGCTGATCACCGCCCACCAGGAGCTGGAGAACGTCACCGTCGAGCGCGAGCTCGCCCGGTACAAGCGGCAGGTCGAGCAGCGCTGGGGCGAGATGGTCTACGACGGCCTGTGGTTCTCCCCGCTCAAGCGCGCCCTGGACGGCTTCATCAACGAGGCCAACCAGCACGTCACCGGTGACATCCGGATGACCCTGCAGGGCGGCCGGGCCGTCGTCACGGGCCGAAAGTCCGACCAGTCGCTGTACGACTTCAACCTGGCGACGTACGACTCGGGCGACACGTTCGACCAGTCGAAGGCGCAGGGCTTCATCGAGATCTTCGGCCTGTCGTCGAAGATCGCGGCGAAGCGTGACCTCGCCTAAGCACGAATCGTTCGACAACCGCCTCCTCACCCCAGGGGTGGGGAGGCGGCGGCACATCCACACCCTTGAGGAGCTTCAGCTGTGAGCAGCAACAACGGTGACGTCCGGCTCTGGGGCGGCCGTTTCGCCGACGGCCCGGCCGAGGCCCTGGCGAAGCTGTCGGCGTCGGTGCACTTCGACTGGCGCCTCGCGCCGTACGACATCGCCGGTTCCCGCGCCCACGCCCGTGTGCTGCACAAGGCGGGGCTGCTCACCGAGGACGAGCTGACGCGCATGCTCGCCGGGCTCGACCGGCTCGAGGCGGACGTCGCCGACGGCTCCTTCGTCGGCACGATCGCCGACGAGGACGTCCACACCGCTTTGGAGCGCGGTCTGCTGGAGCGGCTCGGCCCCGACCTCGGCGGCAAGCTCCGCGCGGGCCGGTCCCGCAACGACCAGGTCGCCACCCTCTTCCGGATGTACCTGCGTGACCACGCCCGGATCGTCGGCGGCCTGATCGCCGACCTGCAGGACGCGCTGGTCGGCCTCGCCGAAGCGCACCCGGACGTCGCCATGCCGGGTCGTACGCACCTCCAGCACGCCCAGCCCGTGCTCTTCGCCCACCACGTCCTCGCCCATGTGCAGTCGCTGTCCCGGGACGCCGAGCGGTTGCGCCAGTGGGACACCCGGACCGCCGTCTCCCCGTACGGCTCCGGTGCTCTCGCGGGCTCGTCGCTCGGGCTCGACCCGGAGGCGGTGGCCAAGGACCTCGGCTTCGAGCGCGGCTCGGCGGGCAACTCGATCGACGGGACGGCCTCCCGCGACTTCGTCGCGGAGTTCGCCTTCATCACCGCGATGATCGGTGTGAACCTCTCGCGGATCGCCGAGGAGATCATCATCTGGAACACGAAGGAGTTCTCCTTCGTGACGCTGCACGACGCCTTCTCCACCGGCTCGTCGATCATGCCGCAGAAGAAGAACCCGGACATCGCGGAGCTGGCGCGTGGCAAGTCGGGCCGGCTCATCGGCAACCTCACCGGGCTGCTGGCGACCCTCAAGGCCCTCCCGCTCGCCTACAACCGTGACCTTCAGGAGGACAAGGAGCCGGTCTTCGACTCCTGTGACCAACTGGAGGTCCTGCTCCCGGCGTTCACCGGCATGATGGCCACGCTCACCGTCAACCGGGAGCGGATGGAGGAACTGGCCCCGGCCGGCTTCTCGCTCGCGACGGACATCGCCGAATGGCTGGTCAAGCAGGGCGTGCCGTTCCGGGTGGCGCACGAGGTGGCGGGTGAGTGCGTCAAGGAGTGCGAGCAGCAGGGCATCGAGCTGGACCAGCTCACGGACGAGCAGTTCGCGAAGATCTCCCCCCACCTCACGCCCGAGGTCCGCACGGTGCTGAACGTCCCCGGTGCGCTGGCGTCCCGCAACGGCCGCGGCGGTACGGCTCCTTCGGCGGTCGCGACCCAGCTCAACGAGGTCAAGGCGGACCTGGTGATACAGCACGCCTGGGCCACGGCCAAGCGGTAGGAACCGGCGGCTACAGCGCCGCCGCCCAGTCCGCCAGCGTGTCGAAGTCCGGCCGGGTCAGCCCGACCCGCTCGTCGATGCGCAGGAGGAGAGCGGCGGCGAGGTGGTTCTGCTCCACGTACTCGTGGTCGAACGGTGTGATGTCGTCGTCGATCCACGCGAACGGGCGCCCCGGCGCGTACCGGAGGATGTACTGCGTCTTCCAGAACGTGCCGCGGGGCGCCCGTCCGTGCATCTGCGGCCAGTCGATGAACGGCAGCTCGGGAAGCCCCAGTCGAGGGCCTATCCAGGTGTTCGCCTCACCCTTCCAGGTGGTCGCCCACACCAGGTCGTACCACTCGGCGAGCGCCATCAGCTCGGTGCCGTGCCCGGGGTTGAGCCACACGCGCAATGGTTTGCCGTCCGTCCAGCCCGTCGGGCGCATCCGGTGCGTGGTGTATCCCTCCGGTCTGCGCTGTGCTTTGGCGGCATAGGGGTTGAGCGGGCCGTCGACGTCGATCAACAGCATGGGTTTCACGGGGCGTTGTCTCCTTGCACGGTGTCAGATCTGCCCGGTCTCAGGCTTGCTCGGTGTCAGGGGTGCTCGGGTCAGGCGCGGGCGCGCCGGTGGGCCGCCACGCGTTCGCGGGTCGCACATCGGCGTGAGCAGTAGCGCTGCTTCGGGCCGCTGCCGACCGCCGTGAAGACGTTCCGGCAGCCCGACGAGGCGCAGATTCCGCCCGGCGGGCGTTGCCGGTTCCAGATCAGGACCGTCAGGGCCAGGCAGGACGAGGCGAGGAACCACTCGCCCCAGGGCGCGTCGTCGTCGCGGTCCAGGTGGGGGTGGATGTCGGTGGTGCCGCCGTGCGAGGTGAGGCGCAGCGTGCCTGCGTTCAGTGCCAGCAGGCGGTTCAGAGCCGACACGGCGCGGTCGAGGTCCTCGGCTCCGTACACCTCGCGCAGCAGGCGTGCGGACTCCCGCATCTCGGCGAGATCCGTTGCCGACAACTCGATGCGGCCGGTTTCGCCGTACTCGCGCAGCACACGCTCGACGTGCCGGGCATCCGGATCGGACCCGGAGTCCAGGGCGTTGACGAGCGCGGCCGTGCGCTGGGCCCGGTTCGACAGCACAGGGAGAATGTAACGCATCTGGTGAGGTTTTGAGTTACCTGCGTAGCGTCGGCCGGATGAACAACCGGTACGCACTGCTGCGGTACGTCTGCGGGGCCGCCGTCGCCCGCACCGGCGACGAGATGTCCGGCCCCGCGCTGCTGCTCGCGGGACTCGCCGTCACAGGGTCGGCGGCGGTGGGATCGACTCTGCTGGCGGCCCTGATGATCTCGGCTGCCGTCGGCGGCCCGCTCTTCGGCGTACTGCTGGACCGTTCCCCGGCGCCCGGGAGGCTGCTCGCGCTCGCGCTCGCCCTGTACGGGGCGGGTCTGGCCGTGATCGTCCTGAGCCTCGGGCGGCTGCCCCTCGTGGCGACCGGGGTCGTCGCCGCGGGCGCCGGGCTGCTGGGGCCCGCGCTGTCCGGCGGCTGGACGGCACAGTTGCCGCGTCTGGTCCCCGCGGAGCGGCTCGCCCGTGCGACCGCCTTCGATGCGATGACCTTCAACGCCGCGAGCCTGGCCGGTCCCGCGCTGGCCGGGGTCGTCGCCGCAGCCGCGGGTGCACCCGCCGGGGTCGTCGTCTCCGCCGTGCTGGTGTGCCTCGCCCTGCCGTCGGCCTGGGCCCTGCCCCGCGTCGGCCGCCCCGCCGCGCACGCGCGATCCCCGCGGCCCACAGTCCGGGCCGACCTCGCCGCGGGCTTCGGCGCCCTGTTCCGCATCCGGCCGCTGGCCCGGGCGACCGTCACCTCGGTGATCTCGTGCGTCGGCGAGGGCATGCTCGTCGCCGCGACGCCTCTCCTCGCCGCGGCGGCGTTCGGGGACACGGACCGCGGCCCCCTGTTGCTCGCCGGCATCGCGGTCACTGCCCTCGCCGCCAACGCCGTGTACGCCCGGCGGTCCGCTGCGCTGCGGCCGGACACCGTCCTGTGGGCGGGTGCGCTCGTCCTCGCCTTCGCCCTCGTGCTCGCCGCCACCGCAGATCCCGCCGCGCTCGCCGTGGCCGTCGTGCTGGTCGGCATCGGCGAAGGGCCCCGATTGACCGCCCTGTTCGCCGTGCGCCACAGGGAGGCGCCCGAGAGGCTGCGGGCGCAGGTCTTCACGACGGGCGCAAGTCTCAAGCTCACCGGGTTCGCGCTCGGCGCCGGAATCGCGGGGCCGCTCGCTGCCCACTCGCTGTCAGGCGCACTCCTGACGGCGGCGGCGATCGAGGTCGTCGCCGCCCTGAGCAGCGCTGCCCTGCGCCCGCGGAGGATCGCGACGGGAGGTGCGGTGCAGAGCGTGCCGGACCCACGGAGTGGGACGCCCATGCATTGAATGAGACATCACTGTCTCATGTGGGCTATGCTCGTCTCATGGCCATGGATCGTGAACAGGTGCTGCGCACCGCCGCCGCCCTGCTGTCCCGGAAGTCGACCGCCACCATGGACGAGGTCGCCCGGGCCGCAGGCATCGGCCGCGCCACCCTGCACCGCCACTTCGCGGGCCGGGACGCGCTCGTCCGGGCCCTCGAAGCGCTGGGCATCCAGGAGTTCGAGGCCGCCCTGGACCGGGCCCGCCTCGAAGAGGACGGCGCGGACGAGGCGTTGCGCCGGCTGATCACCGAGATGGAGCCCGCGGCCGACCTGCTGGCCTTCCTCTACACGGAGAACCAGCTGTTCGAGGGCGACCAGATCAACGTGGGCTGGTCCCGGCTCGACGCCCGTGTCTCCGATCTGTTCCGGCGAGGCCAGACCCAGGGCGAATTCCGTATCGACCTCAGCCCCGTGTGGCTGACCGAGGCGCTGTACGCGCTGATCGGTTCCTGCGCCTGGGCCGTCATGGACGGCCGGGTCGCCAAGAAGGACTTCCAGTTCATGACCGCCGAGCTGCTGCTCGGCGGCGCTCGACGGAGTGTGGAGAAATGAGCAGCACCATCCGGACCGTGACCAGGGCGGACGAGACCGTGTACCGCCCGGGGCGGTGGCTGGCGCTCGCCGTACTGGTCCTGGCCGTTCTGCTGGTCGCGGTCGACGCCACCGTGCTCGCCCTCGCGACCCCGTTCCTCAGCGAGGACCTCGAGCCGACCGGCAACCAGCTGCTGTGGATCGGCGACGTGTACTCGTTCGTCATCGCCGGCCTTCTCGTGTCGATGGGCAGCCTCGGCGACCGCATCGGCCGCAAGAAGCTGCTGCTCGTCGGTGCCATCGCGTTCGGCGCGGTGTCCGTGCTCAACGCGTACGCCACCACCCCAGAGATGATGATCCTCGCCAGGGCGCTGCTCGGTGTCGCGGGTGCCACCCTGATGCCGTCCACGCTCGCCCTGATCCGCAACATCTTCCACGACCCCAAGGAGCGCAGCCTCGCCATCGGCATCTGGGGTGCCATGGCGTCCGCCGGTGCCGCCGTCGGGCCCGTGGTCGGCGGCTTCCTGCTCGAGCACTTCTGGTGGGGCTCCGTCTTCCTGATCAACCTGCCGGTGATGGCGGTCCTGGTCCTCGTCGGCATCAAACTGCTGCCCGAGTCGAAGAACCCGGTCGCCGGCCCGTGGGACCTCGTCAGCGTCGTCTTGTCGCTCGTCGGCATGGTCGGCGTCGTGTACGCCATCAAGGAGGCGGCGAGCCACGGACCGAGCTGGGAGGCGGGCGCCGCCGCACTGATCGGCGCCGTCGCGCTGTACGGATTCGTGCGCAGGCAGCTCACGCTGAAGGCGCCGCTGCTGGACATGCGGCTGTTCCGGCACCGCGGGTTCTCCGGAGCGGTCCTCGCCGATCTGCTGACCATCCTCGGCCTGTCCGGGCTGGTGTTCTTCCTGTCCCAGTTCCTGCAACTGGTCCAGGGCATGCAGCCGTTCGAGGCCGGTCTCGCCGAACTCCCCGCCGCGATCGGGGCGGTGGCCACCGGTCTGGTCGCGGGCTCCTTCGCCCGGCGCTTCTCGGTGCGTTCCGTGGTCGCCGGCGGTCTCGCCGCAGTCGGCCTGGCGCTCGCCACACTCACGCTGATCGACGGGTCCACCGGCTATCCGCTGCTCGGTGCCGCCCTGCTGATCGTCGGCGCGGGTGCGGGCTTCTCGTTCACGGTCACCGCGGACGTGATCCTCTCCAGCGTCCCGAAGGAGCAGGCCGGCGCGGCGTCTGCGGTCTCCGAGACCGCGTACGAACTGGGCGCGGCCCTCGGCATCGCGCTCCTCGGCTCCATCGTGACCGGCGTCTACCGGGGCTTCGCCACCCCGTCCGGCGTCCCGGCCGAGACGGCATCGGCCGCGCACGAGTCGCTGGGCGGCGCGGCGGAGGCGGCGGCCGGGCTGCCTCAGGAGCAGGGCGCGGCGCTGGTGACCGCGGCGCAGCACGCGTTCACCGACGGCCTGCAGTTCGCTGCGGGTGTGGGTGCGTCGGTGCTGCTGGCCACGGCAGTCGCGGCGTGGTTCCTGCTGCGCGGCCAGAAGCTGGCGGACGGCATCGAGCACTGACGGGACGCCAGGGGAGTGGCCCCGAACGCCGGACGGGCCGGCTTCCCCGCGGGGAAGCCGGCCCGTCCGGCGTTCCAGGCTGCCGGGGCGGCGCCCCGGCGCTGCTCACGCCGCCTTGGCCTTCGTCGCGTACATGTCCACATACTCCTGTCCCGACAGCCGCATGACCTCCGCCATCACCGAGTCCGTGACCGCCCGCAGCACATAGCGGTCGCGGTCCATGCCCTCGTAGCGGGAGAACTCCATCGGCTCGCCGAAGCGGACCGTCACACGGCCCGGTCGCGGCAGTCCCGCGCCGCCCGGCTGGAGCTTGTCCGTGCCGATCATCGCGAACGGGACCACCGGCGCTCCCGTCATCAGGGTGAGGCGCGCGATGCCTGTACGGCCCCGGTAGAGACGGCCGTCGGGGGAGCGGGTGCCCTCGGGGTAGATGCCGAAGACCTTGCCCTCCTCCAGCACCCCCTGGCCGGTCATCAGCGCCGCCACGCCGCCGTTGGCGCCGTCACGGTTGACCGGGATCATGCCGACGCCGGTGAAGAACCAGGCCATGGCGCGGCCCTTGATGCCCTTGCCGGTGACGTACTCGTCCTTGCCGATGAAGAACACCGGCCGGTCGGTGACCAGCGGAAGGATCATCGAGTCGATGAACGTGAGGTGGTTCCCGGCGAGGATCACCGGTCCCGTCCCCGGGATGCTCTCGGCGCCTTCCACGCGGGGGCGGAACATCAGGCGCAGGGTCGGCCCGAGCACTGCCTTGATGAGCGTCAAGCGGGACAACGGGTCCTCCGTGTCAGGGAACGGGACGGTGATGGCCGGTGCAGTTCATTCAGGAGTCTGTGCAGGTGAGGACGATACTCGCGGGTCACACCTGATCGCACATCGGGTTCACGCAGGAGATACGCAGTGTTGACCCGTGTTTTCACTGCGTTCGTGCAGGGTCTGCCGTAGGTAAGGCGTAGCTGCCTACGATCAGGCGTCGTTCGACAGGTGCGGGACATCACATGGAGGAACGTTTCATGACACAGGGTGCGAGCAGCGGTCCGGCGCGCCGGAAGGTCTTGGGAGCAGCGGTTCTCGGCACGGCCGCCCTCGGTGTCGGCGTTGCTGCCGGTACCGCGCAGGCCGCCGGTGGCAAGGGCGGCGGCCCGTCGTACAGGGGTCTGCCCGTGCCCACCGTGATCGCCCACCGCGGCGCCAGCGGCTACCGGCCCGAGCACACGCTCGGCGCCTACCAGTTCGCCCTCGACATGGGCGCGCACGTCGTCGAGCAGGACTTGGTGCCGACCAAGGACGGCCATCTCGTATGCCGTCACGAGAACGACATCACCGGCACGACCGATGTCGCCGAGCACCCCGAGTTCGCCTCGCGCAGGACGACCAAGTCGGTCGACGGCGTCAGCCTCACCGGCTGGTTCACCGAGGACTTCACGCTCGCGGAGCTGAAGACACTGCGCGCCAAGGAGCGCATCCCGGGCCCCCGCCAGGAGAACACCCTCTACGACGGCCGCTGGGCGGTGCCCACCTTCGAGGAGGTGCTGCGTTGGGCGGACAAGGAGGGCCGACGCCGTGGCCACCCGGTGTGGCTGCACGTCGAGACCAAGCACCCCACGTACTTCCGCGGCATCGGGCTCGGCCTGGAGGAGCGCCTGGCGAAGCTGCTGCGCCGTTACGGCCGGCACCGCGCCGACTCCCCGACGTTCCTCCAGTCCTTCGAGCCGACCAGCATGCAGCGCATGTCCCGCCTCGTCGGCACCCCGCGCGTGGTCCTGCTGTGGACCCCCGACGACCGCCCGTGGGACTTCCGCGAGTCCGGCGACCCGCGCACGGTCGCGGATCTGGTCACCCCCGAGGGCCTGAAGTGGATCGCAGGATTCGCCCAGGGCATCGGCCCGCTCCTGGACCTGGTCATCCCCAAGGACGCGGACGGCCGGCTCACCGAGCCGACCACGCTCGTGAAGGACGCCCACGCCAAGGGCCTGATCCTGCACCCCTACACGATGCGCAACGAGAACACCTTCCTGCCCGCGGACTTCCGCCGCGGGACCGACCCGAACGCGTACGGCGACGTCTTCGGCGCGTACAAGGCGTACCTCGCGACGGGTATCGACGGAATCTTCACCGACAATCCCGACACCGGCCTGCTGGCGGTGGCGGACTTCCACGCCTGAGGCGCTCCGGATGTCTGCGGGGCCCGCTCCGGCCCCGCGGACCGCGTCCGGGGCGGTTGACGGCGGACACCGGCCGGCACGGGGTGCGCACCGGCTGTCGAAGCCCGTACGGGTGACAGCACCCGCGAGGGGAAACCGCCGCCCGCCGTCCGTTCGTCAGGCCGGGCATGACCGTTGTCGATGAAACCCCCGCCCATGTCGTCAGCACGCTCGGTGCCCTCGTCAGCGCCGAGGCCACCGCGGAGGCGCCCGGCACCGCCGTCGAGGCGGGTGACCTCGAACAGGCCGTCTGGGTACGGCTGCTGGAGCGCCTCGACGACGACGGACCGCCGCCGGACGCGGCGCGCTGGGTCAAGGCCGCGGTGCGGGCCGAGGCCCGTCGCGCCCGCCGCACGGCCGCCCGGGAACTGCCCTACGGGAACGAGCCCGCCGATCCGGCGGGCGGCCCCGAGCGCGCCGCGCTCAGGGCCGAGCGCCGTCGCACCCTGCACGCCGCCGTCGCCCGCACCCCCGGGAACTGCCCGCGTCTGCTGACTGCGATGTTGTCGCCGGAGGACCCCACCTACCGAGAAATCGCAGGGACGTTGGGAATCTCACAGGGGAGTCTGGGGCCGACACGTTCCCGATGCCTGGGATGCCTGCGCAGAATGCTCGCGGCAGAGGTTGCGGCTCCTGAACATCGGGGAAAGGAGCGGTAGACAACCGGCGGACAGGTGAGCGGGAGGCATGCGCACATGGGCATGAGCGTGACCATCTCAGCGGCGGCTGAGCACGATGCGGAGCACATCCTCAAGCTTCAGTATCTGTGCTACCAGACCGAGGCCGAGCTCTACAGCGACTACGGGATCGAGCCCCTGACCCAGTCCCTGGCCGACCTTCGTGACGAACTCTCCCAGGGGCATGCGCTCGTCGCCCGGCTCGGGGACGAGGTGGTCGCCTCCGTCCGCGGCCGTGTCGACGAGAGCGGTACCGCCAGGATCGCCAAGCTCATCGTCCACCCGCGGATGCAGCGCCACGGCCTCGGCGGCCGGCTGCTCGACGCGATCGAGGCGCGGTTCGCGGGCGACGCGAGCACCAAGCGCTTCCAGCTGTTCACCGGTCACCGCAGCGAGAGCAATCTGCGTCTCTACCGCAGCCGCGGATATGTGCCCGTCTCCACCGAGCAGCTCGGCCCGCGTCTCACGCTGGTCACCCTGCAGAAGGAGACGGCACCGGGAGCGCTCGCCGCCAGTGCGTGAGGCGCGCCGCCTGAGCCGTCGGCGTCCGACGAACCCTCAGGCGGTGCGCGAGCGCCGCAGCCAGAGCATTCCGGTGACGGGCAGCAGCACCGGGATGAAGATGTAGCCCATTCCGTAGTCGGACCACACCGTCGAGTCGGGGAACGCGGACGGATCCACCACCGTCCAGGTCCCGACGACCAGCACGCCCGCCAGCTCGGCGGCGCAGCACACCAGCGCCGCCTTGCGGGCCGTCTCGCCCCCACGCACCAGGGTGTACGTGATGAACGCGTAGACCACGGCCGCGACGGCGGAGAGCACATGGGCCAACGGCGCGCTGTCGAAGTCGGTCAGGATCTGGTAGACCGAGCGCGACACGGCGCCGACCGACATCACCCCGTAGAGCCAGACGAGCAGCAGACCCGGGCCCGCGACCAGCTTGGTGCGCTCCGCCTTTGTGGTGGGCTCGGCCATCGTCAGCCTCCCCAGATGTCGTAGAGCCGGACTTCGAGCACGGCGAGCACCACGGCGCCGGCCGCCACGGTCGCCGAACCCCAGCGGGTCCGCTCGGCCAGTGACAGGAAGCCGGCCGCCGGCACGGCGAGCGCGGAGCCGATCAGATACGACAGGAAGATCGCGGTGCCCTCGTCGGCCTTCTCGCCGCGCGCCAGCTGGACGATGCCGACGATCAGCTGGGCCAACGCCAGGACGGACACCACGGCCATGCCGATGAAGTGCCAGTCCTTGGTCGGCTGATCGCGGAAGGCGGCGAAGCCGCACCATGCGGCAAGGGCGAGCGCGGTCACGGCGACCGCGATCGTCAGGGCGTCGAGCATGGACTCGAGAGTATTACGGGCCACAGGGCGCGATGCGCGCGCCCCCGGCGGCACAGGCGTCGCGGCTCGGCCCGTATGGTCGATGCCATGGAGATCCACGCCGAAGCCCTGCTGTTTGACAACGACGGAACCCTCGTCTCCTCCATGGAGTCGGTGAACCGCTGCTGGACGAAGTGGGCGCACGAGTACGGAATCACGGCGGAGGACTTCGCCCGCGTGGGCCTGCACGGTCGCCCCGCCGTCGAGATAGCCGCCGATCTGCTGCCCGCCGACGTGGTGCCCGAGGCGCTCGCCCGCATCGAGGACCTGGAGGTCGGGGACGTCGCCGGGGGAGTGGTGGCACTGCCCGGGACCCGTGCCCTGCTGGCCGCGCTGCCGCCCGAGCGATGGGCCGTCGTGACCTCCGCGACCAGGCGGCTGGCCGAGGCCCGGCTCGAGGAGGTCGGCATCACGCCCAAGATGACGATCGCCGCCGATGACATCACGCGCGGAAAGCCGGACCCCGAGCCGTACCTCCTCGCCGCGCGGCGGCTCGGCGTGGACCCGGCCCGTTGCGTGGTGTTCGAGGACGCCCCGGCGGGACTCGCCTCCGGGCGCGCGGCGGGTATGCGCACCGTGGCCTTGGCCACAACGCACCGCGCCGAGGAGCTGGACGCGGACGTGGTCGTCACCGACCTCTCCGCCGTGTCCGTGCAGGTGACGGCGGACGGTGTCATGATCACTGCTCGACCCTAGGTGTCCACATAGTGCGACAAGCGAGTCCGTATACCGGACACGCTTGATTCGTTCATCCGCCTTTCTGCTTTACTTGCAGCCATGACCACGACGAGCAGCCGCACCCTTGCGACCGAGGCGATCACGACGCCCGGTGCTCGTTGTATGTGTCGAATGTGCGCCTTCTGAGGGTCCCTGCCTGAGGCTCGCGCCCCGAAGCGAGTCCGACAGCCGCGCCGCGTCCGATCGTCCCCGGAGTTCACGGAGAACGCATCGGACCGAGTCTGCCCCGCGCACGCGTTGCCCCGGCCGCCGGCCGAATCAGCCGTGCCCGCAGACGACTGTCTGAACCGAAATGCCCCGTGCCCGGCGGACACCGCGCCGTGCACTCGACAGTGACGGAAACCCTGTGATCACCACTACGGGCCTGACCAAGGTCTACTCGTCGCGAGGCCGCGACGTCACCGCCCTGGACGGCGTCGACCTGCACGTCCGCGAAGGTGAGGTCTTCGGAGTCATCGGCCAGAGCGGCGCCGGAAAGTCCTCCCTCATCCGCTGCGTCAATCTCCTGGAGCGTCCCACCGCCGGCACGGTCACCGTCGCCGGCCAGGATCTGACAGCACTCGCCGGCCGCGGCCGGCGCGCCTCGAAGGAACTGCGCGAGGCGCGCAGCCGCATCGGCATGGTCTTCCAGCACTTCAACCTGCTGTCCTCGCGCAGCGTCAAGGACAACATCGAGCTGCCCCTGGAGATCCTCGGCGTCTCGGGCGCCGAGCGCTCCCGCAAGGCCCTCGAACTCCTCGACCTCGTCGGGCTCGCGGACAAGGCCAAGGCGTACCCCGGCCAGCTCTCCGGCGGACAGAAGCAGCGCGTCGGCATCGCCCGGGCGCTGGCGGGCGACCCCAAGGTGCTGTTGTCCGACGAGGCGACAAGCGCCCTCGACCCCGAGACGACCCGCTCGATCCTGCAGCTGCTGCGCGACCTCAACCAGCAGCTGGGACTGACGGTGCTGCTCATCACGCACGAGATGGACGTCGTCAAGACCATCTGCGACTCCGCCGCCCTGATGAAGAAGGGGAAGATCATCGAATCCGGCACGGTGAGCGAACTGCTCGCGACCCCCGGCTCCGAGCTCGCCCAGGAACTGTTCCCCGTCGGCGGTGACGCCTCCGGCCCCGACCGCACCGTCATCGACGTCACTTTCCACGGCGAGGCCGCCACCCAGCCGGTGATCTCGCAGCTCTCGCGCACGTACAACATCGACATCTCGATCCTCGGTGCCGCCATGGACACCGTCGGCGGCAAGCAGATCGGCCGGATGCGCATCGAACTGCCGGGCCGCTACGAGGAGAACGTCGTCCCCGTCGGCTTCCTGCGCGAGCAGGGCCTCCAGGTCGACGTCGTCGACGCCGAACCCGTCGTGATCCCGGCCCAGGGCCCGGTGCTCGTCAAGGAGGCCGCCAAGTGACCTGGTCCGAGATGCAGCCCCTGCTCACCCAGGGCACCGTCGACACGCTCTACATGGTGCTGTGGTCCACCCTCGTCACCGTCGCCGGCGGACTGCCGCTCGGCGTGCTGCTGGTCCTCACCGACAAGGGCGGACTGCTGCAGAACACGCCGGTGAACAAGGTCGTCGGCGTGATCGTGAACATCGGCCGCTCGCTGCCGTTCATCATCCTGCTGATCGCGCTGATCCCGTTCACGACCCTCGTCGTCGGCACCTTCATCGGCCCGTCCGCGATGATCGTGCCGCTCGCCGTCGGAGCGATCCCCTTCTTCGCCCGGCTCGTCGAGACGGCGATCCGCGAGGTCGACCACGGGCTCGTCGAAGCGGTGCAGTCCATGGGCGGCTCGATCCCCACCATCGTCCGCAAGGTGCTGCTGCCGCAGGCCCTGCCCTCGATCGTCTCCGCCGTCACCACGACGGTGATCGTCCTCGTCGGCTATTCGGCGATGGCCGGAGCGGTGGGCGGCGAGGGCCTCGGGTCCAAGGCGGTCACCTACGGATTCCAGCGCTTCGAGACCCAGTTCATGCTCATCACGGTCGTGATCCTGATCGCCATCGTGACCGTCGTACAGCTCCTCGGCGACGGAGTCGTACGGCTCCTCGCCCGCCGCGGACGTACCGCGAGCTGACCCAGAACTTTCTCCCCACACAGCCCGCACTCCTTGTCCGGGCGTTGTTCCACCACCAGAAAGAGGCACTTTTCGTGCGTAAGAACATCAAGCTCAGCGCGGCTGCCGCCGCAACCGCCGCCCTCGCCCTCGGCCTCACCGCCTGCGGCACCGCCTCCGACCCCGGCGCCGCGTCCGGCTCCGGAGCCAAGGCCGACGCGTCCAAGCCGCTCGTCGTGGCCGCGTCCCCGACGCCGCACGCCGACATCCTCGGCTACGTCAAGGACAACCTGGCGGCCAAGGAGGGCCTCAAGCTGGAGGTCAAGGAGTTCACGGACTACGTCCTGCCGAACACCGCCACCCAGCAGGGCCAGGTCGACGCCAACTTCTTCCAGCACAAGCCGTACCTGGACGACTTCAACAAGAAGAACAAGACGACGATCGTCCCCGTCGTCAACGTCCACCTCGAGCCGCTCGGCCTGTACTCCAAGAAGTCCAAGGACATCAAGGACATCAAGGCCGGGCAGACCGTCGCCGTCCCCAACGACACCACCAACGAGGGCCGCGCGCTCAAGCTGCTCGCCGACAACGGCCTGATCACCCTCAAGGACGGCGCCGGCACCGACGCCAAGCTCTCCGACATCGAGGACGCCAAGGGCCTGAAGTTCAAGGAGTTGGAGGCCGCCACGCTGCCCCGCGCCCTGAACGACGTCGACGCCGCGGTCATCAACGGCAACTACGCCATCGAGGCCGACTTCAAGCCTGCCAAGGAGTCCCTGGCGCTGGAGAAGGCCGAGGGCAACCCGTACGCCAACTTCCTCGCCGTCAAGGAGGGCAGCCAGGACGACCCGCGCGTGCAGAAGCTCGCGAAGCTCCTGAACTCCCCCGAGGTGAAGAAGTACATCGAGGACACGTACGCCGGTGGCATCGTCCCCGCCTTCGGCGCCGTCAAGTAGGTCCGGCACAAAGCCACTTGACGACGGCCCCGCGCACCGACGAAGGTGCGCGGGGCCGCGTCGTACCTGCACCCGGCCATGCACAGCCCGCAGCCGATGTTGCATGCTGTGCCTTTACGGCTACGACGCACACACGGCAATGACCTTTTCTCGACGGTCCCGGCATGGAGCAGCGCATGACTCACACCTTCCCGGACGTGTCCATCAGCACGGAGCGGTTGGTGCTGCGCCCCTTCGAGGACGCCGACATCCCGGCACACACCGAGATGATGAACGACGAAATGATCACGGCCTGGACCTCGGCGCCGCACCCCTACACCTCGCAGGACTCCGAGGACTGGGTGCGCAGGATCGCTCCTGCTGAACGCACCACCGGCCGGGGCATCGCCCTTGCCGTCACCGAATTCCTCACCCAGCGGCTCGTCGGCGTCGTCCACCTGCAGAACACCGACTGGCGCACACTCGCCACCGAGGTGTCCTACCTCACCGCACCCTGGGCCCGCGGCGAGGGATACGCCACGGAATCCGTGCTCGCGGTCGCCCAATGGCTCTTCCGCGACCGCCGCTTCGAGCGGCTGGAGCTGCGGACCGCCGCCGACAACACCGCCTCCCAGCAGGTCGCCCAGAAGATCGGCTGCATCAGCGAAGGCGTCCTGCGCAACGCCTGGATAGCGCGCACGCAGACGGAGGACGGCGGCTGGGCCGAGATCCGCACCGACCTGATCGTGTGGAGCCTGCTGCCCGAGGACCTCGAGGCCGACCGCATGGCCGAGGCCGGCTACGCCTCCTACACCGACTGGAACTGACGCCGGCGGCCGGAAACCGGCAGCCGCAGTGCACGGGCACCGGACGCACCCCGACCGGCCGCCGAGCGCTACGGGTACCCTCACGGTGCGACGCGCATCCGCGAGCATGCCCCCGACCTGCAACAACTCCAGGAGACTGACGAGATGGCCGACCGGGTCACGGTGATCGGCTGGGACGGTTCGCCGCTCACCCAGGCGGCCAGGTCCGCGCTGTCCGCCGCGACCCTGGTGGCCGGCGCCGCCCACCACCTGGCTCTGCCCGAGGTCCCGCCCGGCGCCGAACGCATCCGTCTCGGCAGTGTCGATCTCGCCGCCCGGCGCATCGCCGGTCACCGGGGCAGCGCCGTCGTCCTCGCCGACGGCGACCCCGGCCTCTTCGGTGTCGTGCGTACCCTGCGCGCGCCGGAACACGGGCTCGAGGTCGAGGTCGTACCCGCCGTCTCCTCGGTGGCCACCGCATTCGCCCGGGCCGGTATGCCCTGGGACGACGCCCAGATCGTCGTCGCACAGCGCCGGACCCTGCGCCGTGCCGTGAATGTGTGCCGGGCACACACCAAGGTCGCCGTCCTCACCTCCCCGGGCGCCGGGCCCGCCGAACTCGCCCTGCTCCTCGACGGGGTCCACCGCACCTTCGTCATCTGCGAGGAGCTGGGCACCGACCGCGAACAGGTCACCGTTCTCACCTCCGACAAGGTCGCCGACCATGTGTGGCGCGACCCCAACGTCGTCATCGTCATCGGCGGCGCGGGCACCACAGGTGCCGCGGCATCCCGGTCCGGCTCCGGCTGGATCGCGGGCCGCGACCCCGGCTACCCGCAGGAAACGCGCGGCTGGGCGCTGCCGCCCGCCGACGACCGGCCCGCCGCATCCGGTGAGGGCGAGTACGCCGGACTGCGCGCCGCGCAACTGGCGCGACTGGGCCCCCGCATCGGCGACCTCGTGTGGGACATCGGCTCCGGCGGCGGGGCACTCGCCGCCGAGGCCGCCGGATTCGGCGCCGCCGTCATCGCCGTGGACGCCGACCCCGACGCGTGCCTGCGCAGCGAGCAGGAGGCACGCCGTCTCGGCGTGCAGCTCCAGGTCGTCCAGGGCCGTGCCCCGCACGTACTCGAACGGCTGCCGGAACCCGATGTCGTACGGATCGGCGGCGGGGGAGTACCCGTCGTCACCGCCGTGGCCGACCGCAGGCCGCAGCGGATCGTCACGCACGCCTCCACCCGCGACGAGGCCGAGGCGATCGGAGCCGCACTCGCGGCGGGCGGCTACGAGGTCGAATGCGCCCTGCTCCAGGCCGTCGAACTGGACACCGCCGACTGGACGGAGCGAGAACGCACCGTCGTCTTCCTGCTCTGCGGGAGGCAGCCGCGGCCACGTTCCCAGGCCGCCCGAAAGGAAGGCCCACGCCCCCTCCTGTGAGGAGTGCGGGGTAGGCTGGCCGATCGTTGTACCGCAGCCGGGCGTTCGTCGTTTTATTTGTCAATGTCCGGAAAAGGGGGCCGCTTTGGCTCCCGTTTGTGGTACGCCGGAACCGGGGGGTCGCGCGACGTGGCGCAGCCCACAGCGGACGGCGGCGGATCTTGCTGCCGTGGCTGCGAACGACGGCGACAATGCTTGGGGTCCGGGGTCGATCGTGCCGCGCGGCGCACACGCTCGTTGTTGTTCACGGGCGTCAGGTGTGCCGGTCGGACGTCCCGGGCGATGGGCGAAGGAGCAAACCGATGGGCGAGGGGTACGCATGACTGACACCGGCCAGATCCCGGGCGAGGGGCTGCCGGAGAACGCAGGCATGGTGGAGCAGCCGGGCGTCCCCGCCCCCGGCGCGTACACCTACCTCGAACCCTCCGAGCACGCCCCCGAGGACGAAGACCTCCTGCTGATGCCGGGAGCCCAGGGCGCCTGGAGCGACCCGCAGCAGATGGCGGCGGCCCAGGCCGCACAGGCGCAGGCCGGTATCGATCAGTACGCGGCCGCGCCGGTTTCGGTTCAGCCGATCGGCCACCCGGATTCCGCACCGCAGTACGGCAGCGGCCAGTTCCAGGTGGAGTACCAGCCGACGGGGTACGACTACCAAGCCGCTCCGGCCGTCCACGGCGGCGGCCATCCGGCGGGCGAACCCGCACCGGACGCCTCGGCCGTGCCGGCACCGGAGTTCGTCGAGGTGACCCGGCCCGCTCCGGCGGAGGACGGGTTGCACTACGCCCAGGAGCCGCAGCAGCACGACGCTCCGGCGCAGGTGCCGCTCGCCGAGGAGCCCGGCATCGACGCGTCGATGGGGCAGCCCCAGCCGGTGCAGGACATCCGGTACGAGGAGGCGCCGCCCGCGGACGCCCCGTACCAGGAGGACGCCGTGCAGGAACCACTGACGCAGGTGCAGGGCACCATGTCGGTCGTCCCGGGCATCGCACCGGCCGAACCGGTCGCCGCCACCGAGGCTCCCGCGGACGCGGCCCACGCAGCGCACCCGGTCGACGTGCAGTCCGCCGTCATGGTCGACGCCGGGCCGGAGGAGGCCGTGGCCGTCGCAACGACCGAGGCCCATGCCCAGCAGCCGACCGAGGCCCATGCCCAGCAGCCGGCCGAGGCCGTGCGCGTGGCCCACGAGACCGGCGCCCACGAAATGGGCGGGCGGGATTCGGGATCCGTCGACCTCAACGGCGTCCGCATGCCCGCGGCGGCCACCTCCGCCATGCCGACACCGCCGCCCGCGCGCCGTCCGCTCCACATGGGGCCGCCGGTGCCGGAGGCCAACAGCGGCGTGGTGCGCTCGCTCGCCGACCGTGGTCCCGCCGGGACCCCGCCGCACCCGATGGTTGTCCGTACCGCCCAGGCGCAGGCCGCAGCGGCCACGGGCGTCGAGTATCTCGACGTACCCCGCGAGGAGCCCGCCGCCGAGCTGCCGGGACCGCAGCTCGGTGAGATCCCGCCGCAGGCCGGAGCCCCCTGGGACCCGCAGCCGCCACAGGAGCAGACGCCCGTGGCCACCCCCGTCATGCCCGCAGAAACGGTCGTCCCCCAGCCGGAGCCGGCCGTGCCCGAGGACCCGGCCGCGACGGCCGAAGTGCCCCCCGAGGCCACGGCCGTGACGGCGCAGGAAGCCGTCGTGCCCGCACCGCGTGTCGGCGGCTCCGAGCCGCGCCAGGCGGCGCCGGCGCAGGGCGTCGACGCACCCGTGGGCGAGGAGCCCGCCGCGCCGACCGATGCCGGCGTGGCGACGGCCCCGGCAGAGGCGACGACGGCCCCCGACGCGGAGGCGGAGTTCGCGGCGCACCCCGTCGACCTCTCGGCCGAGTCCGCGCAGGCCCCCGACGCGCAGCCCCTCGCCGACGCCGTCGCCTTCGCGGACACGGCACCGGAATCCGCACCGGGGGCCGACGAGGCGTCCGAGCCCGTGGAGCAGCCGGAGCCGGCCTTCGCCGCCGTCGCGCCCGAGCCCGACACCGCGCCCGAGGCCGACACCGCCCCCACGGCCGAAGCAGCCCCCGAGCCCGAGGCCGGGCCCGAGCTGGTCGGGCCCGAGCTGGTCGGGCCCCCCGTGGAGCCCGCCGCCGACGGGGAAGTCGTCGACCCCGGTGCCGGGCCGGAGCCCGTACCGGCCGGTGCCGAGCAGGCAGCCGACGCGCCCGCCGAGACCGAGGCCCCCGAACCGGAGCCCGCCGCCCCGGCCGCCCCCGGCTACGACGACGCCGAACGCGAGGCTGTTCTCCGCGTCATGCGCGAACGCCGCGACATCCGCAACGGCTTCCGCAGCGACCCCATCCCGCACGAGGTCCTCCTGCGCGTCCTCGAAGCGGCGCACACCGCGCCCAGCGTCGGTCACTCGCAGCCCTGGGACTTCGTCGTCATCCGGTCGGCCGAGACCCGCCGCACCATGCACGAACTCGCCCAGCGTCAGCGCGAGGCGTACGCGAAGTCGCTGCCCAAGGGCCGCGCCAAGCAGTTCAAGGAACTGAAGATCGAGGCCATCCTCGACACCCCGGTGAACATCGTCGTCACCGCCGACCCCACGCGCGGCGGCCGGCACACCCTCGGCCGGCACACCCAGCCGCAGATGGCGCCGTACTCCTCCGCTCTGGCCGTCGAGAACCTGTGGCTCGCCGCCCGTGCCGAAGGCCTCGGCGTCGGCTGGGTCAGCTTCTTCGACGAGCGCGAGATGGTCCGCACGCTCGGCCTGCCCGACCACCTCGAAGTCGTCGCCTACCTCTGCGTGGGTTACGTCGACGAGTTCCCCGACGAGCCGGAGCTGATGCAGGCCGGCTGGTCCAAGCGCCGCCCGCTCTCCTGGGTCGTCCACGAGGAGACCTACGGCCGTCGTGCGCTGCCCGGGGAGGAGCCGCACGATCTCCTGCAGGAAACCGTCACCAACATCCGCCCGCTCGATGCCAAGGCGCTCGGCGAGGCATGGGAACGCCAGAAGCGGATGACCAAGCCCGCCGGTGCGCTCGGCATGCTGGAGATCATCTCCGCACAGCTCAGCGGGCTGTCCCGGATGTGCCCGCCGCCGATCCCGGAGCCCGCGGCCGTCGCGATCTTCGCGGGCGACCACGGCGTGCACGCCCAGGGCGTCACCGCCTGGCCGCAGGAGGTCACCGGCCAGATGGTGGCCAACTTCCTCGGCGGCGGAGCGGTGTGCAACGCCTTCGCGAACCAGGTCGGCGCCGAGGTCTGCGTGATCGACGTGGGTGTGGCCTCCGATCTGCCGGCCACTCCCGGACTACTGCCCCGCAAGGTCCGGGCCGGCACGGCCGACTTCACGACAGGCCCGGCGCTCAGCCGCGAAGACGTGCTCGCCGCCATCGAGGTCGGCATCGAGACCGCCCGCGACCTCGTCGCGGCCGGCAACAAGGCCCTGCTCACCGGCGAGATGGGCATCGCCAACACCACCACGTCGGCCGCGCTCATCTGCGTCTACACCGGCGCCGACCCGACCGGGATCACCGGCCGCGGCACCGGCATCAACGACGAGATGCACGCGCGCAAGGTGGACGTCGTCCGCCGCGCCCTCGAACTCCACCGGCCTGACCCCGCCGACCCGATCGGCGTGCTGTCGGCGGTCGGCGGACTGGAGCACGCCGCGCTGGTCGGCTTCATCCTCGGCGGCGCGTCCCTGCGCACGCCGGTCGTGCTCGACGGCGTCAGCGCGGGCGCCGCGGCGCTGGTCGCCCGCGCCGTCGCCCCCGAGGCGCTGGCAGCGTGCATCGCGGGCCACCGCAGCGCCGAGCCCGGTCACGTCGCGGCACTCAACAAGCTCGGTCTACGCCCCTTGATCGACCTCGACCTCCGCCTCGGCGAGGGCACCGGCGCGCTCCTGGCGCTGCCGGTCGTCCAGAGCGCGGCGAGGGCGATGCACGAGGTGGCCACGTTCGACTCGGCCGGCGTCACGGAGAAGTAGCGCGATCCGGGCCCGGGGCGGTGACCGTCCCGGGTCCGGCCCGTCCGTGGCCCTTCGCCACGGCCCCTCCGGCTCCTGGCCGCCCGCCCCCCGGACACCGGCAACCGCCCGAGGCCCCGGAACCGTACTCTGGTCCTGGGCAGTGTCCCCAGCGCCCCCACCAGCCGCTTCACCGCCGCAGCGGCCCGCACCACGCACCGTCCTCCCGAGGAGCCGCACCGCCATGCCCGAGCCCGCCGAGCACCCCGCCTACCCTGTCGGACTGCGCCTGACCGGGCGGCGCGTCGTCGTCATCGGCGGCGGCCAGGTCGCCCAGCGCCGCCTCCCCGCGCTCGTCGCGGCCGGTGCCGACGTCACCCTCGTCTCGCCCTCCGCGACGCCCTCCGTGGAGGCCATGGCCGAGTCCGGCGAGATCACCTGGACCCGGCGGCGCTACGAGGAGGGGGACATCGCCGAGGCCTGGTACGCCCTCGTCGCCACCAGCGACCCCGACGCCAACGCGCGTGCCTCCGCAGAGGCCGAGCGCACCAAGACCTGGTGCGTACGCAGCGACGACGCCGAGGCGGCCACCGCGTGGACGCCGGCGACGGGCCGCAGCGAGGGTGTCACCGTCGCCGTGCTCACCGGCCGGGACCCGCGCCGCTCCGCCGCGGTGCGGGACGCGATCGTCGAGGGCCTGCGCGACGGCAGCCTCGCCGCACCGCACCACCGCACGCGCGCCCCGTTCGTCGCCCTCGTCGGCGGCGGCCCGGGCGACCCGGACCTCATCACTGTGCGCGGCCGGCGACTCCTCGCCGAGGCCGATGTCGTGATCGCCGACCGGCTCGGCCCGCGGGACCTCCTCGACGAACTGCCGCCGCACGTCGAGGTGATCGACGCGGCGAAGATCCCCTACGGCCGCTTCATGGCCCAGGAGGCCATCAACAACGCGCTCATCGAGCACGCCAAGGCGGGCAAGGCCGTCGTACGGCTCAAGGGCGGCGACCCGTTCGTCTTCGGCCGTGGCATGGAAGAGGCGCAGGCGCTGGCCGAGGCGGGCATCCCCTGCACCGTGGTGCCCGGAATCTCCAGCTCCATCTCGGTGCCGTCGGCCGCGGGGATCCCTGTCACGCACCGCGGGGTCGCGCACGAGTTCACCGTCGTCAGCGGCCATGTCGCGCCGGACGACCCGCGTTCACTCGTCGACTGGCAGTCGCTCGCCAAGCTGACCGGCACCCTGGTGATCCTGATGGGTGTCGACAAGATCGGCGCCATCGCCGAGGCGCTCGTCGCCCACGGCAAGGACCCCGGGACGCCGGTCGCCCTGGTGCAGGAGGGCACCACCGCCACCCAGCGTCGCGTCGACGCGACGCTTGCCACCGTCGGCGAGACCGCGCGGACGCAGGACGTACGGCCGCCGGCCGTCATCGTCGTCGGCGATGTCGTGGGCGTCGGCGTGCCGCCCCTCGCCTGAGCCGTCGAACTCCGAACGGATCATGTAACCAGCGGTAACAGAACCACGCGCGAGCCGTTGGCACCGCATCACCGAGAAGGCAGTATCACCCTGTGGCTGATCTCATCACCGTCGACGACCCCGACGACCCGTGCCTGGCCGACTACACGGGCCTGACCGACGTCGAACTGCGGCGCAGGCGGGAGCCCGCGGAGGGCCTGTTCATCGCGGAGGGCGAGAAGGTCATCCGCCGTGCCAGGCAGGCCGGTTACGAGATGCGGTCGATGCTGCTCTCGGCGAAGTGGATCGACGTCATGCGCGACGTCATCGACGAGGTCCCGGCCCCCGTGTACGCGGTCGACCCCGCTCTCGCCGAACGGGTCACCGGCTACCACGTGCATCGCGGCGCGCTCGCCTCCATGCAGCGCAAGCCGCTGCCGGAGCCGGCCGAACTGCTCGGCGGCGCCCGCCGCGTGGCACTGTTCGAGGACATCGTCGACCACGCCAACCTGGGTGCGGCCTTCCGGAACGCCGCCGCGCTCGGCGTGGACGCGGTCCTGCTCACTCCCCGCTGTGCCGACCCCCTCTACCGCAGAGCGGTGAAGGTGTCGATGGGGGCGGTGCTCCAGGTTCCGTGGACGCGCCTGGCTTCGTGGCCGGGAGAGGCCGAACTGCTCCGGTCGGCAGGCTTCACGACCGCGGCTCTCTGCCTCAGCGAGCAGGCGATCACCCTCGACGAGCTCGCCGCACGGAAGTACGAGAGGCTCGCCCTGATCTTCGGCACCGAGGGAGAGGGGCTCACCCCTGCGTCGCTCCGTGCCGCCGACGAGCACGTCCGTATCCCCATGGACGCCGGGGTCGACTCGCTGAACGTCGCCGCGGCCTCCGCCGTGGCCTTCTACGCCACGCGGCTGCGGCCGGCCTGACGTGCGGGGACAGCGCGGCCGGCCTGATGTGTGAGGACGGCCGGTCCGCCAGGTCCGGCGACGCTCTCGGCAGGTCGTCGCCGGCCGCACGGCGGGCCGCGCCCGTCCGCACCCGGGGCAGCTACAGCTGCTGGGCCGCCGCGATGCCCAGCGCCACGATCAGGGTCACCACGAAGAAGACGACGATCCGCTGACGCAGCAGCCGCGGATTGGCGGGCCGGCGTCCGGTCGACGTCGTCCGCGTACCGGGTCTGGTGCCGCCCTGGCGGCCGTTCGTCCGCTGGCCGGTGCGGCGGCCGGTACTGCGGGGCTGCTGCGGCCGTGATCCGGCACCGGTGCGTGCGGACTGCGGCCGGGGCAGCGAGGTGCCGCCCGTGCGCCGCTCCAGGCGCTCCGTGTGCTCGCCGCGTTCGCCCCGCTCCGTGGTGTGTTCCCGCCGCTCCGTGTACCGCGAGGTCGGCCGGTTCAGCTCGATCCGCTCCCGCTGGACGGGCGGACGGGCCTCGTGCAGCCCCTGCGCCTCCCTGGCCGCGATCTCCTTGAGCCGCATCGACAGCTGCAATGTGCTCGGGCGCTCCTCGGGGTCCTTCGCCAGACACGCGGCGACAAGCGGCGCGAGGGCGTCGTGCACGCCGTGCAGATGCGGTTCCTCGTGCACCACGCGGTACAGCATCACCTCGGAACTGCCGTGCCCGAAGGGCGAGTCGCCCATCGCCGCGTACGCCAGCGTGGCTCCGAGCGCGAACACGTCGGTCGCCGGCGTGACGACCGCACCGCGCACCTGCTCGGGAGCGAGGAAACCCGGGGAACCGACCGCCGTACCGACGTGGGTGAGCGTGCTCGCGCCCGTCGCCCAGGCGATACCGAAGTCGATGATCCGCGGCCCCTTGGGGGACAGCAGGATGTTGGACGGCTTCAGATCCCGGTGCACCACCCCGGCCTCGTGGACCGCGACGAGCCCCTCCGAGAGCGCCGCGCCGACCGCGGCGACGTCGGCCGCACGCAGCGCGCCCTCCTCGGCCACCTTGTCGTGCAGCGACGGGCCGGGGACGTACTGCGTGGCGAACCAGGGCCGCTCGGCCTCCAGATCCGCGGCCACCAGCCGGGCCGTGCAGCCGCCCCGGATGCGCCGTGCCGCCGACACCTCACGGGCGAACCGTGACCTGAACTCCTGGTCCTCCGCGAGGTCCGGCCGGATCACCTTCAGGGCCACGCGCTGCCCGCGCCGGTCGGACCCCAGATAGACGACACCCATACCGCCCGCGCCGAGCCTGCGGTGCAGCCTGAACGAGCCGACGACACGCGGGTCCTCGCGCCGGAGCCGCATCATCGCCATTGTCCGTCCCCTACCTACGGTGGGAGGCCCCACCCCGCTGCCCGGTCGTCCGTTTGACGTGCCACAGCTTACGTACCGCCGCGCCGGTGCGCTCATTGGCCGCGCCCTCGCGTCCGCATCGATTGTCAGTGCCGGGTGGGAAACTTGAGGAGTGGTCAGGGGAGACCGGATCCGTCTCCCCACGATCGTGCGAGATCTCAACGGTCAATCGCAGAAGGGGGATTGGATCGATGAAGGGTGACCGCGTGGAGATAGTGGTGGACGCGGGGGACACGACCCGGACGTACGAAGTGGTGGCAAGCCGGGCGGGTCGCCGGGTCGAGACAGCGGTGCGCCGTGGGGTGGTCGAAGTGAGCGAAGTCACCAGGTCCGGCTCCGTGGTGCGCACGGCCCGTTTCATGGCCACCCGCGTACTGGCCCTGGTGGAACAGCCCGTCCCTCGCGAGGACGACGCGGAGCACGGCCGTCCCCTCCGGGATGTCCCCAAGTCCTAGGCCTCCGTCTCCACCCAGGGGAGTACATGACGGGGGGAGGGCTCATCCTCCGGGAGGCCCGGTAATCGGTACGCGGGCATGACGTCCCGGGGCGCCCGCTTCCCTAATGTTGATGTCAAGCGGCGGGTGCAGCACTCGTCCCCCGAGGTCAGACACTCGCCGCTGCCAACCACGACAGGAGAAGGATCATGGCGGACACGGCATCGCGCAAGGCATACGCCGGGCTCGGCGTCCGTCCGTCCGGCACGCGCCACCCGCTGGTGGCCACGGCCATGGTCCTTCCCCTCGCGGCACTGCTGGTGGTCGTCTTCGGCGGCTGGGATGCAGTGGTCACACAGGCGTCGTCCGTGGGCGTGATGCTGGGGCGCTGACAAGCGCCCCGGGCCCGGAAGAGCGGTCCGGGTCGGGGACATCCGGCCAACAGCCCCGTGGGGACGGGGGTGCGGCGGACGGCAGCGTTTGGCCGGTCAGCTGGGGAGCTGACCGGCCATCGCGCATTTCATGGGCGGGGCCGTTCACGGGGGAGTTGCCGAGTGTTGCCGGGTCGTGAGCGTCGTACCCCGGGACGGCCCCCGCGCTCCTCGTTTCGTGCCCGGGTACGCTCCAGCGCGTGACCGCACCACTTGTCCGCGCCCTCGGGCGCCTCGCCCGTGACGCGGCCCACGCCCGCTCCGCAGCCTCCGTCTGTCGCGAATGCGGGACGGACGGCGAGACCCTCGCGCACCGCCCCGACGGTGTCGTCGTACGACACGGTGATGCCGTCGCCAAGGCGCACGCCCCCGACACGGACCTGGACGCGCACCGCGCCCGCCTCGCCTTTGCCGCTCACCCCGCGCTGACCGGCATCCTGCTGCCGCCGCTCCCGCTCCGTGACACGAGCACCGAGGGGCGCCAGGTCACCGCGTGGCCTTACGGAGCTCCGGTGGATCCCGCCGATCCCGACGGGGCCCCCTGGGAGGAGGCAGCCGTACTCCTCGCGCGGCTGCATCGCGTGGCAGCCGATGTGCTCCCGGTGCAACTGCCCCTGATGCGCGGCCCGGTCAAGGCGGCGGCCGCCGTGGCCCGTATGGAGACGGCCGCGGCCGGCCACCCGGCCGCCCCGGCGATCCGCCGAGCCTGGCAGCGGCTCCCCGCGTGGGCGCGGGGCGAGGAGGTCTCGCCCCACCACCGCACCGTGTGTCACGGTGATCTGCACCTGGGCCAGCTCGTCCGGCACCCGGTCCCCGCGGGCCGGTGGCAGCTCATCGACATCGACGATCTCGGTCTCGGCGACCCGGCCTGGGATCTGGCCCGTCCCGCCGCCTGGTTCGCGGCGGGCCTGCTGCCACCGGAGATCTGGCAGCGGTTCCTCGGCGCGTACACCGCGGCGAACGGCCCCGCCGTCCCGGACGCTGCCGACCCCTGGCCCCAACTGGACGTGCCCGCCCGCGCGCTGACCGTTCAGACCGCGGCGCTGGCGCTGGCCAAGTCGGCTGCGGAGCAGAGGCAACCGGACGACGTCGAGGGCGCGGTGATCGATATCTGTACCCGAATTGCCACACTCCCGCCCGAGTTGTAGTTCGAGTCCGCGTCGTAGGGTGAAGTCCTCGTCGCCGGGCATGCATCCGGCGACGTCGACCGATCGGCGAGAGGCTGAGCAGACGATGCAGTGTCCGAAGTGCCATGCAGCGATGCACACGTACAACCGCAACGGGGTCCAGATCGAGCAGTGCAGCGGCTGCCGCGGGATATTCCTCGACTACGGCGAGCTGGAGTCCCTGACCCGCCTCGAGTCGCAGTGGGTGCAGCAGGCCCCGCCCGCGCCGCCGGCCCCGCAGGCGTACCCGGCCCCGGCCGCGCCCGCCTGGGGCGCCCCGCAGCACGGCCACCACGGCAGGCACCACCAGCGCGGTTTCGGCCGGATGCTCTTCTCCTCCTGAGAGGATCCGCCCGGGTCCGGGGGCGCCCCGGGCCCGGGCGGTCACCGACCGTGCGGCGGGCCTTGTGGCACACATTCGGGCAGGGCCAATTGCATACCGTCGACGGGATTCGGTCCGCAGTCTAGGCATGGGCATGACCAATCCCTATGGTGCGGCCATGACCTTCCTCGACAGGTCCGGCACCGTCGCCCCGCCTGGCTGGAGCCGCTGGCTCGTCCCACCCGCGGCGCTCTCCGTCCATCTCTCGATCGGACAGGCCTACGCCTGGAGCGTGTTCAAACCGGCGCTCGAGTCGTCACTCGGCCTCTCCGGCACTGCCAGCGCCCTCCCGTTCCAGCTGGGCATCGTCATGCTCGGTCTCTCCGCGGCCTTCGGCGGCACCCTCGTCGAGCGCAACGGGCCCCGCTGGGCGATGTTCGTCTCCCTCCTCTGCTTCTCCTCCGGCTTTCCGGTCGCCGCCCTCGGCGTTGCCGCCGGCCAGTACTGGCTCGTCGTCCTCGGCTACGGATTCATCGGCGGCATCGGACTCGGCATCGGCTACATCTCGCCCGTGTCGACGCTCATCAAGTGGTTCCCGGACCGCCCCGGAATGGCGACCGGCATCGCGATCATGGGCTTCGGCGGCGGCGCGCTGATCGCCTCCCCGTGGTCGACCTGGATGCTCGAGTCGTTCGGCACGGACCGGGCCGGCATCGCGACGGCGTTCCTCGTCCACGGCCTGGCCTACGCCGTCTTCATGTCCCTGGGTGTCCTGCTCGTCCGGGTCCCCGCCGACGGCTGGCAGCCCGCTGGGTTCAAGCCGTCCCGGCAGACGCGCGCCCTGGTCACCACGGCCGACGTCTCGGCCCGGAACGCCCTGCGCACACCGCAGTTCTGGTGTCTGTGGGTGGTTCTCTGCATGAACGTCACCGCGGGGATCGGCATCCTGGAGAAGGCCGCCCCGATGATCACCGACTTCTTCGCGGACACCGGTGCCGCCGTGACGGCCTCCGCCGCCGCGGGGTTCGTCGCACTGCTCTCCCTCGCGAACATGACCGGCCGCATCCTGTGGTCCTCCACCTCGGACCTGATCGGCCGGAGGAACATCTACCGCGTCTACCTCGGCGTCGGCGCTCTCATGTATCTCGCGATCGTCCAGCTCGGCAACGACTCGAAGCCTCTGTTCGTCGTCTGCGCACTGGTGATCCTCTCGTTCTACGGCGGAGGCTTCGCCACCATCCCGGCGTATCTCAAGGACCTGTTCGGCACGTACCAGGTCGGCGCGATCCATGGGCGGCTGCTCACCGCCTGGTCGACGGCAGGCGTTCTCGGCCCGCTGATCGTCAACTGGGTGGCGGATGCCCAGGAGGCCGCGGGTCACTCCGGTCCCCGCCTCTACACCACCTCGCTCTACATCATGATCGGCCTGCTGGTGGTGGGGTTCGTCGCCAACGAGCTCGTACGCCCCGTCGATGCCCGGTTCCACGAACCGCGGCCGCTCCAGGAGGAGGAGAGGGACCATGAACGGCAGCCGTCATAGGGCGCTGGGAACCGCGGCCTGGCTCTGGGTGGCCGTGCCGTTCGGCTACGGCCTGTACGAGTTGATCCGCAAGGCCACTCAGCTCTTCACCAGGTGACCTCCGCCGCCCGGGCGGCACACGACGAAGCCCCAGGCCGTCGAGGCGACCTGGGGCTTCGGATGGTGCGCGATACTGGGATTGAACCAGTGACCTCTTCCGTGTCAGGGAAGCGCTCTCCCGCTGAGCTAATCGCGCAGGGTGAACCTGCGTGTTGCGTGCGCGATACTGGGATTGAACCAGTGACCTCTTCCGTGTCAGGGAAGCGCTCTCCCGCTGAGCTAATCGCGCGGGATCCTTGCGGACCAGTGGACGATACTGGGATTGAACCAGTGACCTCTTCCGTGTCAGGGAAGCGCTCTCCCGCTGAGCTAATCGTCCATGGAGGTGGAGACGGGATTTGAACCCGTGTAGACGGCTTTGCAGGCCGTTGCCTCGCCTCTCGGCCACTCCACCCGGAGTGCAGGGGTTCGGGAAAGATCCCCCATTCTCGAGCGGACGACGAGATTCGAACTCGCGACCCTCACCTTGGCAAGGTGATGCTCTACCAACTGAGCCACGTCCGCCTGTCGTTTCCGGTCCGCTTGCGCGTCCCGGCGACGAGTTGAACTCTAGCGGATTCCTGGGCCAGCACAAAAACGCGTTTGTGCAGCTTGCTGACGTGTGTGCGCGTCACGGCAGCTCATCGGCGGAGGACCGGCGACCGACCTGCGGCTCATCCGCACCCGATCCGTGCCGGTCATACACTCACAGACGTGCACGACCACGCTCCTCTGGCCAGGTTCGGCCCCCTTGTAGCCACCGACCTCCGCGACGTCACCAGCGACCCCGCGGCCCTGGAATCCTCCGGGTTCTGGGCCGTCTCCGCAGACTTCGAGGGGCGGCTGACGTGTGCCCGCTGGGGCGACGTACGCACGCGGCCGGTGCCAGACCCGGTCCCCGGCCGCTGGCGCGGACCGGCCGCCGAGGACTGGACCTCGTCGCTCGACCGCGCCGCCTACACCGCCGGTGTGCGGCGCATCCGTGAGCACATCGCGGCCGGCGAGGTCTACCAGGCCAACCTCTGCCGCGTCCTGTCGGCGCCGCTGCCGGACCCGGACGACGCCGATGTCGACGAGCTCACCGCCCTCCTGGCCCGGGGAAACCCGGCGCCCTATGCAGGAACGATCCGGCTTCCCGCGCACGGAGTGGAGATCGCCACCGCATCCCCCGAGCTGTACCTGCGCCGCACCGGCCGCACCGTCGAGTCCGGCCCGATCAAGGGCACCGGCCGTACCGCCGCCGATCTGCTCGAGAAGGACCACGCCGAGAACGTGATGATCGTGGACCTCGTCCGCAACGACCTCGGCCGCGTCTGCGCCACGGGCAGCGTCGAGGTCCCCGCCCTGTGCGCCGTCGAGGCCCACCCCGGACTGGTCCATCTCGTCTCCACCGTGCGCGGCGAACTCGCTCCCGCGGCCGGATGGCCCGAGCTGCTCGCCGCCACCTTCCCACCCGGTTCGGTCACCGGGGCACCCAAGTCCAGTGCTCTGAAGATCATTGAGGCGCTGGAGACATCGCCCCGCGGCCCGTACTGCGGGGGCATCGGCTGGGTCGACGCGGACCGGGGCACCGGCGAGCTCGCCGTGGGCATACGCACCTTCTGGATCGACCGCACCCCACTGGAGGGTCCGCAGCTGCGCTTCGGCACCGGAGCCGGAATCACCTGGGGATCGGATCCCGACCGGGAGTGGGCCGAGACCGAACTGAAGGCCTCCCGGCTGCTCGCGGTAGCGTCGGGCGCGTACGAGGCAATCGGAAGGACCAGCTAGATGAAGCTTTGGGTCAACGGCGAACTCAAGGACGCCGAAGACGCCCGGGTGTCCGTGCTCGACCACGGCATGACCGTGGGCGACGGCATCTTCGAGACCGTCAAGGCGGTCCACGGGCAGCCCTTCGCCCTCACCCGGCACCTGGAGCGGCTCACCCGCTCCGCCCGCGGCCTCGGACTTCCCGAGCCCGACCACGACGAGGTGCGACGGGCCTGCGCCGCAGTGATCGACGCCAACCCGATGCCGCTCGGCCGGCTGCGCATCACCTACACCGGCGGTCTCTCGCCGCTCGGATCCGACCGTGGCACCGACGGCCCGACGCTGGTCGTCGCCCTCGGGGAGAGCGGCCGCCGTCCCGACACCACCGCGGTGATCACCGTCCCCTGGACGCGCAACGAACGCGGCGCGCTGACCGGACTGAAGACCACCTCGTACGCGGAGAACGTCGTCGCGCTCGCCAGAGCCCATGAGCGGGGCGCCTCCGAGGCCCTGTTCGCCAACACCGTGGGACAGCTGTGCGAGGGCACCGGCTCCAATGTCTTCGTCGTCGTCGACGGCGAGCTCCACACCCCTCCGGTGTCCTCCGGCTGCCTCGCAGGAATCACCCGTGCCCTGGCCGTGGAGTGGACGGGAGCCAAGGAGACCGACCTGCCGCTGGACGTACTGGACCGGGCCGAGGAGATCTTCCTGACCTCCACCCTCCGCGACGTCCAGGCCGTCGTGCGCGTCGACGGCCGTGACATCGCCGCGGTTCCCGGGCCGGTGACGGCCAAGGCCATGCGTGTCTTCGAGGAGCGTGCCGCCGCTGACCCGGACCCCAAGTCGCACTAGAAACAGCGCCGTTGGAAAACCTGGTGTCGGACGGCCGCGGGGCAGGTAGAAAGTCACCGATGACGACAACCCTGCGGCCCACCGGGCCGATCCAGCGCGACGGGACCGGCGCCACCTCACGCGCCTACGACGTGTGCGTCAACGGCCGGCCCGTCGGCGCCGTCGAGCTCGCCACGGACCCCGGCAGAGGTCCGTCCGCCGGCTACGTCCGCTCCCTGCTCATCGAGGAGGCAGACCAGCGCCGCGGGCGCGGCACGGTCGCCGCACTCGCGGCCGAGGAGGTGCTGCGCGGCTGGGGATGCACGGAGGTCCGCACCTCCGTTCCGGCCGATGCCGGCGCCGCCCTTCGGCTGGCCACCGTCCTCGGTTACACCGAGCGCGGCCGCAGCATGGTCAAGGACCTTCCGGACCGGGCGCCCGCCCTGCCACCGGAGACCGAGGGCCGGCCCATGAGCGAGCCGGAGTTCGGCCGCTGGAGGTCGCGTGCCGTCGAGGAGTACGCCAAGGAGTGGACCGGCCGGGGAGTGCCGCGGGACGAGGCCGTCGCCAGGTCCGAGACCCTCCACCGCAACCTGCTCCCGGAAGGTCTCGCCACCCCCGGCGTCCGGCTCCGGCACCTGGTCGCGCGGGGCACCGTGGTCGGCCATGTCTGGGTCGCGCAGCGCGAGGTGCGCCCAGGGGAACCGGGCTGGTACGTGTACGACGTCGAGGTGGCCGAGGAGCACCGCGGACGGGGACACGGCCGTGCGCTGATGCTCCTCGCCGAGCGGATCGCGCTGGCCGACGGCGGGGGGCCGATCGCCCTCTTCGTCCACGAGGGCAACACCCGGGCACGCGCCCTGTACGAGTCCCTCGGCTACCGCGCCACCCACCGCAACTTCGTCAAGCCACTGCAGTAGGCGTCACGGCCGGCCGGTCAGCAGCCGGTCGGCGATCTCCTCGATCCGGCCGCGCAGCCCCTCCTGGCTCTTGCCCCCGTCCAGGCGCTGCCCGTCGATGACGTACGTCGGTGTGCCGGTCACGCCGATCGCCTTGCCCTCGGCATGGTCCGCGTCGACGATCAGAATGTGCCGCCCGTCGATCAGTGCGGTGTCGAACTCCTCGGCATCCAGGCCCAGTTCGCGTGCCACGTCCAGCAGAACCGGCTCCCCCTTCGCCGCCAGCTCGTCGGTGCGCGCCAGCACAGCCTCCACGTACGGCCAGCCCTTGCCCTGTTCGGCGGCCTCCTCCGCTGCCTGCGCGGCGGTGAAGGCGTGCCGGTGCTTGTCGAGGGGGAAGTGCCGCAGCCGCAGCTCCAGCCGGTCGCCGTAGCGGGCGCGCAGGGCCCGCAGGTCCTCCAGGGCGGCGTGGCAGTCGGGGCACTGGAGCTCGCACCAGACGTCGAGGACGACGGGGCGGGCGGTGGTGGAGTCGCTCATGGCGCCAGTCTTTCAGCCGGGCACCCGAGGGCCCAACCGGGACCGGAGGAGGAGATCACCCCCGATATCCCCCTGAGGTCGTCCTCGGACATGGCCCGAGGGGAGGGGGACGGTGCAGGATGGAAGGGACGTAACACCTCTTGCCCGCCGAAGCCTGGAGGACCGGATGCTTGCCGAGACCATTTGTTCCGCGGTGTCCGCGGCGGGCCTGGGCATCGCCGCGATCACGGCGTACCGCCGGCGTTTCCTCGCCGCGACCCGGATCGCCGCCTACTCCCTGATCCCCGTGGGGCTGGTGCTGACGGGGGCGGTGCAGTGGGTCGTCGACACGGCGTTCAGCCCGTCGGCCTGGCTCGGCTTCGGCCTCCTCGGCGGCGCATGGCTGCTGTTCATGACCACCCGGGTGATCGAGCGCCGCAGGGGCGGCACCCGTGCGGAACGCAAGGCCGCAGAGGCGGCCGGGCACGGGGCCTCCGTGGAGCCGGCCGCCTCCGCGCCGTCACTGGGTCAGGCGCGTCCGTCGGCAGCGCCCCGTTCCCAGCCGAAGAAGGCTGCACCCGCCGATGACTTCAGCGACATCGAGGCAATCCTGAAGAAGCACGGTATCTAGTACGCCTCCCTCCGGGCACGGGATGTGATGAACTACCCCCCTCCCGGGGGCGTGTTGGTCGGTCCCCGGACGCCGCCTGCGTCATCATCGGCCCCGAGATGCTCGATACCTCCCGGGGCCAGGCCCCCGCACCCACACCTGAGCCGCGCGGCTGCCTCTTCGCGCTCTCCCAGCCGCCCCTGATGATCTTTCTCGCGGTGATCGGCGTGCTGCTGCTGATGGGCGCCCTGCACGATCTGTTCCTGCTGTGATCCGCGCGGTGTGCGAAGCCCCGCCGGTCAGCCGGCGGCCTCCTTGCGCCGGGCGCGGTAGGCCGCGACGTGCAGTCGGTTGCCGCAGGTGCGGCTGTCGCAGTAGCGGCGCGAACGGTTGCGGGACAGGTCGACGAAGGCACGTCCGCAGTCCGGCGCCTCGCAGCGGCGCAGCCGCTCCTGCTCGCCCGCGACCACGATGAACGCCAGGGCCATCCCGCAGTCGGCGGCGAGGTGGTCGGCGACCGATGCGCCCGGTGCGAAGTAGTGCACATGCCAGTCGTAGCCGTCGTGGTCGGTCAGCTGCGGCGTGGTGCCCGCGGCAGTGACCAGCTGGTTGATCAGATCCGCGGCGGTGCGGCTGTCCGGCGCGGCGAAGATCTCCGCGAACCGTGCCCGCACCGCCTGCAGCGCTCTGAGGTCGCGTTGTCCCAGCTCGCCCACGTCGCTGATGTCGTGGCTGCGCACGAAGCCTTCGAGTGCTGCGACGTCCGCGAGCCCGTCCTCCTGCTCGCCCTCCGGTGCGGTGTTCACCAGATCGACGACCGCGTCGAGCGCGATACGGGTGTCGTGGGGGATCAGCACGATTCGCTCCCTGGCCTGCCGCGGGCCGGTGCCCGCCGAATTGCGCCGACTCTAGCGGTTCGTGCCGAGAGCGCACCGGCGCCGTCGCCACGGTGGATTCCGTGACGACGGCGCCGGTGTCAGCCGTATGGGATTGTCCGCGCGGCGCCGTCTCCCCGAGATGGACGGCGCCGGGCGGCTCTTGGCCTGGCTCAGCTTTCGGCCAGGATGTGCGAGAGCTCCGTGTCGAGATCGAAATGCCGATGCTCGGTACCTGGTGGCACCGCGGCGTCCGTTCGCTTCAGGAACGACTCCAGGGCCCGCGCCGGGGCCTCGAGCAGGGCTTCGCCCTCCGGGGAGCTCAGCGCGATGCAGACAACGCCCTGGCCGTGGCTGCGGGACGGCCAGACTCGTACGTCGCCCGTACCGGTGGGGCGATGCAGCCCCTCCGCGAGGAGGTCGCGGGCGAAAACCCATTCGACCGTCTCTTCGGCTCCGGTGTGGAAGGTGGCGTGCACGGCATAAGGATCGGCCGTGTCATACCGCAGGCCCGCGGGTACAGGCAGTGATGACTCGCTCGATACAACGAGGCGCAGGTGCAGCTCGCAGCTGACCGTGGTGTTCATAAGCGCCAGGGCCTTTCGCTCAGTGTGCGCTCGGGGATTCGCACGTCGGCGAAATCGACATGCCACCTACGGTGCCGTTGTAAACCCCTCTGACCGTTTTGTGATCCTTCATGTCGCTCGTACGGCGGCGCATTTCCTTGTGTTATACGGCCGTTCCGGTGATGAAGTTCAATCCGGTAAGTTGGGGACCATGAATGCGGAGAGTGACGAGCGGAGCGAGAGCGTCGCAGCGACGGTCTCGGGTTCCGCGACGGGGGACGTGACGACGGGCGCGGCCGAGCCGGCCCCGGACGGGGGCAAGGAGGAGCGGGAGCTCGGGTCGCGGGCGCCACACTTCATCAAACGGTCCAGAACGCTGCACATCAGCTGGCAGGTCGGCGTCTTCATCGTGGGTCTCGCGGTCGTCGGCGCGGGCGTCGCGATGCTCGTCCTGCCCGGACCCGGCTGGGTCGTGATCTTCGGTGGCATGGCGATCTGGGCGACGGAGTTCGTCTGGGCGCAGCTGGTGCTCCGCTGGACCAAGCGGAAGGTGACCGAGGCGGCACAGAAGGCGCTCGACCCGAAGGTCCGGCAGCGGAACATCATCCTCACGAGCGTCGGCCTGGTGATCATCGCCGTACTGGTCGGGATCTACCTCTGGAAGTTCGGGATCGCGATGCCGTGGAAGATCGACGAGTGACCCGCACATGGTCCTGGCGACCCGCTGACATGGGGTAATGTTTGCGGTGCGCCCGGGCGATTAGCTCAGTGGGAGAGCGCTTCGTTCACACCGAAGAGGTCACTGGTTCGAACCCAGTATCGCCCACCCGGACCGAAGGCCCCGGAGACTCCGCGTCTCCGGGGCCTTCGGCTTTTCAGCGCATCCTGCCCAGGCTCTCCCGGAGCCTGCGCGCGTCCCGCAGCCGCTGCTCGTACGTCGCCCCCACCGCGAGCAGCAGGAGCCCCACCAGGGCCGGCGGCAGCCAGCGGGGGAGGGCGCCGACGACCTGGACCACGTACGGCGCCAGCTCGTGCAGGGCGTCCAGGGCCAGGACCGTGCCGCCGAGCACGAGCAGCGCCTGAAGCCGCAGGCGTGCACCGGCGAGCGTGACCGCCAGCGCCGCGACGCCCAGCAGCAGCGGCCGCAGCCAGTGCTCGTCCCCCCAGGCGACGACGAGGCTGGGCACCAGGGTGGCCGCGAGACCCGGCCCGTAGGCCGTCCACGACGACGCCTGCGGGTCGCGGCGCCGGCGCAGCACGCCGACCACGAGCGCGGGGACGGTGACCGGCAGCGTGTACGCCTCCGGGGAGGCCACGTCGGAGGAGAACAGCCGCACCCAGGTGGCCAGCACGAACAGCACCGCGGCCAGATACCCGGCTGCCGGGCGCCGCTCGGCCCGCACGGCCGTGGCCGCGGCGATCACGCCGCACAACGCCAGGACCAGCGCGAGCGACGGGCTGTCGCCGGTGGCGAGCAGCACGGCGAGGAGGCCCGCCGACCCCGCGGTGGCCTCCACCGGCAGAGCGACGGGGTGGCGCCTGAGCCGTGCGCCGGCGAGCGCGCCCGCGACAGGCACGAGCAGCAGCACCAGAGCCGCCCGGTGGGCCGGCAGGCCGGCCGCGGCCGCCCCGGCGCCCGCCAGGCCCGTGGCGGCCAGCGTTGCCGCGCAGGCCAGGAGCGCCTGTACAGCGGCACCGGCCGCCCGGAACGCGGCGGCGACAAGAGCCAGGAACAGCACACCGAGCACGGTGAACGTCGCCGGACGTGTCGCCAGCGACAGCAGGGCGACGCTCACCGAGGCGATCAGTCCGCACAGCAGGGCCGTCGACGCGACGGCCGACAGCGAACCGCCCGCGGGGCCGCGACGGACGCCGAGCGCCAGGAGCGCCACCGTCAGCACCGACTGCCACGCGAGCCCCGCCGCGTAACCGAGATCGAGTACGGCGGGCACGACGAGCAGCGCGGCCCAGCCGAGGACGAGCGCGGCACGGACGGCGGCCGCGTGCAGAGCCCCCGGCCGGGGGGCCTTCGGTGTGACCGGAGACCATGGCGTGCGCACCTCGGGGCCGGGCGCAGCTTCGGTGGGCGCCTCGCCGGAGGCCGGCGTGGCCGGCAGACGGCGCGACGCGAGCGCCGCCGACGCCGCGAGGAGCACCAGGACCACCGGGGTCGCCGGCAGGGTGGACAGCGGGAGGTCCAGGGCGAGCGCCTCACGGGTGCCCGCCGGAGTCGAGGACCAGATGTCGCCGAGCAGCGTCGCCGGTCCGGCCAGGGACAGCAGGGTCAGCGGGACCGCCGACAACGCCGCCGCTCCGTGGACCACGCCCGCCGCGACGGCGAGCCCGCGCACCACGCCGCGCGGCAGCGAGGCACGGACCACGGCCAACAGGGCCGTGGCGCACAGCAGATACCCGAGCACGGCCCAGCCGGCAGGCACCGCGGTACGGACCACGCCGCCGACCGCGGCGACCGCGGCCAGAGCCGCCACCACCGACGTGGCGACCGCAGCGGCCGGCAGACGCCAGGCAGCGAACAACGCCACCCCGGCCCCGGCGAGGAGCAGCACCGCCGGGACGGCGGCGGACGCGGGCGTCCCGGCGTCCAGCGACTGCCAGACGCCGATCAGCAGTGCGGAGCCGCCCGTGACGGCCGCGGCCACCGAGGCGAACCCGCGCACCACCGCCGGACGCGTCCACAGCACCAGCGCGACGTCGAGCACCGCGGTCAGCAGTAGCGCCCACTCCATCGGCGGCGCGCCCGCGCCCGCGGTCAGCGCCCACAGCGGGAGCGGCAGTTGTCCGGCCACCACTGCCGTCGGCAGCGGGGAACGCAGGCGGGGCAGGGACAGACCGTAGGCCGACCACCCGGCGGCGAGCAGAGCGGACGCGCAGGCCGTGTACCCGAGGCCGTCGGTGTCCGGCAGCACGGCTCGGTGCAGGGCGTACGCGTCGAGCACCGTCAGCACCATGCCGAGCACTGCCACGGACTCGGCCGTCGAGACGAGGCTCCGGCGCAGCAGTACGACCGGCGTGCCCAGGGCCGCCAACGTCACCGCGCCGAGCACTGCCGAGCGGCCGCCGATGCCCATGTGGCCCCAGCTGACGAGAGTGAACGCGATCGCCGCGATGCTGAGCAGAATGCCGCCGAGCGTGAGCAGGACGTTCTGCACGTTGGGCGGCGAGGTTTCGGCGGGCGGCTTCGGGCCGACGGGCCAACCGCTCGCGTGCGGAAAGGACGGCGCGGCGGCGGGCGGCCGCAGCGCGGCGAGCAGCCAGGTGCGGCGGGCCAGCAACTGGGCCCGGCGTGCGTCGAGTTGCTGAAGCTCGCGGTCGAGGATCGCCAGTTCCTCGGCGGGCGGCGGAACGTTCTCCATGGCGGCAGTGTGGCGGCGGCCACAACGCCCGGCCATGGGCGCGCGTACTCAGATACGCCCTGAGTACCTTCCGGCCGCCCCGCCCTGGCGCAGACTGGAGCCATGGACTGGTGCCGTTACCGCTTCCGCAGTGTCTGGGACCTGCCCGCCGATCCCGACGCCGTGTACCAGGCGCTGGAGCGGGCGGAGGACTACCCGCGGTGGTGGCCGCAGGTGCGTGAAGTGATCGCCACCGGGGAGGAGTCCGGCACCGCCCGCTTCCGTTCCCTCCTGCCGTACGACCTTCGCGTCACCGCCCGTGCGCACCGCCGTGACCCGGCCGCCGGGGTGCTCGAGATCGCCTTGGGCGGGGATCTCGAAGGCTGGTCGCGCTGGACGGTGCGTGCGCACGGCGGCGGCACGCGGGCGCTGTACGAGCAGGAGGTGGAGGTGCGCAAGCCGCTGATGAGGCGGCTGGCCGTGCCGTGTCGCCCCTTCTTCCGGGCCAACCACGCACTGATGATGCGCGGCGGGCGGCGGGGGCTGGCCGCGTACCTGGAAGCGGTTTGAAGGAAGGGCGCGACGCCCTGTATGGTTCAGTGCGTTCCCGGGCGATTAGCTCAGTGGGAGAGCGCTTCGTTCACACCGAAGAGGTCACTGGTTCGAAACCAGTATCGCCCACCGGGAGAGGCCGGTCCGTCAGCAGACGGACCGGCCTCACTGCGTTTCCCGGGTGCTATTGCAGCCCGCTGTCGAGGGCGCCCATCAACGAGCCGCTCGGGGTGTCGCCGGACATCTCCCAGATCATCGCGCCCAGCAGGTTCTCGGACTTGATGTAGGCGGCCTTCTGCCCGATGGACCACGTGTCGTCGAACGACCACCACTGGCCGTTCGCGCCCTGGTACCCGTAGGTCGCCACCGACTGGGTGTCGTGGTGGACCGTCATGTTCGGCACCATGGCCAGGAGGTTCTGGTAGCCGCGGGTGCCGGCCTCCTCCGGGAACTGGCCCGGTGCCGCGCCGTTCGCGCTCTGCCACTCACCGTTGACGCCGCCGGCGGCGACCTCCTTCCAGCCGCGCCCGTAGAAGGGGAAGCCGATGGTGAGCTTGCGTGGGGAGACCCCGGCGCTCAGATACTTCTGCACCGCACCGTCGATGCTGAAGTCGTTCGGGTACGGCGACTGGGTGTCGGGGTACAGGTTGGCCTGGTGTCCGGTGCGGTTCGGCTCCCAGGAGTTGTCGCTGCCCGCGCCGTGGAAGTCGTATCCCTGGACGTTGGCGTAGTCCATGTCGGCGAAGATCTTCGACAGGTCCCAGCCCGCGTCGATCTTCTTCGGGTCCGCCGGGGTGAAGGCGGTCAGCAGTTTGCGCTCGCCGCCCAGCGCATCGAGCTGCTTGCGGAACTCCGCGATGAGCGCGGTGTTGTTGGCCTTGTCCGCGGTGCTCCAGTGGTTGCCCGGATGGCCGTCGGGGGAACCCGGCCACTCCCAGTCGAGATCGATGCCGTCGAAGATCCCCGCCCCGACGCCGGGTCCGCCCGCGCCGTTGTACACGGGCAGATCGCCCTTGATGTAGGTGTCGATGCAGGACTTCACGAACTTCTTGCGGGAGGCGTCGGTGGCCGCGACGTCGGAGAAGTACTTGGAGAAGGTCCAGCCGCCGAGCGAGATGACGAACTTCAGATGCGGGTGCTTGGCCTTGAGCTTCTTCAGCTGGTTGAAGTTCCCGCGCAGCTTGCCCCAGCCGTCGTCCGCGACACCGTCCACGGACTGGGAGGCTGCGAATGCGCGGCCGTAGTCCGCCTCGGCGTCGCCCGCCCCGTCGCCCTCGTTCGGGTCCTGCGGGTTGCCGGACACTCCCTTGGTGACTCCCTGCAGGCAGGTGAGATCGACCGGGTCGATGTTGCCGAAGGCGTAGTTGATGACATCGAGCTTGGCGGCGGCTCCGGAGGTGTCGAGGTTCTTCACGAAGTACTGGCGGCCGTAGATCCCCCACTGCACGAAGTACCCGACCTTGGCGTGGCCGCCGCCGCCGACCGCCTCGTCGGTCGTGACGGACAGGGTGTTGGAGGCGGGGGAGGGGTTGTCGGCGGCGTCGCGTGCCTTGACGGTGAACTGGTAGGTGGTGGAGGGGGTCAGCCCCGTGACCGTGGTGCTCAGGGTGGTCGCCGGGACGCTCGTCACCAGTGTCGTACCGCGGTGGACGTCGTAGGCGGCGACGCGGCTGTTGTCCGTGGCCTCGTTCCAGGCGAGGGAGACGGTGGACGAGGTCTTGCCGGTGCTCCGCAGAGTGCCCGGGGCGGTCGGTGGGACGGTGTCGCTCGCCGGGTCGACCGTCGTCGCGGTGACGGGCGCGCTCCCCGGACCGAGGTTGCCGCGGCTGTCCTTGGCGCGGACGGTGAAGCTGTAGGAGGTGGCCGGGGTCAGATCGCGCACGGTCGCCGTCGTGGTCGCGGTGGTGGTGACGACGGTGGAGCCGCGCAGCACCTCGTAGGAGGCAACGGGGTGGTCGCCGGGCGTGGCCGCACTCCACTTCAGGTTCACGGTGCGGGCGGTGGTGTCGGTGACGGTCAACCCGCCGGGCGCGGACGGAGGCGTGGCGGGGCTGCCGTCGCACTTGTCGCCGTTGATCAGACAGCCGGTCGGTGCGGTGAGCGGGCCCGAGGCGACGAACCAGTAGCTGTACGGCTCGGTGGTGCCGTTCGCCGGGACACCGGAGTTGTAGTGCGCCGGAGTCACCGTGACATGCGATCCGTTGACGGCGGCGGTGCCGTTGTGGTGCTGGCTGATCGTCACACCCGGCGGCAGGTCGAACTCCAGGCTCCAGCCGTTCACGGCAGCCCCGGAGTTGTTCCTGACGACGAACGTGCCCTTCCACCAGGAACCGTTGTCGGCACTGGTGAACGTGGCGGTGAGCGGGCCCGCGGCCCGGGCTTGTCCGGCGCCGAGACCGGTGAGCCCGGCCAGTGCCAGCAGGAACGCGACGAGGACGGCGAGAAGTCTGCGGCGGGGTGGCGGCATGGACCTGATTCCTGTGGACACGGCTCTCCTTGAGGTGGGGGTGGGGAGGGACGTCCCGTGTCTCCGCTTCTCAAGAAACTGAGTAGGTGCGAGTGCGTCAACGACGCGGCCCGCCGTGTGGGCTGTACCAATGGAGTGCCGCAGGGGACTCCCCCCACGCTCCGGCCCCTGGAAAGGCGTAGACCAATTCCGGGAGATTTTGCTTCCTCTTGACCGATGCCGTCCTTCGGTCTGTCGAGGGCAACTCCCTTTGCCGTGACGCTCTTGACGCGGTACTCGCGCTCCGCTTCAATCCGCCACGCAGGTCCAGACCAATCGTGGCGCCGCGACAGGTCCGCAATACCGTCCCCACCTTCACCGGGAGGTCACGTGCGTACCAGACTTCGCCTCCTGGCCGGCCTGAGCGCGGCGTTGCTCGCAGCAGCCGCCGCCATCGGCCTGCCAGGCACCGCCCAAGCCGCCAACCTGCTCACCAACCCCGGATACGAGACCGGCAGCCTCTCGGGCTGGTCGTGCAGCGGCGGGCTCGGCTCCGTCGTCAGCAGCCCCGTGCACAGTGGTACGAAGGCCCTCGCCGGAGCCGTCACCGCTGCCGACAGCGCCACGTGCACGCAGACCGTCCAGGTGCAGCCCAACACTGCCTACACCCTCTCCGGCTGGGTCCGCGGCAACTACGTCCACCTCGGCGTCACCGGCGGACCGTCCGCCTGGACCCCGTCCGCCGGCGCGTACACCAAGCTCACCGTCTCGTTCACGACCGCGGCCAACCAGAGCAGCGCCCAGATCTACCTCCACGGCTGGTACGCCCAAGGCACCTACCACGCGGACGACATCAGCCTCGACGGCCCCGGCGGCGGAGGCGGCGACACCCAGGCGCCCACCGCCCCGACCAGCCTTCGTTCCACGGGCAAGACCTCGTCCAGCGCCACGCTCGCCTGGAACGCCGCCACCGACGACACCGGCGTCACCGGCTACGACGTCTACCGCGGCGGCACCCTGGCGACCACCGTCAGCGGAATCACCGCGACCGTCACCGGACTCGCCGCGAACACCTCGTACAGCTTCACCGTCCGGGCTCGCGACGCCGCCGGCAACGTCTCCCCCGCGTCGGCCGCCGTCGGCGTCACCACGGACCCCGGCGGAGGCGGCGGCACCGGGTTCAAGCAGGCCGCGCCCTACCTCTACCTCGGCTGGGGCGACCCGCCGAGCGTCACCTCCGTGATGAGCGCCACCGGCATCAAGTGGTTCACCATGGCGTTCATCCTGTCCTCCGGCGGCTGCAACCCCGCCTGGGACGGCAACCGGCCGCTCACCGGCGGAACCGACCAGTCCACCATCAACGCCATCCGCGCGGCCGGAGGCGACATCGTGCCCTCCATCGGCGGCTGGAGCGGCAACAAGCTCGGCCCCAACTGCTCCACCCCCGAAGCGCTCGCCGGTGCCTACCAGCGGGTCATCGACGCCTACGGCCTCAAGGCCATCGACGTCGACATCGAGAACTCCGACGAGTTCGAGAACGAGGTCGTGCAGGACCGCATCCTCAACGCACTCAAGATCGTCAAGCAGAACAACCCGGGCCTGAAGACCGTCATCACCTTCGGCACCTCCACCACCGGACCCACCTGGTGGGGCAACCGCCTCATCGAGCGGGCCCAGGCACTCCAGGCGGACATCGACGTCTTCACGATCATGCCGTTCGACTTCGGCGGTGGCGCCGACATGTACGGCAACACCGTGAACGCCACCGAAGGGCTCAAGAACAAACTGAAGTCCACGTTCGGCTGGGACGACGCCACCGCCTACGCCCACATCGGCATCTCCGGCATGAACGGACTCAGCGACCAGCAGGAACTCACCAGCACCGCGGCCTGGACCCAGATCAAGGACTGGGCCAACTCCCACCACATCGCACGGCTCGCCTTCTGGTCGGTCAACCGCGACCGGCCGTGCCCCGGCGGCGGAGTGACCAGCAACTGCTCCGGAATCAGCCAGAGCAACTGGCAGTTCACCTCCATCACCGCCCAGTTCACCGGCTGAGCCGGCCTCCGCGGCCGTGCGCCACCGCACGGCCGCGGACCGGCAGTCCTACGCGGCCGCCGGCAGCTCCGGGCGCAGCGGCCACGCCGGATCGACCGGCTCCGGCACACCGCTGCGGGCGAACCACGCCTGCAGGCCACGCGCCTGCGCCGCATGCCACACCGCCTGCAGCGTGTGCAGCTCCGCCGCCGACAGCCGCTCCAGGCGTGCCGCGAAACGCCTGCCCACCGCCCGTGCGACCTCGAGCGCCGCCAGCGCGTCGGCCGCCGCGTCATGCGCCCCGTCGAGCACCACCTCGTACTCGGCGCACAGATCCGTCAGCGTGCGCCGGCCCTTGCGATACCGGTCCAGGTGCTTGTCCAGTACCCGGGGATCCAGCACGCACAGCGGCACGCTCTCCAGGTAGCGCGCCAGTGACGACGCCCGGTGCCTGCGCAACTCCCGGTCCAGGATGGTCAGATCGAACGGTGCGTTCATCACCACCAGCGGACGGGACACCGCGCACTGCTCCGCCAGCGTCCTCGCTATCTCCTCCATCACCGGCGCCGGCCACCGGCCGTTGCGCTGGAGGTGATCATCCGTCAGGCCGTGGACCTCGGTGGCGCCCGGCGGTACGGGCACCCCCGGATTCACCAGCCAGCGCGTCACGCGTGGCCGTCCGCCCGGCGTGTCCTGGACGACCACGGCGGCCGACACGATCCGGTCCACCTCGACGTCCACTCCGGTTGTCTCCGTGTCAAATGCGGCCAGCGGGCCGTCGAACCAGTGCGTCATCCCCGAACTCCTCGCACGTTCCTGGCAGATGGCGACAACCCCTGCCCGAAACGGTGATACCCGGGCTGTTTGCGCACTACGCCGGACGGTGACAACACAGGTGACGGGGAAGGACATTGCCATGGCGCTCGCCCAGCCCGAGCCGGGAGGGCTGTCCCCTGCAAGCGGGAGGGTCCCCCAGCCCCAGCGGACAGTTCCGCTGCGCGGAGCACTCGCCACCACCGCCTGCATGGAGACACTTCAGGTGGGCTATCTGCATGCGGTCGCGGCCGCGGCGGGGTGCTCCCTGTCGCAGCCGTTCCCGGACAACGGCATCGACTGGCACGTCAGCCACAGTTCGGCACGCCACACGGTCGACGACGAAGTGACCATCAAGGTGCAGCTCAAGTGCACCTACCAGATCCCACCGCACCCACCGGGACCGGCGTTCTCCTTCACTCTCGACAACGACCATCTGGTGAAGCTGGCCCGCACCCCGGTCTCCGTGCACAAGATCCTGGTCGTGATGCTCGTCCCGAGAACGCAGGACGAATGGCTGCGCGCCAGCCACGACCGGCTCGACCTGCGGCACTGCTGCTACTGGACCAATCTGGCGGGCCAGCCGGTGACGGGCAGGCGCCGCACCACCGTGCGGATCCCGACCACGCGGATCTTCGACGACCGCGCGCTGTGCGAGATCATGACGCGCGTCGGAGCGGGAGGCAGACCCTGATGCACAGGCCCTTCGACGAGTACGCCCACCCGGCCGTGCTGCCGGGCACCCGCCCCCGCCCCACCGCCGATCCGCCCGGACCCTGGGGCGGGCAGCCGGACCCTGACCCCGCCCAGGTCGACCCCGCCGTCCTCGGCGCCCTGCTCGACCGCCACGGCTGGCGGCGGCGGGGTGGGGCCGCCGGGAGATACACGCGCTGGACACCGCCCGGCCCGGCGGCCGGCGGCACCAGCCTTCTCGTGCCCGAGAGCCGCGCCTTCCCCGACTGCGAGGACCTGCTCGGCGAGGCCATCACCGCGCTCGCCCGCAGCGCCGCCCCCTCCGCCCGCGACGTGCTCGTCGGTCTCACCGTGCCCAGCGACGAGATCCGTTGGTGGCGCGATGTGCCCCAGGGCCCGTCCGGCACCGCCTCCTGGACCGCGCAGGAGCAGCTGCGCTCCGCGGCCCGCCAGATGCTGCTGGCCGGCGCGCTCGCCGTCCGGGCACGCGCCGGGTACTACGGCGCGCGCCACCGCAGGCAGGCGCAGGCATCGCTCGCGGGTGTGCTGGTCGGTCCGGCGCCCGGCGGGCGCACGCTGACCGCCTTCGTCCCCGTACAGACGGGCCGCGCGGTCGCCGTGCGGCTGTCGCACGCGCTGCAGGCCGCCCGCGAGGCCGTCGACTACCAGCGGGCGGCGGGCGGGATGGAGGCGTTCGACGCGGCGGTCCGGGCAGGGGTGAGCCGAGAGCTGACCGAGGCCGTGATCGCACTAGTCCGAGGCTCGGAAGGAGCCCGCATTGCCCTGGAGTGGTCGCCGGCCGCGGGAGTGCCCCAAGGGTGCGCGGCCCGGATGGAGCCCGTCGAATTCTCCGCGGGCGACCTGCCGGCGCTCCGCGCCGCCGGGGCACGCTACCTCCAGGACGAGCCCTCCGTGCCCGTGCGGCTGACGGGCGCCGTGGTGCGGATGCGCCGCTCCGGACCCCGCGGCGCCGGCACCGTACGGCTGCGGGTGCTGGCCGGTGCGGAGGTGCCGCACGTACGGGTCGCGCTGGACGAGGAGTCCTACCGCACCGCGGGCCATGCGCATCTGGAGGGGCTGCCGATCCGCGTGGTCGGCAGGCTGGAGAGCCGCGGCGGCTTCCGCAGACTGGCCGACGCCTCCCACGTGGTGCCCGTCCCGGTCGACGACGCCGAGCGGGACCGGCTGCTGAAGTCGCTCCAGGAGAATCTGGACTTCTTCGAGGAAGCGGGCGACGGGGACGAGCCGGACGAGGAGTAGCGGCCACGGGTAAGTGTTTCGCGAGCGGTCCCTCCGGCTCGGTACGATTCCGTATTGCACGCGCTGTACCCGGCTCGTGCGTACGCCTTCAGTCAGGAGAGACCGGTGTCAGACGTCCGTGTGATCATCCAACGCGATTCCGAGCGGGAAGAGCGCGTGGTGACGACGGGGACTACGGCCGCCGACCTCTTCGCCGGCGAGCGCACCATCGTGGCCGCCCGCATCGCCGGCGAGCTGAAGGACCTCGCCTACGAGATCAAGGACGGCGAGGAGGTCGAGCCCGTCGAGATCTCCTCCGAGGACGGCCTCAACATCCTGCGCCACTCCACCGCGCACGTCATGGCCCAGGCCGTGCAGGAGCTGTACCCCGAGGCCAAGCTCGGCATCGGCCCGCCGGTCAAGGACGGCTTCTACTACGACTTCGACGTCGAGAAGCCCTTCCACCCCGATGACCTCAAGGCCATCGAGAAGAAGATGCAGGAGATCCAGAAGCGCGGCCAGCGCTTCTCGCGCCGCGTCGTCACCGACGAGGCCGCACGCGAGGAGCTCGCGGACGAGCCCTACAAGCTGGAACTGATCGGCCTCAAGGGCTCGGCCTCCAGCGATGACGGCGCGGACGTCGAGGTCGGCGCCGGCGAGCTGACGATCTACGACAACCTGGACGCCAAGACCGGTGAGCTGTGCTGGAAGGACCTCTGCCGCGGTCCCCACCTGCCCACCACCCGCTTCATCCCCGCGTTCAAGCTGATGCGCAATGCTGCGGCGTACTGGCGCGGCAGCGAGAAGAACCCGATGCTGCAGCGCATCTACGGCACCGCCTGGCCGTCCAAGGACGAGCTGAAGGCGCACCTCGACTTCCTCGCCGAGGCCGAGAAGCGCGACCACCGCAAGCTGGGCAACGAACTCGACCTGTTCTCCGTCCCGGAGCAGATCGGCTCCGGCCTCGCGGTCTTCCACCCCAAGGGCGGCATCATCCGCCGGGTCATGGAGGACTACTCGCGCAAGCGGCACGAGGAGGAGGGCTACGAGTTCGTCTACACCCCGCACGCCACCAAGGGGAAGCTCTTCGAGACCTCGGGCCACCTGGACTGGTACGCGGAGGGCATGTACCCGCCCATGCAGCTCGACGAGGGCGTGGACTACTACCTCAAGCCCATGAACTGCCCGATGCACAACCTGATCTTCGACGCGCGTGGCCGGTCCTACCGCGAACTGCCGCTGCGTCTCTTCGAGTTCGGGACCGTGTACCGGTACGAGAAGTCCGGCGTCGTGCACGGCCTGACCCGTGCGCGGGGCTTCACCCAGGACGACGCGCACATCTACTGCACCAAGGAGCAGATGGCGGACGAGCTCGACTCGACGCTCACCTTCGTGCTCAACCTGCTGCGCGACTACGGTCTGACCGACTTCTACCTGGAACTGTCCACCAAGGACCCGGAGAAGTTCGTCGGCTCGGACGAGGTCTGGGAGGAGGCCACCGAGACGCTGCGGCAGGTGGCCGAGAAGCAGGGCCTCCCGCTGGTCCCGGACCCGGGCGGCGCGGCGTTCTACGGTCCGAAGATCTCCGTTCAGGCGAAGGACGCGATCGGCCGCACCTGGCAGATGTCGACCGTGCAGCTCGACTTCAACCTGCCGGAGCGCTTCGACCTGGAGTACACCGGCCCCGACGGCACCAAGCAGCGGCCGGTGATGATCCACCGCGCTCTGTTCGGAAGCATCGAGCGGTTCTTCGCGGTGCTGCTCGAGCACTACGCGGGTGCGATGCCGCCGTGGCTGGCGCCGGTGCAGGCGGTCGGCATCCCGATCGGTGACGGGCACGTCGAGTATCTGCAGCAGTTCGCCGCGGACGCGAAGAAGAAGGGCCTGCGGGTCGAGGTGGACGCCTCCTCCGACCGGATGCAGAAGAAGATCCGCAACCAGCAGAAGCTGAAGGTCCCGTTCATGATCATCGTCGGTGACGACGACATGAACGCCGGCACGGTCTCCTTCCGCTACCGGGACGGCTCGCAGGAGAACGGCGTCCCGCGCGAGGAGGCCCTCGCGAAGCTCGCCGACGTGGTGGAGCGCCGCGTCCAGGTCTGATCCGGAACACAGCTGCGAGGGGCGGTCCCGTCAGGGGCCGCCCCTCGCCTCATGCAGCCACCGGCGGCGAATATGCTGGCTCGCATGACGACTGAGCCGGAGCAGCAGATCGGAGTCGGGGCGCCTGACTCGTTCCAGCGCCTGTGGACGCCTCACCGGATGGCGTACATCCAGGGAGAGAACAAGCCGACCGGCCCGGGGGCCGACGACGGCTGTCCGTTCTGCTCGATCCCGTCGAAGTCCGACGAGGACGGCCTGATCATCGCCCGCGGCACGAAGGTCTACGCGGTGCTCAACCTGTATCCGTACAACGGCGGGCACCTCATGGTCGTCCCGTACCGCCACGTCGCGGACTACACCGAGCTCGACGACGCGGAGACCGCCGAGCTCGCGCAGCTGACCAAGCAGGCCATGCACGCCCTGCGCGCAGCCTCCGGTGCCCACGGCTTCAACATCGGGCTCAACCAGGGCAGCGCCGCCGGTGCCGGCATCGCCGCCCATCTCCACCAGCACATCGTGCCGAGGTGGGGTGGCGACACCAACTTCATGCCCGTCGTCGGGCACACCAAGGTGCTGCCGCAGCTGCTCGCCGACACCCGCACGATGCTCGCGGACTCCTGGCCCGTCTGACGCCCGCAGCGGCCTGGCCCGCCGGGTGGCGGGCCAGGCGGCACTCACGCGTCGTAGACGTCGGCCCTGCCCGGTGACGGGTCCTGGACAGCACCGCTGACGATCATCGAGCGGTTGCCGAAGCGCTCCGTGTCGACGCCGTTCTCCTCCAGGACCTTGAGCGCGGCGGCGTGCGCCGCACGCAGCACCGGCGTGGCCGCGCGCATCGCGTCGTCGGCCATGAACCGGTGCCGCCACGGCTTCTCGGCCCAGGCGTGGCGCAGCCCGAACGGCTCGGGCAGCACCAGCTTGCCGCCGAGGAAGTCCAGGACCGGCGGGTACCAGGTGAAGGGCGCGCGGACCGCGAGCCGCACGACCTCGGGCGCGTCCACGAGCGGGAGCACCCGGTCGACGGTCTCCCAGAACCTGACCGTCTTGCTCACGGTCACCGTCTTGGGCTCGGGCTTGGTGGTGAACAGGGAGTGCACCGGGCCCAGGGCATGACCGGTCACCTCGACGCGCAGCGTCTCGTGCAGGACCGTGACAGTGATCATCATGGTGATCACCAACTGGCCGTCCCACAGCGTGAACTGCACACCGAGGTAGTGCCGGTTGCCGCCGCCGAACTGCTGGTGGTTGCAGATGCGCTGTATCTCGTGGGGCCTGACCACGAAGGTGTCCACGTCCGGGCCCTCGGGCCGGGCGACGGCCGCAGCGTTCTCGCCGACCGGGGACACGATCCAGTTCTTCACGGACGGGGTCGGGAAACCGCCGGAGTTGAGCGGTCCGCGCTCCAGCAGCTTGAGCTTGCCCTCGATGGCCCGTATGACGTCCCAGCTGCGGAACTGGTTGATGTCCTTGCCCGGTTCCTTGGAGACGAGCTCCTCGGCCATCTGCCAGCTGCCCCAGCGGGTGCCCATGCCGAGTATGCCCTTGGGGCCGGCATAGAAGACGACGTTGGACTGCTGCTCGGCGGTGAGCTTGTGCAGACCCTGGCGCAGCTGTTCGCGGGCGGTCTCGTTGGGATTGCCGGGAACGGCCTCGGGGACCTTGGCGCCGATGCCGCCGCCCGCGAGCAGGCTGTCCCAGCGGGCGCGCATGTCCTTCGCGGTGGACTCGCAGATACGTTTGGCGAGCAGCCAGCCGACGACCGGGGCGACGATCATGCCGCGGATGTAGAGGCCCCAGACTCCGTCGAACGGCAGCCGCAGCAGGAGGATGACGGCCAGCCCCCCGACGCCGACCAGTAGCAGCGTCCCGAGGGCTCCGGCGCGCTTGTTCGCCGCGCCGGCGATCGTGCGGCGCAACTGGAACACGCCCATCCACAGCAGCAGTCCGGGCAGGAACAGCAGCCCGCACAGGGCCATGACCGCCGTCAGCTTCGCGTCCCGCTCCTTGCGGATACGGGATGCCGCCAGACAGTGCTCGACCACCGACTGCGGGTCTGTGCCGAAGGACTGGACCAGCGGCTTGCGGGCTCCGCCGAGCATCCGTACCTGGACCGCGCGCGAGAACGCCTCGCCCAGATTCGGCTCGAAGAGCGTGAACTTCCCCTTCTTCACCTCGGACTTGTGCCACTCGCTGTTGGCCTTGAGCACCTCGGCGAGCGGACTGTCGCGGTACGCCGCCGAGGCGAGCGCATGCGTCGCCGCGGTCTGGCCGGCCGACCCCATGAGCGGGACCTGAGCCCCGGGTGTGAAATCGAATCCGTCTGTCACTGCCGCCCCCATCGCCGCAAGCGTTCGCACTGCGGCCTGTTCCCAACTACCGCGCCCCGCACACCTGGTGAGCTGGGCACCTCAGCGTATCGGGGGCGGGCGGTCCGCGGCAGTGGACATCGCCATGCACAGGCGTGGGGGACCGGGGTGCCGCCCGCCGGCTGTGCGGACCGGCGGGCGGCACCGGACTACGCGGCTCCCGCCTCCCCCTGCTCGCGCATGCGGTCGGCGACCTGCTGGGGCATGGCCTCGTGACGGGCGTAGGTGCGGCTGAACTGGCCCGTGCCGTGGGAAATGGAGCGGAGATCGACGGCGTACCGGCCGATCTCGATCTCCGGCACCTCGGCCCGCACCAGCGTGCGGGAACCGCCTGCCTGTTCGGTGCCGACGACCCGGCCGCGCCGACCGGACAGATCGCTCATCACCGGGCCCACGTACTCGTCCGACACCAGCACCTGCAGTTCCGCCACCGGTTCGAGCAGATTGATGTGCGCCTCGGCCGCCGCCTCGCGCAGGGCGAGGGCGCCCGCCGTCTGGAAGGCCGCGTCGGAGGAGTCCACCGAGTGCGCCTTGCCGTCCCGCAGGGTGATGCGCACGTCGACGAGGGGGTAACCGGCGACCACGCCGCGGGCGGCCTGTGCGCGCACCCCCTTCTCCACGGACGGGATGAACTGCCGCGGCACCGCGCCGCCCACGACCTTGTCGACGAATTCGATGCCCGAGCCGGGCGGCAGGGGATCGACGTCGATCTCGCAGATCGCGTACTGGCCGTGGCCGCCGGACTGTTTCACATGGCGGCCGCGTCCTCCGGCGCTCTCCCTGAACGTCTCGCGCAGCTGCACCTTGTGCGGTACGACGTCGACCTGCACGCCGTAGCGGTTGCGGAGGCGTTCGAGGGCGACATCGGCGTGTGCCTCGCCCAGGCACCACAGCACGACCTGGTGGGTGGCCTGGTTCTGTTCGAGACGCATCGTCGGGTCCTCGGCGGCCAGCCGGGTCAGTCCCTGGGACAGCTTGTCCTCGTCGGCCTTGCTGTGGGCCCGGATGGCGAGCGGCAGCAGCGGATCGGGCATGGTCCACGGCTCCATGAGCAGCGGATCGTCCTTGGCCGACAGGGTGTCCCCGGTCTCGGCGCGGGAGAGCTTGGCGACGCACGCGAGGTCCCCGGCGATGGCGTGGGGGAGCGGGCGCTGCTGTTTGCCGAAGGGGGCTGACAGGGCGCCGACGCGTTCGTCGACGTCATGGTCCTCGTGTCCGCGGTCCGCCAGTCCGTGCCCGGACACATGCACCGTCTCGTCGGGGCGCAGGGTGCCCGAGAAGACCCGGACGAGCGAGATACGGCCGACGTACGGGTCGGAGGCGGTCTTGACCACCTCGGCGACGAGAGGGCCGCCGGGATCGCAGGTGATCTGCGGGCGGGCCGCGCCCTCGGGCGAGGTCACCGCGGGCGCCGGGTGTTCCAGCGGGGTCGGGAAGCCGCCGGTGATCAGTTCCAGCAGTTCGACCGTGCCGAGGCCCTGCCGGCCGCCGTCGGTCGCCGGGGCGGCCGCCAGGACCGGGTGGAAGGTGCCGCGGGCGACGGCCTTCTCCAGATCGTCGATGATCGTCTTGAGGTCGATCTCCTCACCGCCCAGGTAGCGGTCCATCAGGGTCTCGTCCTCGCTCTCGGCGATGATCCCCTCGATGAGCCGGTTCCGGGCCTCCTCGATCAGCGTCGTCTGGGCGGGGTCGGGCGGGGTCTCCTTCCGTTCGCCCGACGTGTAGTCGAAGATCTTCTGCGTCAGCAGGCCGACCAGGCCGGTGACCGGTGCGTGCCCGTCGGGCCCCTGGGGTCCGTACTGCGGCAGGTACAGCGGCAGCACGGCATCGGGGTCGTCGCCGCCGAAGATCTGCCCGCAGACGCCGGTGAGATCCTCGAATCCGGTGCGCGCGGTCTCCAGGTGGGTCACGACGATGGCGCGCGGCATACCGACCGCCGCGCACTCCTCCCACACCGCTCGGGTCGCGCCGGCGACGGCGTCGGCCTCCTGTGCGGCGGACACAACGAAAAGGGCCGCGTCCGCAGCTCGCAGACCGGCCCTCAGTTCGCCGACGAAATCGGCGTATCCGGGAGTGTCCAACAGATTGATCTTGCACCCGCCCCATTCGAGAGGGACGAGGGAGAGCTGTACGGAGCGCTGCTGGCGGTGCTCGATCTCGTCGTAGTCCGAGACCGTTCCGCCGTCTTCGACGCGGCCGGCCCGGTTGACAGCTCCCGCGGTCAGTGCCAGGGCCTCGACCAGCGTCGTCTTGCCCGAACCGCTGTGGCCGACCAGCACCACATTCCGTACGGATGCGGGGTGGTCGGCCGTTACTGCTCTGCCGGCGGCTCCGGGGTGGGTGTGCGACTTGTCGCCCATGATCTTGCCTCCCGATCGATTGCACGGCGAGGAGGGAAAGCCGCGGGCGCGGGGAGCCGGGTGGGACCCGGAACGGGCGTCCGGGTCAGGCTCCGGCGATGCCCGCGGTGGTCCTTCGAGCTTTCCACTGTCGTCACTGTGCGTCCATACGTCGGACGCCGCAGCCCCTACCCGGGTCCCGGCCGTACGCCACGCGGGTCGTGGCTACGATGGGCCAGCCGGTGGCCGTAGGGGCCACTCGGCCCACCGGACCCTCGGGAAGGCCATGCTGAACAAGTACGCGCGTGCATTTTTCACGCGTGTCCTCACACCGTTCGCCGCGTTTCTGCTCCGCCGCGGGGTGAGCCCCGACGCCGTGACGCTCGTCGGCACGGCCGGAGTGATGGCGGGAGCACTGGTCTTCTTCCCTCGAGGGGAGTTCTTCTGGGGCACCATCGTCATCACGCTGTTCGTCTTCTCGGATCTTGTCGACGGGAACATGGCGCGGCAGGCGGGCACCTCCAGCCGCTGGGGCGCGTTCCTGGACTCGACGCTCGACCGGGTCGCCGACGGCGCGATCTTCGGCGGCTTCGCCCTCTGGTACGCGGGCCAGGGCGACAACAACATGATGTGCGCCGTGGCGATCTTCTGCCTCGCGAGCGGCCAGGTCGTCTCGTACACCAAGGCACGCGGAGAATCGATCGGTCTGCCCGTCGCCGTCAACGGCCTCGTCGAGCGCGCCGAACGTCTGGTCATCTCCCTGGTGGCCGCCGGACTCGCGGGACTCCACGGCTTCGGCGTGCCCGGGATCGACATCCTGCTGCCGATCGCGCTGTGGATCGTCGCCGTCGGCAGCGTCGTGACACTGGGGCAGCGGGTGGTGACCGTGCGGCGCGAGTCCGCGGAGGCGGAAGCGGCCGCGGCCGCCGACCAGAGCGGAGCGGATGCCGCGTGATGCGAGACCGGCTGACCGATGCGCTCTACGGACTGGGCTGGGGCGCCGTCAAGAAGATGCCCGAACCGATGGCCGCCGCACTCGGCCGCACCATCGCGGACGCGGCCTGGAAGCGGCGCGGCAAGGGAGTCCTGCGACTGGAGTCCAATCTCGCCCGCGTCGTGCCCGACGCGGGCCCCGAGCGTCTCGCCGAACTGTCCCGGGCCGGCATGCGGTCGTACATGCGGTACTGGATGGAATCCTTCCGCCTCCCGAGCTGGAGCCTGGAGCGGGCACAGCACTGCTTCGACGGCAAGGACATCCACCGTGTGACGGACGGCCTCGCCGCCGGCAAGGGCGTCATCATCGCGCTGCCGCACCTCGCCAACTGGGACGTCGCCGGGATCTGGGTCACCCGCGGGCTCGGTGTCCCGTTCACCACGGTCGCCGAACGACTCAAGCCGGAGACCCTGTACGACCGCTTCGTCGCCTACCGCGAGAGCCTCGGCATGGAGGTGCTCCCGCACACCGGCGGTTCCGCGTTCGGCACGCTCGCCCGGCGGCTGCGCGACGGCGGTCTCGTCTGCCTCGTCGCCGACCGGGACCTGTCCGCCTCCGGCGTCGAGGTGGACTTCTTCGGTGACAAGGCCCGGATGCCCGCGGGCCCCGCGCTGCTCGCGCAGCAGACCGGCGCGCTGCTGCTGCCGGTGACCCTCTGGTACGACGAGACCTCCGTGATGAAGGGCTGCATCCATCCGCCCGTCGAGGTGCCCGAGTCAGGTACGCGGGCGGAGAAGACGTCCTTGATGACACAGGCAATGGCCGACGCCTTTGCCGGTGGGATCGCAGACCACCCGGAGGACTGGCACATGCTGCAGCGGCTCTGGCTCGCCGACCTCGAGGAGCGCCGCGCGTGAAGATCGGCATCGTCTGTCCGTACTCGTGGGACGTGCCCGGTGGCGTCCAGTTCCACATCAGGGATCTCGCCGAGCACCTGATCCGCCTCGGCCACGACGTCTCCGTTCTCGCTCCGGCCGACGACGAGACGCCGCTGCCGCCGTACGTCGTCTCCGCCGGCCGTGCCGTCCCCGTGCCGTACAACGGTTCCGTGGCACGGCTCAACTTCGGCTTCCTGTCCGCCGCCCGGGTGCGGCGGTGGCTGCACGACGGCACGTTCGACGTCATCCACATCCATGAGCCGGCCTCGCCGTCGCTCGGGCTGCTGTCGTGCTGGGCCGCGCAGGGCCCGATCGTGGCGACGTTCCACACGTCCAACCCGCGCTCGCGCGCCATGATCGCCGCGTACCCGATCCTCCAGCCCGCCCTGGAGAAGATCAGCGCCCGGATCGCCGTGAGCGAGTACGCGCGGCGCACGCTCGTCGAGCACCTCGGCGGCGACGCGGTCGTCATCCCCAACGGCGTCGACGTCGGCTTCTTCGAGAAGGCAGAGCCGAAGGCGGAGTGGCAGGGCGACACCATCGGCTTCATCGGCCGCATCGACGAGCCCCGCAAGGGCCTGCCGGTCCTGATGAAGGCGCTCCCGGCAATCCTCGCCGAGTGCCCCGACACCAGGCTGCTGGTCGCCGGCCGGGGCGACGAGGAGGAAGCCGTCGCCTCGCTGCCGAAGGAGATGCGCTCGCGCGTCGAGTTCCTCGGCATGGTCAGCGACGAGGACAAGGCACGGCTGCTGCGCAGCGTCGACGTCTATGTGGCGCCGAACACCGGCGGCGAGAGCTTCGGCATCATCCTCGTCGAGGCGATGTCGGCGGGCGCACCGGTGCTCGCCGCGGACCTGGACGCCTTCGCCCAGGTACTGGACCAGGGCGCGGCGGGGGAGCTGTTCGCCAACGAGGACGCGGACGCCCTGGCGGCTGCTGCCGTGCGGCTGCTGGGCGACCCCCAGCGCCGCGCCGAACTGCGCGCCCGGGGCAGCGCGCATGTGCGGCGCTTCGACTGGTCCACGGTGGGTGCCGACATCCTCGCCGTGTACGAGACGGTGACGGACGGCGCGGCATCGGTGGCCGAGGACGAGCGCACGGGGTTGCGCACCCGCTTCGGACTGGCGGCGCGGGACTGAGGGCACCGGGGCGACGTGACGCGCACGAGCGGGCCGGGCACGGCAGGGTGACCAGGTCCGCCGCCCGTCCGACGGCCCGGTAGCCTTGCCGCCCGTGAGCACCCTGATCTGGATCGTCGTCGCGCTCGTGGCCATCGGTATGTACCTCAGCTGGACCGCCGGGCGGCTCGACCGGCTGCATGCCCGTATCGACGCCGCCCGCGCCGCGCTCGACGCCCAGCTGCTGCGCCGTGCCTCGGTCGCCCAGGAGCTCGCGACCTCCGGGGTACTCGATCCCGCCGCCTCGATCGTTCTGTACGAGGCCGCGCATGCCGCCCGTCAGTCCGAGGAGGAGCACCGAGAGGTCGCCGAGAGCGAGCTGAGTGCCGCACTGCGGGCCGTGTTCGGGGAGGCCGCACAGGTCGAGGCGCTGCGAGAGGTGCCGGGCGGCGAGGACGCGGCGGGCGAGCTCGCGCAGGCGGTGCGCCGCGTGCCCATGGCGCGCCGGTTCCACAACGACGCGGTGCGGGCCGCCCGCGCGCTGCGCCGGCACCGGAAGGTGCGCTGGTTCCGGCTGGCGGGCCACGCTCCGTTCCCGCTGGCGTTCGAAATGGACGACGAGCCGCCGGTGGCACTGGCGGACCGGCCCGCCTGAACCTTGCATGGCACGGCGAAAACGATCCACCGCCTGTTTATTGGCCCTTGATGTGGACTGGTACCTGGATGTTCCATCGGTGAGCATCACAACGTCGTCATCGAGTGAGGTCTCCGTGTCCAGCACCCCCACCCCGCAGTCCCCCGCGACCGGCACCGCGCGCGTGAAGCGCGGCATGGCCGAGCAGCTCAAGGGCGGCGTGATCATGGACGTGGTCAACGCCGAGCAGGCGAAGATCGCCGAGGATGCCGGCGCCGTCGCCGTCATGGCCCTCGAGCGCGTGCCCGCCGACATCCGCAAGGACGGCGGAGTGGCCCGGATGTCCGACCCGAACATGATCGAGGAGATCATCGAGGCGGTCTCCATCCCCGTGATGGCCAAGTCCCGCATCGGCCACTTCGTCGAGGCCCAGGTGCTCCAGTCACTCGGCGTCGACTACATCGACGAGTCCGAGGTGCTGACCCCGGCCGACGAGGTCAACCACAGCGACAAGTTCGCGTTCACCACGCCGTTCGTCTGCGGCGCCACCAACCTGGGTGAGGCCCTGCGCCGCATCGCCGAGGGTGCGGCCATGATCCGCTCCAAGGGCGAGGCCGGCACGGGCAACGTCGTCGAGGCCGTCCGCCACCTGCGCCAGATCAAGAACGAGATCGCCAAGCTGCGCGGCTTCGACAACAACGAGCTGTACGCCGCCGCCAAGGAGCTGCGCGCCCCCTACGAGCTCGTCAAGGAGGTCTCCGAGCTCGGCAAGCTGCCGGTCGTGCTGTTCTCCGCCGGCGGTGTGGCCACCCCGGCCGACGCCGCGCTGATGCGCCAGCTCGGTGCCGAAGGCGTCTTCGTCGGCTCCGGGATCTTCAAGTCCGGCGACCCGGCCAAGCGCGCCGCCGCGATCGTGAAGGCCACCACCTTCTACGACGACCCGAAGGTCATCGCCGACGCCTCCCGCAACCTGGGCGAGGCCATGGTCGGCATCAACTGCGACACCCTTCCCGAGACCGAGCGCTACGCCAACCGGGGCTGGTAATGACCACGCCCGTGATCGGTGTCCTGGCGCTCCAGGGCGACGTACGGGAGCATCTGATCGCCCTGGCCGCGGCCGACGCCGTGGCCAGGCCGGTCAGGCGGCCCGAGGAACTGGCCGAGGTCGACGGACTGGTGATACCCGGCGGCGAGTCGACGACCATGTCCAAGCTCGCCGCGCTGTTCGGCATGGCCGAGCCGCTGCGTGAGCGCATCGCGCGGGGCATGCCCGTCTACGGCACCTGCGCCGGACTGATCATGCTCGCCGACAAGATCCTCGACCCGCGCTCCGGACAGGAGACGTTCGGCGGCATCGACATGATCGTCCGTCGCAACGCGTTCGGCCGGCAGAACGAGTCCTTCGAGGCGGCCGTCGAGGTCCGCGGTGTCGAAGGCGGCCCCGTCGAGGGCGTCTTCATCCGCGCCCCCTGGGTGGAGTCCGTCGGCGCCGAGACCGAGGTGCTCGCCGAGCACGACGGCCACATCGTCGCCGTACGCCAGGGCAACGTCCTCGCGACGTCCTTCCACCCCGAACTGACCGGCGACCACCGGGTGCACGCCCTCTTCGTCGACAGTGTGCGCGCGGGAGGGTGACGCGATCCCGGTAGGATCTCTCGGGTTCGTTCAGTAAAGGGTTACGCGAAGGAGACAGGCAGATGTCCGGCCACTCTAAATGGGCTACGACGAAGCACAAGAAGGCCGTGATCGACGCCAAGCGCGGCAAACTCTTCGCGAAGCTCATCAAGAACATCGAGGTCGCGGCCCGCACCGGTGGCGCTGACATCGAAGGCAACCCGACCCTCTTCGACGCCATCCAGAAGGCGAAGAAGAGCTCCGTCCCGAACAAGAACATCGACTCCGCGGTCAAGCGCGGCGGCGGCCTCGAGGCCGGCGGCGTCGACTACGAGACGATCATGTACGAGGGTTACGGCCCGAACGGTGTTGCGGTTCTCATCGAGTGCCTCACCGACAACCGCAACCGCGCCGCCTCCGACGTCCGCGTCGCCATGACCCGCAACGGCGGTTCGATGGCCGACCCGGGCTCGGTGTCGTACCTGTTCAACCGCAAGGGCGTCGTCATCGTCCCCAAGGGCGAACTGACCGAGGACGACGTCCTGGGGGCGGTCCTGGACGCGGGCGCCGAAGAGGTCAACGACCTCGGCGAGTCCTTCGAGGTGCTCAGCGAGGCCACCGACCTGGTCGCGGTGCGCAGCGCCCTGCAGGAGAACGGCATCGACTACGACTCCGCCGAGGCCAACTTCGTCCCGACCATGCAGGTCGAGCTGGACGAGGAAGGCGCACGCAAGATCTTCAAGCTGATCGACGCACTGGAGGACAGCGACGACGTGCAGAACGTCTTCGCCAACTTCGACGTCTCGGACGAGGTCATGGAGAAGGTCGACGCCTGAGCCGGCTCCTTCCACGACGGGCCGACGGGGACACCCCCGTCGGCCCGTCGGTGCATTGTCGGCGCGAGCCGATAACCTGCACGAACAGGGGGTACCTCCCGGCGGTGACCGGGAGAGGACGAAGGGAGGGCCGGTGCGCGTTCTGGGGGTGGACCCGGGGCTGACCCGGTGCGGTGTCGGCGTCGTCGAGGGCGTTGCCGGCCGTCCGCTGACGATGCGCGGCGTCGGAGTCGTACGGACCCCGGCCGATGCCGAACTGGGCAGTCGACTGGTCGCCATCGAGCAGGGCATCGAGCAGTGGCTCGACGAACACCGGCCCGAATTCGTCGCGGTGGAGCGGGTGTTCAGCCAGCACAACGTCCGGACGGTGATGGGCACCGCCCAGGCCAGCGCCGTTGCCATGCTCTGCGCGTCCCGGCGCGGAATTCCCGTCGCCCTGCACACGCCCAGCGAGGTCAAGGCCGCCGTCACCGGCAGTGGCAGGGCCGACAAGGCGCAGGTGGGCGCGATGGTGACCCGCCTGCTGCGGCTCGACGCCCCGCCCAGACCCGCAGACGCGGCGGACGCCCTCGCCCTCGCCATCTGCCACATCTGGCGCGCCCCCGCGCAGAACCGCCTCCAGCAGGCGGTCGCCGCGCACCACGCAACGAGAGGCCGGACCACATGATCGCCTTTGTGAGCGGCCCTGTCGCCGCACTCGCCCCGACGACCGCCGTGATCGAGGTCGGCGGCGTCGGCATGGCAGTCCAGTGCACGCCGAACACACTGTCGGAGCTGAGGATCGGTCAGGAGGCGAGACTGGCCACGTCGTTGGTGGTCCGCGAGGACTCGCTGACGCTGTACGGCTTCGCCGACGACGACGAGCGCCAGGTCTTCGAGCTGCTGCAGACCGCGAGCGGCGTCGGCCCCCGGCTCGCCCAGGCAATGCTTGCCGTGCACAGCCCGGACGCCCTGCGGATCGCCGTCTCGTCCGGTGACGAGAAGGCGCTGACCATGGTGCCGGGCATCGGCAAGAAGGGCGCCCAGAAGCTGCTGCTGGAGCTGAGGGACCGCCTCGGCGAACCGCTCGGCATCCGGGCGGCCGTCGGCACCCCGGTCACCCAGTCCTGGCGCGACCAGCTGCATGCGGCGCTGATCGGCCTCGGCTACGCGACCCGCGAGGCGGAGGAGGCGGTCACGGCGGTGACGCCGCAGGCGGAGTCCCTGGGGACGTCCCCGGACGTGGGCCCGTTGCTGCGTGCGGCGCTCCAGACACTCAACCGGACCCGGTGACACGGGGGGCCCCTGCTGTGCCCTGCGGGCGTGGGGCCCCCACGCCTTCATCACCCGGCGGGGCTGATCTTCTCCGCCCGTCAGGGACCACGTCCCCCAGCCGCCGGGCCGTAGGTCGGGGCGGGGGAAGCAGGCCCGCCCCGCCCACCCACCCGCACACACCGAGAAGCGAAAAGGCAGTCACGTGAACTGGGACGACGAGACCACCACCACCGATGCCGTCGGCGACGACGCGCGGCTCGTCGGTGCCGACGCCGACGGCGAGGACAGTGCCGTCGAGGCGGCCCTGCGCCCCAAGACCCTCGACGAGTTCGTCGGCCAGGAAAGGGTCCGCCAGCAGCTCGACCTCGTCCTCAGGGCGGCCCGCCAGCGGGGCGCCACCGCCGACCACGTGCTGCTGTCCGGCGCCCCAGGGCTCGGCAAGACCACGCTGTCGATGATCATCGCCGCCGAGATGAACGCGCCGATCCGCATCACCTCCGGCCCCGCCATCCAGCACGCAGGAGACCTGGCCGCGATCCTCTCCTCCCTCCAGGAGGGCGAGGTCCTCTTCCTCGACGAGATCCACCGCATGTCCCGGCCTGCCGAGGAGATGCTCTACATGGCGATGGAGGACTTCCGCGTCGATGTGATCGTCGGCAAGGGCCCGGGCGCCACCGCCATCCCGCTGGATCTGCCGCCCTTCACCCTCGTCGGGGCCACCACCCGGGCAGGACTGCTGCCGCCCCCGCTGCGCGACCGCTTCGGCTTCACCGCGCACATGGAGTTCTACGAGCCCGCCGAGCTGGAGCGCGTCATCCACCGCTCCGCCCAGCTGCTCGACCTCGACGTCGAGGTGGAGGGGGCCGCCGAAATCGCCGGACGCTCCCGCGGAACGCCCCGTATCGCCAACCGTCTGCTGCGCCGGGTGCGCGACTACGCCCAGGTCAAGGCGGACGGGCTCATCACCCGTGAGGTGGCCGCGGCCGCACTCGGGGTTTACGAGGTCGACAGCCGCGGCCTCGACCGCCTCGACCGGGCCGTGCTGCACGCTCTGCTCAAGCTGTTCGGCGGCGGTCCGGTCGGCCTGTCGACCCTGGCGGTCGCGGTGGGGGAGGAGCGCGAGACGGTCGAGGAGGTCGCCGAGCCATTTCTCGTACGGGAGGGGCTGCTGGCCCGTACGCCGCGCGGCAGGGTGGCCACCCCCGCCGCCTGGGCACACCTGGGCCTCACGGCGCCCCAGCAGGCGCCGGGCGCAAGCGGACAACAGGGGTTGTTCGGGGCGTGACGGCGAGGAGACTGGTCGGCTGAGGAACCAGGGTGGGATGCTGGGCGTTGTTCCAGTGATGCGGACTCGCTTAGACTCCGCCGATGCCGCCCTGTACGGGTCGGCGTGCCCATCCCCGTAGATCAGGCCGTTCATCAGCGCGGTCGTGCGAAGGAATTCCCCGCCGTGGATATCTTGACCCTCCTCCCCTTCATCGTGCTCATCGGGGCCATGTTCCTGATGACCCGCTCCGCCAAGAAGAAGCAGCAGGCTGCCGCGAACATGCGCAACCAGATGCAGCCCGGTACCGGCGTGCGGACCATCGGTGGCCTTTACGCGACCGTCAAGGAGGTCAACGACGACACGGTCCTCCTCGAGGCCGCGCCGGGCGTGCACCTGGTGTTCGCGAAGAACTCCATCGGTGCCGTCCTCTCGGACGAGGAGTACAACCGCATCGTCCACGGTGACGACGATGTCAAGGTCGACGACGCCACCGTCGTCCCGGACGACGCCGCCTCGCTGACCGGTGACTCCGCCGCCGACGACACTTCGGACGCCGACAAGATCGACCTCGGCAAGAAGGCCGACGCGGACGACGCCGAGCCGAAGGACGCCGACACCAAGGACGGCAAGTCCGACGGCGAGGCCGACGCGAAGTAGCCACGATCGGGGACCGCGGCGGCGCACACAGGCGCCGGGCGGTCCCCCGGTTGTGCCGACGCATCTCGGGGGCAGGTCCCCACAACACTTCGTGGCCGCCTCGGCGCACACCCGGCGCAGGCGGTTGGACAGGGAGAAACGAGAAGGTGGCAGCACCGAACAGGGGCCGAAGGCCCGCGGGGGCTCAGAGCAAGCCGGGGCGCGCCCTGGCTCTGATCCTGATCGCCATGGTCGCGCTCACGGGCGGTATGTTCTGGGCAGGTCAGCTCACGCCGCGTCTGGGCATCGACCTGGCGGGCGGTACGACCATCACGCTCGAGGCGAAGAACCAGCCCGGCGCAGCGAACGCCATCAACGAGACCAACATGAACACCGCGGTCGGCATCATCGAACGCCGTGTCAATGGTCTGGGTGTCTCCGAGGCCGAGGTTCAGACCCAGGGCGAGCGGAACATCATCGTCAACATCCCCAAGGGGACGAATTCCGAGCAGGCCCGGGAGCAGGTCGGCACCACCGCCCAGCTCTTCTTCCGGCCCGTGCTGACGGTGGCCGCCGGCGGTCCCGCCGCCCCCGAGCCGTCGGGCAGCCCGAGTGCTTCGCCCTCCGGCAAGCCCAGCGCCACGCCCAGTGACAAGGCGACGGACAAGCCCGAGGCGAACGCTCCCTCCGGTTCCCCCTCCGCGACGCCGACCACCCAGGGCCGCGCGGTGACCGAGGGCCTCAAGGCCCCGTCGCCGACCCCGACCCCCTCCGGCTCGGACAAGCCGAAGTCCTCCGAGAGCCCCACGCCGACGCCGTCCTCCGACCCGGCCTCCGCCGCACTGGAGAAGAAGTTCACGGCTCTGGACTGCACGGACGACAAGGCGCGCGGCAAGCTCGCTGACAACGTCAAGCCCAGCGACACCACCATCGCCTGTGGCAAGAACAGCGCGGACCAGTGGGAGAAGTACATCCTCGGCCCCGCCGAGGTGGACGGCAAGGACGTCGACGACGCCAAGGGTGAGCTCGACCAGCAGCGTGGCCTGTGGAAGGTCACGATGGAGTTCACCGACAAGGGCGCCAAGAAGTTCTCGACGATCACCAGCCGCCTGTCGCAGCAGCAGCCCCCGATGAACCAGTTCGCCATCGTCCTCGACGGCGAGGTGGTCTCGGCCCCGCAGGTGAACCAGACGCTGAGCGGCAGCGCCGAGATCACCGGTGACTTCACTCAGGAATCCGCCCAGGACCTCGGCAACATCCTGTCCTACGGTGCCCTGCCCCTGACCTTCGAGGAGCAGAGCGTCACCACCGTTACCGCCGCGCTCGGCGGTGAGCAGCTCCACGCGGGTCTGATCGCCGGAGCCATCGGTCTCGCGCTCGTCGTGATCTACCTGGTCGTCTACTACCGCGGCCTGTCCCTGATCGCGATCCTCAGCCTCCTGGTCTCCGCGGTCCTGACCTACACGCTCATGGCCCTGCTCGGCCCGGGCATCGGCTTCGCGCTGAACCTGCCTGCCGTCTGCGGAGCCATCGTCGCCATCGGTATCACCGCGGACTCGTTCATCGTGTACTTCGAACGCATCCGGGACGAGATCCGCGAGGGACGCACTCTGCGTCCGGCCGTCGAGCGTGCCTGGCCCCGTGCCCGGCGCACCATCCTGGTGTCCGACTTCGTGTCGTTCCTCGCCGCCGCCGTGCTGTTCGTGGTCACGGTCGGCAAGGTCCAGGGCTTCGCGTTCACGCTCGGTCTGACGACCCTGCTCGACGTCGTCGTCGTCTTCCTGTTCACCAAGCCGGTGATGACGCTCCTCGCCCGCAAGAAGTTCTTCGCGAACGGCCACCCGTGGTCCGGACTGGACCCGAAGCGGCTCGGCGCCAAGCCCCCGCTGCGCCGCTCCCGTCGCGTCTCCGCCCCGACCGACCCGAAGGAGGCGTGAGATGTCACGACTCGGCAACCTCGGTGCCAGGCTGTACCAGGGCGAGGTCGGTTACGACTTCGTCGGCAAGCGAAAGATCTGGTACGGCGTCTCGATCCTGATCACCATCACGGCCATCCTCGGCCTGGTCGTCCAGGGTCTGAACATGGGCATCGAGTTCAAGGGCGGTGCCGTCTTCACCACGCCGAAGACGAGCGCGTCGGTCGCACAGGCCCAGGAGGCCGCGGAAGCGGCCTCCGGCCACCCCGCGATCGTGCAGGAGCTGGGCAACGGCGGTCTGCGCATCCAGGTCAGCGAGCTGGACACCCAGCAGGCCGACAAGGTAGAGGCGGAGCTCGCCGAGACCCTCAAGGTCGACGCGGAGACGATCAACGGCGAACTGGTCGGACCCAGCTGGGGCGAGCAGATCGCCAACAAGGCATGGACCGGCCTCGGGATCTTCATGATCCTCGTCGTGATCTATCTGGCGATCGCCTTCGAATGGCGCATGGCGATCGCGGCCCTGGTCGCGCTGATCCACGACATCACCATCACCGTGGGCGTCTATGCCCTGGTGGGCTTCGAAGTCACGCCGGGCACGGTCATCGGTCTGCTGACCATCCTCGGTTACTCGCTGTACGACACGGTCGTGGTCTTCGACTCCCTCAAGGAGGGCTCGAAGGACATCACCAAGCAGACCCGCTGGACCTACAGCGAGGTTGCCAACCGCAGCATCAACAGCACCCTGGTGCGTTCCATCAACACCACGGTCGTGGCGCTGCTGCCGGTCGCGGGCCTGCTGTTCATCGGTGGCGGCGTCCTCGGCGCCGGCATGCTGAACGACATCTCGCTCTCCCTGTTCGTCGGTCTCGCGGCCGGTGCGTACTCCTCGATCTTCATCGCCACTCCGCTGGTCGCCGACCTCAAGGAGCGCGAGCCGCAGATGAAGGCCCTGAAGAAGCGGGTGCTGGCCAAGCGCGCGGCCGCCGCTGCCAAGGGCGAGCAGGAGCCGGGCGACGACTCGGGCTCCATTGCCGACGAGCCCGGTGACACGACCGCCGCCGGTGCCGTCGTCGGTCCCCGCGGCCGTGGCCGCAGCCGTCCGTCGGGCCGTCGCCGGTGAGCGCCTCGACCCAGGAGCTGCTGCTCAGCCGCATCCGTGATGTCGCGGACTACCCGAAGCCGGGAGTGATGTTCAAGGACATCACGCCCCTGCTCGCCGATCCGGTCGCCTTCACGGCGCTGACGGACGCGCTCACCGAGCTGTGCGTCCGCCACGGGGCGACGAAGATCGTCGGCCTGGAGGCGCGCGGGTTCATCCTCGCGGCACCGGTAGCCGTCGGCGCGGGCATCGGCTTCATCCCGGTCCGCAAGGCCGGCAAGCTCCCCGGCGCGACGCTGTCCCAGGCGTACGAGCTGGAGTACGGCACCGCCGAGATCGAGATCCACGCGGAGGACCTGAACGCGGGCGACCGCGTGATGGTCATCGACGACGTCCTCGCCACCGGCGGCACCGCAGAAGCCGCGCTGGGGCTGATCCGGCGGGCGGGTGCGGAGGTCGCGGGTGTCGCGGTCCTGATGGAGCTCGGCTTCCTCGGTGGCCGTGCCCGTCTCGACGGTGCCCTGGCCGGTGCGCCGCTGGAGGCACTGATCACGCTCTGACGCGGCGGCATGACGCCGCGCCTCGGCATACGACGGGTGCCCCGGAATCCTCCGGGGCACCCGTCGTCGTCTCGCGCGCACGGTCACTCCCACCGCCTCGTGCGCACCCGAACAGCGGGGTCGATACCATGGCCTTTCCGGGCCTGACCGGGGGACCCGGAACCGCACGAGGAGTGCCCTTGCCAGACGAGGCCCAGCCCGCCGCCGCGCAGCCCGACCAGCAGGCCGAAAAGGCCGCGGCAGCCCCTGTCACGCCCGAGGCCGAGCCGGCCGAGAAGCCGCAGCCCGCCGCGCCCGAGCGCGTCAGCCCGGTGCCCGTTTCCGCGCCCAAGCCCCTGCCGCCCGCCACGGCCCGCACCGGCGGCTCCTCGAACCGCGTACGCGCCCGTCTCGCCCGCCTCGGAGTGCAGCGCTCCTCGCCGTACAACCCGGTGCTCGAGCCGTTGCTGCGGATCGTGCGCAGCAACGACCCGAAGATCGAGACGTCCACGCTGCGCCAGGTCGAGAAGGCGTACCAGGTCGCCGAGCGCTGGCACCGCGGTCAGAAGCGCAAGAGCGGCGACCCGTACATCACCCACCCGCTCGCCGTCACCACGATCCTCGCCGAACTCGGCATGGACCCGGCGACGCTGATGGCGGGCCTGCTGCACGACACGGTCGAGGACACCGAGTACGGGCTGGACCAGCTCCGCCGCGACTTCGGCGACCAGGTCGCCCTGCTCGTCGACGGCGTGACCAAGCTGGACAAGGTCAAGTTCGGCGAGGCGGCGCAGGCCGAGACCGTACGCAAGATGGTCGTCGCCATGGCCAAGGACCCCCGGGTCCTGGTCATCAAGCTCGCCGACCGGCTGCACAACATGCGCACCATGCGCTATCTCAAGCGGGAGAAGCAGGAGAAGAAGGCCCGCGAGACGCTGGAGATCTACGCCCCGCTGGCGCACCGGCTGGGCATGAACACCATCAAGTGGGAGCTGGAGGACCTCGCCTTCGCGATCCTCTATCCCAAGATGTACGACGAGATCGTGCGTCTCGTCGCCGAGCGCGCGCCCAAGCGCGACGAATACCTCGCCATAGTGACCGACGAGGTCCAGTCCGATCTGCGCGCCGCCCGCATCAAGGCGACCGTCACCGGCCGCCCCAAGCACTACTACAGCGTCTACCAGAAGATGATCGTCCGCGGCCGTGACTTCGCGGAGATCTACGACCTGGTGGGCATCCGTGTCCTCGTCGACACGGTCCGCGACTGCTATGCCGCCCTCGGCACCGTGCACGCGCGATGGAACCCGGTCCCCGGCCGGTTCAAGGACTACATCGCGATGCCCAAGTTCAACATGTACCAGTCGCTGCACACGACGGTCATCGGCCCCAACGGCAAGCCGGTCGAGCTGCAGATCCGCACGTTCGACATGCACCGCCGCGCCGAGTACGGCATCGCCGCGCACTGGAAGTACAAGCAGGAGACCGTCGCCGGCACCTCCAAGGTCCGCACCGACGTGCCCCGCGCCGCCAAGGGCAGCGCCGGCCAGGACACCGTCAACGACATGGCCTGGCTGCGGCAGTTGCTGGACTGGCAGAAGGAGACCGAGGACCCCGGCGAGTTCCTCGAGTCGCTGCGCTTCGACCTCTCGCGCAACGAGGTCTTCGTCTTCACGCCCAAGGGCGACGTCATAGCTCTCCCCGCAGGTGCCACCCCTGTCGACTTCGCCTACGCCGTCCACACCGAGGTCGGCCACCGCACCATAGGAGCACGGGTCAACGGGCGTCTCGTACCGCTCGAGTCGACCCTCGACAACGGCGACCTGGTCGAGGTCTTCACCTCCAAGGCCGAAGGCGCAGGGCCCTCGCGCGACTGGCTCGGCTTCGTCAAATCGCCGCGGGCCCGGAACAAGATCCGCGCCTGGTTCTCCAAGGAGCGCCGCGACGAGGCGATCGAGCACGGCAAGGACGCCATCGTGCGGGCGATGCGCAAGCAGAACCTGCCGATCCAGCGGATCCTCACGGGCGACTCGCTGGTCACCCTCGCCCACGAGATGCGCTACCCCGACATCTCCTCGCTCTACGCGGCCATCGGCGAAGGCCATGTGGCGGCGCAGGGCGTCGTGCAGAAGCTGGTGCAGGCCCTCGGTGGTGAGGAGGCCGCCAGCGAGGACATCGCCGAGTCCACCCCGCCGTCCCGCAGCCGCACCAAGCGGCGCAACAGCGCCGACCCGGGTGTGGTCGTCAAGGGTGTCGAGGACGTGTGGGTCAAGCTCGCCCGCTGTTGTACGCCGGTCCCGGGCGACCCGATCATCGGCTTCGTCACCCGCGGCAGCGGGGTGTCGGTGCACCGCGCGGACTGTGTGAACGTCGACTCGCTCTCGCAGCAGCCCGAGCGCATCCTCGACGTCGAGTGGGCGCCCACCCAGTCCTCGGTCTTCCTCGTCGCGATTCAGGTCGAGGCGCTGGACCGCTCGCGGCTGCTGTCGGACGTCACCCGTGTCCTGTCCGACCAGCACGTCAACATCCTTTCCGCGGCCGTCCAGACCTCCCGCGACCGGGTGGCCACCTCGCGCTTCACGTTCGAGATGGGCGATCCGAAACACCTCGGCCATGTACTGAAGGCGGTGCGGGGCGTGGAGGGTGTCTACGACGTGTACCGCGTGACGTCGGCGCGGCGGCCCTGACGGCCCGCGAGACCGTAGCCCGTCGAAAGCCCTGCGCATGGGTCATGCGCAGGGCTTTCGTGGTGTCGGAGAGCGCCCGTACGGCGAAGGGCTCCCCGCCATGAGGCGGGGAGCCCTTCGCCGTACGCTGCGGCTGCGAAAGATCAGCCGCCGAACTCCTCCAGGCCCTTCAGCGCCTGGTCCAGCAGCGCCTGACGGCCCTCGAGCTCCTTGCCGAGCTTGTCCGCCTTGGCGTTGTTGCCCGCTGCGCGCGCCGCGTCGATCTGCCCGCGCAGCTTGTCCACGGCCGCCTGCAGCTGACCCGTCAGACCCTCGGCACGCGCACGCGCCTCAGGGTTCGTACGGCGCCACTCGTTCTCCTCGGACTCCTGAAGGGCCCGCTCCACCGCGTGCATCCGGCCCTCGACCTTGGGCCGGGCGTCGCGCGGCACATGGCCGATGGCCTCCCAGCGCTCGTTGATGGACCGGAACGCGGCACGCGCCGCCTTGAGGTCCGTCACGGGCACCAGCTTCTCGGCCTCGACCGCGAGCTCCTCCTTGAGCTTGAGGTTCTCCGACTGCTCGGCGTCCCGCTCGGCGAACACCCCGCTGCGCGCGGCGAAGAAGATGTCCTGGGCGCCGCGGAAGCGGTTCCACAGGTCGTCCTCGGCCTCGCGCTGCGCACGGCCCGCCGCCTTCCACTGCGCCATCAGGTCGCGGTAGCGGGCCGCGGTGGGGCCCCAGTCCGTCGAACCGGACAGCGACTCGGCCTCGACGACCAGCCGCTCCTTGGTCTGACGGGCCTCCTCGCGCTGCGCGTCCAGCGAGGCGAAGTGCGCCTTGCGCCGCTTCGAGAACGCCGAGCGTGCGTGCGAGAAGCGGTGCCACAGCTCGTCGTCGGACTTCCGGTCCAGCCTCGGCAGGCCCTTCCAGGTGTCCACCAGCGCCCGCAGCCGCTCACCGGCGGCCCGCCACTGCTCGCTCTGCGCCAGCTCCTCGGCCTCGGTGACCAGCGCCTCCTTGGCGTGGCGCGCCTCGTCGCTCTGCTTCGCGCGCTGGACCTTGCGCTCCTCACGGCGCTTCTCGACCGTCGCCACGAGTGCGTCCAGACGCACGCGCAGCGCGGCGAGGTCGCCCACCGCGTGGTGCTCGTCCACCTGCTGACGCAGATGGTCGATCGCCACCTGGGCGTCCTTGGCAGAAAGGTCGGTGGTCCTCACCCGCCGCTCGAGGAGGCCGATCTCGACCACCAGGCCCTCGTACTTGCGCTCGAAATAGGCCAGCGCCTCCTCGGGAGTGCCGGCCTGCCACGATCCGACGACCTGCTCGCCCTCGGCAGTACGCACGTACACGGTGCCCGTCTCGTCGACGCGGCCCCACGGGTCGCTGCTCACAGCGCCTCCTCAACCTGATGCCCGCGAGGGAGTTCGTCCCCCGGGCATCGTCCACAGTTTCCTGGACGGGCCTCGCCCGCCCCTACACAGCGCGACATCACGCGCGCGCTGCACAACGCCAATCTAGGCGACCGGCTGCCCGGCTGTCCGCACTCAGCGCGGCCGAAATTCCTCCGCTCACACCTTCGGGACGGAGGCCTTCTCGATGGTGACGGGCTTCTTCGGAGCACCGTCGGCGGCGCCGCCCTCGACTCCTGCCTTGCCCACGGCTTCCACGATCTTCAGGCTCTTGTCGTCCATGGTGCCGAACGGTGTGTAGGTGGGCGGCAGTTTGGTGTCCTTGTAGACGAGGAAGAACTGGCTGCCGCCCGAGTTCGGCTGGCCGGTGTTCGCCATCGCGACGGTGCCCGCCGGGAAGGTCACGGTGCCGTCGTCGCCGGCCTTGCCGAGCGCCGTCAGGTTCTCGTCCGGGATCGTGTAGCCGGGACCGCCGGTGCCGTCGCCCTTCGGGTCGCCGCACTGCAGGACGTAGATGTTCTGCGTGGTCAGACGGTGACACTTGGTGCCGTTGAAGTAGCCCTTGTCCGCCAGCGACTTGAACGAGTTCACCGTGTGCGGCGTCTTCGCCGCGTCCATCGCGATCGTGATCCCGCCCTCGTTGGTCTCGAGCGCGAACGAGTACTTCGCCTTCTTGTCGATCGACATGGCGGGCGCGGGCGCGCTGCTCTCCGACTCGGAGGGGCTCGCGCTGGGGGAGCTGTCCGTCTGCGACGCGCTGTCGTCCTTGTCGCCGTCGCTCAGGGCCACGGAGGCATAGACGGCCCCGCCGGAGGCGAGGACGACGGCGAGCGCCGCGGCGATGATCGCGTTGCGCTGCTTCGCCTTCTTCCGCGCCTGCTCCCGACGCTGCTGCTGGCGCTCGAACTTCTCCCTGGCGAGCTGCCGCCGCCGCTGATCGCTGCTGACCACCGGGTCTTCTCCTTGTCGGTCGTGAACGTCGAAGTTGTCGTGTTCGTCGAGGGGCTGCGCACGTCGCGTGATGCCGACCGCTGAGCTTGCCCCGTACCGTATACGGGTTGGCTGTGGGACGAGCAGCGCCGGTAGTCTCTGAACTGCTGTGATCGACGCGTGCAGTACCGCCCGCCGATCCGCCACATGCCCTCTCGACGACCGAACTGAGGACGATCGTGCTTATTGCCGGGTTCCCCGCCGGGGCCTGGGGGACCAACTGTTACCTGGTCGCCCCCGCCGCAGGCGAGGAGTGCGTGATCATCGACCCCGGCCACCAGGCCGCCCAGGGTGTCGAGGAGACGCTCAGGAAGCATCGGCTCAAGCCCGTCGCCGTCGTGCTCACCCACGGCCACATCGACCATGTCGCCTCCGTCGTCCCCGTCTGCGGCGCCCATGACGTCCCGGCGTGGATCCACCCCGCCGACCGCTACATGATGAGCGACCCCGAGAAGGCGCTCGGCCGCTCCATCGGCATGCCGCTGATGGGCGAGCTGACCGTGGGGGAGCCCGACGACGTCAAGGAGCTGACCGACGGAGCGGCTCTGAGCCTGGCCGGTCTCGACTTCTCCGTCTCGCATGCGCCCGGCCATACCAAGGGGTCGGTGACCTTCCGGATGCCCGAGGCCGCGGACGTGCCGTCCGTCTTCTTCTCGGGTGACCTGCTGTTCGCCGGCTCCATCGGACGCACGGACCTGCCCGGCGGCGACATGGACGAGATGCTCGAGTCGCTGGCCCGGCTGTGCCTGCCGCTCGACGACTCGACCGTGGTGCTGTCCGGCCACGGCCCCCAGACGACCATCGGCCGCGAGCGCGCCACCAACCCGTACCTGCGGGACGTGGCCGCCGGCCTCGGGAGCGTGGACGCTCCCCGACGAGGAATGTGACGAGACTTTTCGTGAGTACTTTCCAGGCTCCCAAGGGCACGTACGACCTGACCCCGCCGCGCTCCGCCACGTTCCTGGCCGTGCGCGATGCGATCTCCACCCCGCTGAAGAACTCCGGCTACGGCTACATCGAGACGCCGGGCTTCGAGAACGTCGAACTGTTCGCCCGCGGTGTCGGTGAGTCCACCGACATCGTCTCGAAGGAGATGTACGCCTTCGAGACCAAGGGCGGCGACCGGCTCGCGCTGCGCCCCGAGGGCACCGCGTCGGTGCTGCGGGCGGCACTGGAGGCCAACCTCCACAGGGTCGGAAACCTGCCGGTCAAACTCTGGTACTCGGGCTCCTACTACCGCTACGAGCAGCCGCAGGCGGGCCGTTACAGGCACTTCTCGCAGGTCGGCGCGGAGGCGATCGGCGCGGAGGACCCGGCGCTGGACGCCGAGCTGATCATCCTGGCCGACCAGGCGTACCGCGCGCTCGGGCTGCGCAACTTCCGCATCCTGCTGAACTCCCTGGGCGACAAGGAGTGCCGACCCGTCTACCGCGAGGCGCTCCAGGGCTTCCTGCGCGACCTCGACCTCGACGAGGACACCCGTCGCAGGGTCGAGATCAACCCGCTGCGGGTCCTCGACGACAAGCGCGCCGAGGTCCAGAAGCAGCTGGTGGGTGCGCCGATGCTGCGTGACTACCTGTGTGACGCCTGCAAGGCGTACCACGAGGAGGTGCGCGGGCTGCTGACCACAGCCGGTGTCGCGTTCGAGGACGACGAGAAGCTGGTGCGCGGCCTCGACTACTACACGCGCACGACGTTCGAGTTCGTCCACGACGGTCTCGGTTCGCAGTCCGCGGTGGGCGGCGGCGGCCGCTACGACGGTCTGTCCGAGATGATCGGCGGGCCGGCGCTGCCGTCCGTCGGCTGGGCGCTCGGCGTCGACCGCACGGTCCTGGCGCTGGAGGCGGAGGGCATCGAGCTCGTTCTGCCCGAGTCCACCAGCGTCTACGCCGTCCCGCTCGGCGAGGAGGCCCGCCGGGTGCTGTTCGGTGTCGTCACCGAACTGCGCAGGGCGGGCATCGCCGCTGACTTCTCGTTCGGCGGCCGCGGCCTGAAGGGTGCGATGAAGAACGCCAACCGTTCGGGCGCCCGCTACGCCCTCGTCGCCGGTGAGCGTGATCTGGCCGAAGGCGTCGTCCAGCTCAAGGACATGGAGTCCGGCGAACAGCAGGCGGTCGCCCTGGACACCGTGGTCACGGACCTCCGCGCGAAGCTGGTCTGACAGCGACCCGAAGGGGCCCGGGGCATCAACTGCCGCGGGCCCCTTGGTCGTTGCAGTGTGACTGACCACCGCTTTCGGGTGTTCCTTATCCCGATCGAACGGAGAAATCCGGGAGGGGTACGGCAGAATGGCGGTGCTTCAGCACACCGGCAGACGATGGAACGGCGATATGACGACTGCAGCGGCCCACGGCGTCTCCTCCGGCAGCAGTGGGGACGACGCCCACGGCTCCGTCGGCGCGAGTCGCGCTTTCGCCTGGATGCTCGTGATCACGGGTGCGGCCGGGCTGCTGGCGGCGTGGGTGATCACGATCG